>DATGJA010000574.1:0-19632 GCA_035295445.1 Polyangiaceae bacterium | reverse complement strand
CGAGCAGGTTCTCCATGACCGTGCTCGTGGTCAGCTTCACCAGGTTGCCGCGGTCGTAGTACGGCTCGATGTCCATGCCCGGCGGCAGGATGTGGTTGTCGCGGATGTACTGCAGCTTCTTGTGCACGCCGTCGAGGGTGGGCTGCGTCTCGCCGCCGTAGCGCATCAGCACGATGCCCTGCACGACGTCCGGCGTGTCGTTGAACCCGACGATGCCGAGCCGCGGCGCGAACCCGATGTCCACGTCGGCGACGTCCTTGACCCGCACCGGCGTCCCCTTCTGCTCGGCGACGACGATGTTCTCGATGTCGCGCTCGGGCGAGACCTGCGGCCCCCGCGCGCCGAGGAGGCCGATGCCCCGCACGTCGTACGATTGTTCGCCCATGAAGAGGCGCTGGCCGCCGACGTTCTGGTTGGCGTTCTGGATCGACGAGATGACGGACGTGAGCCCGACCGCGTGGCCCCGCAACCGGTACGGGTCGACCTCGACGTGGTACTCCTTGGTCTCACCCCCGTAGCTCGTCACGTCGATGACGCCGGGGACCTGCTTGAACTGCCGCTCGAGAATCCAGTCCTCGGCCGTCTTCAGGTCCTTGAGGGTGTAGCCCTTGCCGACCACCCGGTAGCGAAAGAGCTCGCCGATGGCGTTCCACGGCGAGAGCCCCGCCTGCATCCCCGACGGCAGCGTGACGAACTGGATGCGGTTGATGACCTCTTGCCGCGCATCCTTGTACTCCGTATCCCAGCTGAAGTAGCACTTGACGTCGCTCAGGCCGAAGAGCGACTGCGATCGCAGGTGCTCGAGGCCGCGGATCCCGAAGAGGCCGATCTCGAGCGGGATGGTCACGTAGCGCTCGGTCTCCTCGGCGCTCCAGCCCTCGGGCTGCGTGATCACCTCGACCATCGGGGGGACCGGGTTCGGATACGCCTCGATGTCGAGCGCCTTGTACGCGCCGAGCCCCGCGACGACGAGGATCACCGCGACGGCAAGCACGACGAACGGCATCCGAAGCGCCGCGGCAACGATTCGCTGAATCATCGCGGGTCGCTCAGAGCTTCTGCGAGAGGAGGATCGCGCCGCTCACGACGACCTTCTGCCCCGCGTCCAGACCGTGCTTGACCTCGAGCCACTGGCTCGATTCGCCCTCGTCCACGTCGACCGGGAGACGCTCGAACCGCACCTTGCCGTCGCCCTCGCCGAGCTCGACGAAGACGACCTTGTACTCCCCGAGGCGCAGGAGCGCGCTCCTCGGTATGGCGAGGGCCCGCTTCTGGTCCACCGAGATCTGCACGGTCGCGTACATCTCCGGGCGCAGGAGCTTGTCGGGGTTGTCGAAGGTGCAGCGCACCTTGGCCGTGCGCGTGTTCGGGTCGAGCGCGCCGCTCACCCAGTCGACCTGCCCGGTGAAGACTTTGTCCTTGTACGTGACGACGGTGACCTGCGCGGGCGAACCGACGTGGACCCGCGCGAGGTCCATTTCGTAGAGGTCCCCCAGCACCCACACCTTGTCGAGCTCTCCGATCGTGAAGAGCTCCTGCGCCGTCCCGCCCCCGTACTGGCCCTGGACCTCGATGCCGGGGTTGATGTTTCGCATCAGCACCTCGCCCTCGATGGGCGACGCCAGGGTGTAGGTCTGCGACACCGAATCGAGGTTCCCGGTGCGAAGCAAGAACGATTTCTGCCTCGCGCGCTCCACTTCGGCCTTCGCCTTGCGCCAGTTGTCCTCCGCGGTCTCCAGGTCGGCCGCCGAGCCGGCCTTCTGCTCGAACAGCTCCTTCTTGCGCTTGTAGTCGTGCTCGGCCGCGATGACGTCCGCCTCCGCCTTGTGGACGTCGCTGACGGCGCTGCCGATGTCGGGCGACTCGATCACGGCGAGCGGGGCGCCCTTCTTCACGCGCGCGCCGAGCTCCGCGCTGATGCGCGCGACGCGACCGGTTACGGGCGAGAACACGTGGGCCGAGCGGACGTCCTCGAGGGCCACGCGTCCGCTCGTGAGGATCGTGTCGTCCACGTCCTGGTCGGTGACGGTCTGCACCTCGATCTTGGCGTCCTTCACCTGCTGCGGCGTCAGCCACACCTCGCCGGGCGGCGGCTCCGGCCCGGAAGGCTCCGGCGCGGCGAGCGACTTGTGACACGAGACCCCCGTCGCCGACAGCGCGACCGGCAAAAGTAGCGAGAACGTCTTCATCGATGCAGCTCCATGCCGACCGCCTGCTCTAGCTGAGACACCGCCGTCCAGTAGTTCGTCAGGTCCTGGAAGTACTCGACATTGGTCGCGATGTACGTGCGCTGCGCGTCGAGGAAGTCCATGAGGGTCGTGGCCCCGCGCTCGTACTGGGTGCGCGTGATATCGCGAGCCGTCCGCGCGCTCGCGAGCAGCCCGCCCCGCTCCATGCGCTCGACCATCGCGCGCGAAGTATCGAACGCCGAGAGGGCCGCGGACACATCGCTCACCACTTGCGCCGTCGTCTTCGCGTGGGTGAGCGCCTGCGCGTCGCGGTTGGCCTCGGCCTTCCGGATCTCTCCCTGCTGCTGGTAAAAGAGCGGGATCGGGGCCGACAGCGTGATCGTCGCCGTCGGCGGCTGCAGCGGCGCGTTGGTCCCCTGCCCCCCCGTCCCGGTCTGTGTGTAGCCGAGGGTGACGGCGATGTCCGGAAGGCGCTGCCGCCGCGCGAGGGCGATCGCGGCCTCGGCGCTCTCGCGCTGGTAGCCGAGCGCCAACAAGTCGGGCCGGTGATCGAACGCCGTGCGCAGAAGTCGATCGAGGGTCGGCGTGGTCAGGGCCGACGGCACCGAGAAGTCGAGGACCTTGTCGTCGGCCGCGAACTCGGGCACCGGACCGCGAGCGCCCAGGAGGAAGGCCAGCGCGAATCGCGCCTGGTGCACTCCCTCGGCCGCCGAGTCCACCGCCTGGTCGGCCTCGAGCTTCTGCGTCTGCACGCGCGCGAGGTCCCCTTCGTTGATGGCGCCGCTGCGCAAGCGCGCCTGGAAGAGCTGCAGCGTGCGCACGTTGGTCGCGAGCGCCTGCTGGGCGAACGTGTACGCTCGTTGCGCCTGGGCCAGCTGCAGGTAGGCCGCCTTGACCTGGAACTCGAGGTTCCGGAGGGCGTCGTCACGCGAGAGGGCCGCCGCCGAGAGGGCCGCTCGCGCCACGCGCAGCCGAAGGTCGCGCTTTCCGGAGACCGAGTCCTCGATCGCGGCCTGGTCGGAGATCTGGGCCGCGTACTGATTGAGGTCGCAGAACGCGTCGCTGGCGGGACAGCTGCTCCCCGCACCGCCGCCGTTGGGGCTGTACGTGAAGACCCGACCGTACGTCAGGGCGACCGACGGGTTGGGCACGGCGCCGGCGACCGACACGTCCCCTTCCGCGCTGTGGACCTGCGCCTCCGCGATGAGCACATCGAGGCCGCGCGTGCGCATGAGGGCGAGCGCCTGGTCGAGCGACAGTTGTTGGGGCAACGCGGCGGGCTCCGGGATCGCCTGCGCGCGAGCCGTTGGCAGCGCGAAAGCAAAACTCAAGAGAAATGCGAGTCCGGTCGCAAAGCGGGCGCCGCGGACGCAGGTCATCTCCGTAAACTCGCGCATAGCAAGCCTTGCACCACGCATCGATGTCATGGAAGAGACGCTCCTGGGCGTCTCGCTCTAGGGCATCTTGGCGGCGTGATCCACGATACGTGAGACACTGTGACCCGCCGTCGATTCGATAAATACTTCATAAACACCGAAGGGTGTGCGCGCCGGTCCGAGCGGGACGCGTTTGCACGCACCGCCCGCTCCGAGGGCGCAAGATGGACGCCGACGAGCACGCCGCTTGCCTGAGGCACCCCCATATGCCCCGAGTCTTGGCCATCACCGCCGCGGGCGTCCTCTCGGCTTGCTCCGCGGGCACTGTCGCGGCGCCCCCGCCGCCCCCCGTCGACTGGCACGCGTTCGAGGCGCGCCCCGCCCCGCCGGCGAACACGGGCCCGACCATCAAGGAGCGCGCGGTGGCCGAGACGTACGCCGCCGCGCTCGAGGCGCCCACGTTCGCGCAGCTCGCGAGCCAGCTCGACGAAGACCCCCACTTTGCGTTCCCCGGGATGTCCGACGTGCGGGGGCGAGACGCGGTCGTGGGCGCGCACGCGATCCTCTTCGGGGCGTTCGACCATCGCAAGGTGGTGACGACGCGCGTATGGCGGACCGACAGCGCGCAAGCGGTCGAGTGGACGATGGCAGGGACGCAGGAGCGCGACTGGATGGGGGTCGCCGCGACGCACAAGCCGGTGACCTTCCGCGGGCTGACGCTGCTCTTCACGAAAGACGACGGATCGGTGAACGACATCCACGTCTACTTCGACGCCTCCACGGTCAAGGCGCAGCTCGGCGCCGGTCCCAAGGACCTCGCCTCCTTGCCGGTACCCTCGATGCCCAGCGGACCTGCCCAGATCCTCGAGCAGACCGGCTCGCCGGAGGAGACGGCGAACGTCGCCGCCGTGCGGTCCGAGCTCGACGCCCTCGAGGTCCCCAACGAAGCGGCGTACCTCGCCGGGATGACCGACGACGTCGAGCTCACGCTTCCTTGGCGCGCGCAGCCTCTTCGCGGCAAAGAGGACGCCGCGCGGGCGCAGTTCCGGGCGCTGCACAAGGGCATCGCGCAGCTCGACACGACGATCGCGAACGACTGGGGCGTGGGCTCCTTCGCCGTCGTCGAGTACTGGATCGCAGGCGAACAAGTGGGGCCCATCGGCTGGGTGGCGCCCTCGCGCGCCCACGTGGTCCGGCTCGACGTGGTGGACGTCACGGAGGTCCGCGCGGGAAAGGTCGCGCGGGTCTGGCGCTACGACAACCTCGCGGAGCTCTCGACGCTGGTTCCTTGATTTACTGCAGGTAGTCGCGGTCGCGAAGCTTCTTGGGCAGGTATTCCTCGGTGATGAAGGAGATGCTCTTCGTGAGAAAACCGTCGACCTCCATCTTGAATTGGTTGCTCAATAGAGCCTGGATCTCACGCTGCCACTTCTTGTCCTGAAACCACTGATACGCCTTCATCTGCTCGGCGCGCGTCACGTCTTCCTTCGTGAGCTTGATCTTGACCGCCGGCGTGAGCTTGAACTTGTCGTAGTCGAACGAGCTCATTCCGAGGAACCTCACGTCCGGCACGGCCATGCGCATCGACTCGTAGGCGAGGTTGATGCTGCCCTGCTTCAAGACCGAATAGATGTAGAGACCCCACGGGTCGTTATCGACGAGGACGTAGATAGGTAGCTTGAGCTCGGCCGCCACGCGCTGCAGAAGGCGCCGCGCGCCTCGTGTAGCTTGGCCGAGGCTCGTCATCAGGATGCAGTTGTGCTTTCGCCAGAACCCGTCCTCGTTGAGACGCGTGAAGACGGCGTCTTTCTCGACGAAAAGTACGAACTCCGCTTTGCACTCGACGAACTTGAGGACTTCGGGCTCGACGATGCTCGGGATGCTCCAACCGCCGCGACCCATGCGCGCCAGATCGATGCGATCGCCGGAGTCGTCGATCACGAGCTTGCCGACGACGCTTCCCTTGCGGTTTGCAAAGAGGTGAAGCTCCTCCCGGAGCGCGTCGATCCCGACCTCTAGGTCTTCGATGATCGGATCGCTCTCGTTCTGGTCCTCGAACGTGTTCTCCGAAGACCCGGGGAGCGTGTGCTTCGACATGTAATACATCTGGCGGATGCTGACGGTCTTGCCCTCGTCGATAAGCGTCTTGCATTTGCTCGCGACGAGCATGGTCTGCATGAACTTGCGTACCATCCCGGTGTTGAAAAACTCGCGCGTCTGCGTCTTGTCGCCGAGCTCGATGATCTTCTTCTTCTTGTTGAAGCTGACGTTGGACAGCGTCCGTGTCCGGATGTCGACGGCCGGATTCTCGCCCTTGGTCGCCTGACCGAGCGTCTGACGCGCGAGCTTCTCGATCTTGGAGAGCGTCGCGACGTCGCGCTGCGACTTCTTTCCTGCCTTCTCGGGATTCTTCTTCTTCGCGGCCATCGTTTACTCCACCAGGGTGAGCTGCTGCGCGCGGCCCTTCTTGCCCTTTGCCTTCGCCTTCGGCGGGTCTTTGGCCGCCGTCGGAGGCGCGGGGGGCGGTGAGGCGTCCTTGCCGTTCGCGTCCTCCACCCCGCCGACGAAGTTCGGCAAGGCGCTGAAGAACGGCTTCTCGACCTTCTCCTGCGCGACGCCGAGGATGGCCGAGATGGCCGAGGCCACCTCCGGGATGTACCTTTCGAAGAGGCCCCGACGCTTCATCTCGCGCTCCGCGTTCGCCCGCGCCCGCAGGTGGGCGGCGAGCTTGCGCCCGCACTCCTTGACCGCCAGACGCATCTCCTCGAGAAGCTCGTCGTAGTGGGCGACGGCCTCTTTGGCCTCGCTCGTGAACGGCACCCAGACGCTCGCGATGTGGACCGCGATCGCCATCGGCGCGACGGGGAGCGACCCTTTGGGCTGCTGGAGCTCGTAGTTGCGCCAGTTCGTCTGGTAGACGCTCTCGCTGATGGCGCACGCCTTCGGCTGATACTGGAGCGGCACGCGGTTGGCGAAGCGCATGATCTCGGCAGGCTCGTCGAGCGGCAGGTCGCCCCCGTAGGCGAGGCCCACCTCGACCACGAACGGGTTGCCGCGGTAGACGGACGGCGGGCGCGTCGTCGAAACCGAGAAGTCGGCGCGCGGGAAGCGGCGGCGCAGCCCCTCGATGAGGAGCTCCTCGCCGATCGGCACGACGGCTGTCGCGGGCGGGGCCATCACCTTCACTTGACCTAGGGCCTTGTGCAGCCGATCCAGCTCGTCGCCATGAACTCGATCCGCGGGCGTCTTCGCGCTCACCTTCGCGACGTCGCAGATCTCCTGCGCCACCGCCGGCGAGACCCGCGAAAAATCGTCCATCAGGACTTGCTTCACCGTCTTGCCGGGCGAGTCCGAGAGCATCGTCTGCAGCATCCCAAGCTCGACGCCGTGCGGGTGCGGTTTGATCTCCTGCGCCTCGCGGGGGAGCTCGGCGGTGACGCGCGGGAACTCCAGGCGCTCGCCCTTGGGGGATACGTACGTCAGACCGAGGTGCGGGTTCGCGACCACCGTCTGCTCGAGGTACTCCTGCACGCCGGTGCGGCCGCCGCGGTACGCCGCGACGAGCTCGATTTCGACGCGCGTCCCGTGCTCCTTGTCGCTCCAGTCGACGGTGTCCTCGTGAACGACGTCGGGCTGATTGCGCTTGGTGTCGATCCGTAGCTGGATGCGGAACGCCGGGCGACCCTTGCCGGTCTTGCTCGTGATGAGCACTGGCTTGCCCGTCGTCAGCTGCCCGTACAGACCGGCGGCGCTGATGCCGATGCCCTGCTGACCGCGCGACTGCTTGAGCCTGTGGAACTTGGAGCCGTAGAGCAGCTTGGCGAAAATCTTCGGGATCTGCGCCTTGACGATCCCGGGACCGTTGTCCTCGACGACGACGCGGAACTTGGAAGGCTGGTTGGCCGCCGGCGCGGAGGCGATCTCTACGATCTCGACGAGGAGCTCCGGCAGGATTCCAGCCTCCTCGCAGGCGTCGAGTGAGTTGTCGACCGCCTCCTTGACCGTCGTGAGGAGCGCCTTGGCGGGGTTGTCGAAGCCGAGCAGGTGACGGTTCTTCGTGAAGAACTCGCTCACCGAGATCTCCCGCTGCCGCGACGCCATCGATTCGGCGGTCGCACGGCGCGCGGGGGGCGGCTTGTCGGCGGGCGTGTTGCTCTTGGCCATCGCAGGGTCTCCGGCTAGCCGTTGGGGTGAACGGGTGTCAAGCGCGCGGGGCGGCTCGCTGTTATCGTGGCGGCGGTGATTCGCCGGCCCGCGACCCTTCTCCTCCTTCTCACCTCCCTCAACCTTCTCAACTACCTCGACCGATTCGTTCTGTCCGCGGTACTCCCGAAGGTGCAAGACGACCTCCACCTTTCCAACGAAGAGGGCGGCCTCCTCGCCACGATTTTCCTTATCGGCTACTTCGCGACGAGCCCAATTTTCGGCAACCTGGGCGACCGCGTGGCCCGTGGCGGGCGCAAACGCCTCATCGCCCTCGGGATCGGCGTCTGGAGCGCCGCCACGGCGGCGTCGGGCCTTTCCCGTACCGCCGCGACGCTCGTCGCCGCCCGGGCGACCGTGGGCGTCGGCGAGGCCAGCTACGCCACCCTCGCGCCGACCCTCGTCGACGAGGTCGCCCCCGAGGGGCGCAAGGGCCGCTGGCTCGCGGTGTTCTACGCCGCCATCCCGGTGGGCTCCGCCCTCGGCTACATCGTCGGCGGGGCCGTCGAGAGGGCCTACGGCTGGCGCAGCGCGTTCCTCCTCGCCGGCGGGCCCGGGATCGCGGCCGCCCTCCTCTGCTTGCTCGTCGTCGAGCCAGAGCGCCCGGTCGCGCCGGCCCGTCCGGACGTGGCGGGGTCGGTCCGGACGCTCCTCGGGATCCCCCTCTACCGAGGCGCGCTCGCCGGCTACTGCGCGCACACGTTCGCCCTCGGCGGGTTCGCCTACTGGGCGCCGACATACCTCAGCCGCCGCTACGGGCTGGAGGTGGGGACGGCGAGCTTCCGGTTCGGCCTCGTGTCCGTCCTCGGGGGCGCCGTGGGGACGCTCGGCGGCGGCTGGCTCGGGGACGCCTTCGGGCGGCGGTGGGCTCGCGGGGCGACCGGCGACGCGCGCGTGGACGCCGGGATCGCGGCCGGCAACATCTCGCTCTGCGCCCTCTCCGCGGCGCTCGCGGCCCCGCTCGCGGCGGTGGCGATTTTCGCGTCGACGGCGGACGCGTTCCTTCTCGCGGTGTTCCCCTGCGAGGTCGCGCTCTTCGTGGCCATCGGCGGTCCGATCAACGTCGCCACGCTGCGGAGCGCCCCTCCCCGCCTCCAGGCGAGCGCCATGGCCCTGAGCATCTTCGGCATCCACGCCCTCGGCGACCTCTGGTCGCCCCCGCTCATCGGCCGGCTCGCGGATCGCGCGCCGTGGCAGGTCGCCCTATTGCCCGTGCCACTGATGTTCGCGCTGGCCTCGGTACTCTGGTGGCTGACCGCGAGGGCCGCCCGGCTCGGGGCCGATCCGCCCGGTTGACCGGAACGCCACGCGTGCGCTAGGCAGCGAGGACTTTTTTCGCGCGCGCCGGCGCGAACGATGCTTCGCGAACGCGCCACCCCGATGCGAACCGCACGCTTGCTCGCCGTCCTGGCCGCAGTGCTCTTCGCCTTGCTGCTGCCGCGCGCCGCGTTGGCGGCGGGCGCCGACGCAGGGGCGCAGGCGGTCGCTCCCACGGACGCCGGGGCGCCGACGGCGACGCCCGAGGACGCCGGAGACGGGGGGGACGCCGCCCCCTCTCCGACGACGGGCGGGGCAACGTCGGCCGCCGCCGCCACCGCCCTGGCGGCCGAGCCCACCGTGCGCCTGCCGCCGACCGTCGCCGAGCAGGCGGAGGGCCTGCCGATCGCCGTCATCGAGGTGGTGGGCAACCGCCGCGTCTCTCGCGACGACGTGACGTCGTACCTGCGCGAGAAGGCCGGTCAGCTGTTCAAAGTCGAGAACCTCACGGGCGACGTTCACTCGCTGTGGGACTCCGGCTTCTTCGAGGACATCCAGGTCGATCTGACGACGCGGGATAAAGGGGTGGTCCTTCGCTTCGTCGTCCGCGAGCGGCCCAACATCAAGGAGATCGTCTACGAGGGCAACGACGAGATCGAGAACGACAAACTCGGCGAGGCGGTCGAAGTCAAGGTCAACACCATCCTCAGCATCCCGGCGGTGCGCCGGAGCGTCCAGAAGATCAAGGACGCGTACTCCGAGAAGGGGTACTTCCTCGCCGACGTCGAGTACGAGGTCGAGCCGCAGCGCGAGAACGAGGTCATCGTCAAGTTCAAGATCACCGAGCACAAGCCGGTGACGGTCCGGCGCGTGACGTTCGTGGGCAACGACCACGTCCCCGAGTCCGAGCTGCGCGACCAAATGCAGACGGGCAATGGCGGCTTCTTCGCGTTCGGCTCGGGCGGGTCGTACCGGCAGGACGTGTTCGAGCGCGACGTGCTGATGCTGAGCGCCCTCTACTACGACAAGGGGTACCTCAGCGTCCAGATTGCGACGCCGCGGGTCATGCTCACGCCGGACCGGGAAGGGATCGACATCACGATCGCGATCCACGAGGGGCCGCGCTTCAAGATCCGTCAGCTCCGCGTCTACGAGCGCGACAACGAGGCGCGCGAGGTCGAGCCCCTCGGCGGGCGCCGTGCGCTGCGCGAGATGATCGGCGCCCACTCGGGGGACTTCTTCAACCGCGCGCAGCTCATCAAGGACCTGCAGGCCGTCCGGACCCTTTACCGGGACGCCGGCTACGCCAACGTCGAGGCCGAGCCGGAGACAGAGCTCGACCCGGTCCACGAGCAGGTGGACATCGTCATCCCGATCCACCGCGGTGAGCTCGTCCACGTCGAGCGCATCGAGGTCAAGGGCAACACGAAGACCCGCGACAAGGTCATCCGGCGCGAGATGGAGATCGAGGAGGGGCAGCTCTTCAGCGAGACGCGCCTCGAGACGAGCAAGCGGCGCGTCACGGCCCTCGGCTACTTCGATCGCGTCGACGTCTCGACTCAGCAGGGGTCGACGCCCGACAAGATGATCATCAACATCGAGGTAGCCGAGAAGCCGACCGGCACCTTCCAGATCGGCGCGGGCTTCAGCTCGATCGAGAGCTTCATCGCCACCGCGCAGATCCAGCAGGCCAACCTCTTCGGCAACGGGCAGGCGCTCGCGCTGCAGGCCCAGGTGTCCGCCCTGCGGCAGCTCGTCACGCTGCGCTTCTTCGAGCCGTACTTCCTCGACAGCGACTGGAACGCCAACGTCGAGCTCTACGACACCCTCTACGTCTTTCCGAACTTCGCGCGGCGCTCGGCGGGCGGCGCTCTCACCTTCGGCTATGCGCTCATCCAGCCTTGGCTGCGTCTGTCGCTCACGGCGACGACGGAGTGGGACTCGGTCGACACGAACCCGACCAACACGTTCTTCGGGGCGAGCCCGGGGTTCGTCAGCGTGTTCCAGCAGCTGCCGCTCGCGAACCTGTTCAACTCGGGTCGCGTCTTCTCGATCCGGCCGAGCATCACGTACGACACGCGCGACAACCGCCTATTCCCGACGTCCGGCATCTACCTGCAGGCCTCGACCGAGCTCGCCTCGGAGGCGTTCGGCAGCGAGTTCAACTACCTGCGCCACCGCTTCACCGGCCGCTTCTACTACCCTCTCGGCGGCAACACGGGGCAGCCCGGCTCGGGCTTCGTCCTCAAGCTCAACACGGAGTGGGGCCTCATCACGAGCCCCGATCCCGCCGGGGTGCCGATCTTCCAGCGGTACTTCCTGGGAGGCATCCTCGACGTCCGGGGGTTCTACCTCCGGAGCATCGGTCCGCGGCTGCCGCTCACCTCCACGCTCGATCCGAACGCACCGCCTATCGCCAACGGGGCCAACATCGGGGGCAACATGGAGGCCTACACGAACCTCGAGCTCGAGTTCCCCATCATCGACAAGGTCGGCATCCGGGGCGTCGTGTTCTTCGACGCCGGGAACGCGTGGAACCTCGAGGATCAATTCTGCAAGACGACGCCGGCGCCGCAGTTCGACCGGGTCGTCAGCCCGTGCTTCACCTTCCCGGACAGCCTCGGCTTCGTGCGCACCTCGACCGGCTTCGGGATTCGATGGTTCTCGCCCCTCGGGCCGCTACGCTTCGAGTGGGGCTTCCCGCTTTCGCCGCTTCCGTACGAGAACGCGAGCGATTTCGAGTTCACAATCGGCAACTTCTTCTGAAGTCCGCACGCTCGAGCGCAGCGAGAGAGCGGACTCAAACACCGGGCACGCACGCTCGAGCGCAGCGAGAGAGCGGACTCAAAACACCGGGCACGCACGCTCGAGCGCAGCGAGAGAGCGGACTTAGAACACCGGACGCGGTCGAACCGGGCAACTGACTCTCGACCGCCCCGGGCGGACCGACTACACACGCGTTGTAGGCATGGCCGAAGATCCGCCCAACCCCCCGGCGCCCGCCGGCCCCCAGCAGAGGGTCCCCGTGTCGATCCAGGAGGAGATGCGCACCTCCTACCTCGACTACGCGATGAGCGTCATCATCGGGCGCGCCATTCCGGACGTGCGCGACGGCCTCAAGCCCGTCCACCGGCGGATCCTCTACAGCGCGTTCGAGCAGGGCATCCTGCCGACGGCCGCCCACAAGAAGAGCGCGAAGATCGTCGGCGACGTCCTCGCCAACTACCACCCGCACGGCGACTCGGCGGTCTATGACGCGATGGTGCGCCTGGCCCAGGACTTCTCGATGCGCTACCCGCTCATCGACGGCCAGGGCAACTTCGGCTCGATCGACGGCGACCCCGCCGCGGCCTATCGATACACCGAGGCGCGCCTCACGCGCCTCGCCGTCGAGCTCCTCAACGACATCGAGAAAGAGTGCGTCGATTTCGCCGCCAACTTCGACGACTCGAAGCAGGAGCCGACGGTGCTCCCGGCGCGCGTACCCAACCTCCTCGTCAACGGCACGAACGGAATCGCCGTGGGGATGGCGACCAACATCCCCCCCCACAACCTCGGCGAGGTCATCGACGCCACCGTGCACCTCATGCGCGCGCCCGACGCAACCATCGACGACCTCATCCGCCTCGTGCCGGGCCCGGATTTCCCCACGGCGGCCCTCATCTACGGCCGCGCGGGGATAGAGTCGGCGTACCGCACCGGCCGGGGCGCGATCGTCGTCCGCGCGCGGATCGACGTCGAGAAGTCCCACGGTCGCGGCGAGAGGGAGCAGCTCGTCGTCACCGAGTTTCCCTACCAGGTCAACAAGGCCCGCGTCGCGGCGCGCATCGCGGAGCTCGTGCGCGAGAAGAAGCTCGACGGCGTCGGTGAGGTGCGCGACGAGAGCGACCGCGACGGGATCCGCCTCGTCATCGAGCTCAAGAAGGACGTCATTCCCCAGGTCGTCATCAATCACCTCTACCGCCAGACCGATCTGCAAACGACCTACGGCGTCATCAACCTGGCGATCGCGCAGGGCCGCCCCGCGGTGCTCGACCTCAAGGAGACGCTCGAGGCGTTCATCGCCCACCGGCGCGACGTGGTCACCCGCCGCACGCGGTTCGAGCTACGCCAGGCGGAGGGGCAGCGCGAGATCGTCGAGGGCCTCGGCGTGGCCGTGGCCGACGTGGACCTGGTCGTCAAGACGATCCGCGAATCGCCCGATCCGGAAGCGGCGCGGACAGCCCTCATGGCGCTGCCCCTGGCCGGGCTCGAGTCGTTCGTGCGGCGCGCGGGGCGGCCCCAGGTCGAGATCGACGAGGCCGCCGCGAAGCGCCCGTACACGCTCTCGGAGCGCCAGGCCAAGGCGATCCTCGAGATGCGTCTGTCGCGGCTCACGGGCCTCGAACAGGAAAAGCTCGCCAAGGAGTACGGGGAGCTCTGCGACGCGATCGCGCGATTGCGCGCGATCCTCGCCAGCCCCAAGCTCCTCGACGACGTCATCGTCATGGAGCTCGAGGAGATCCGCACCAAATACGCCGACAAGCGCCGAACGGAGATCGTCGAGAACGAGGCCGAGATCCAGGAGGAAGACCTCATCCAAGAAGAGGACATGGTCGTGACCATCTCGCACGCCGGCTACATCAAGCGGACGAGCCCCAAGGATTACCGAGCGCAGCGGCGTGGCGGCAAGGGACGCATCGGGATGGAGGCGCGCGAGGAGGACTGGGTCACCCAGCTCTTCGTCGCATCGACGCACGCGTACGTCTTCTTCTTCAGCGACAAGGGCAAGGTCTACGTCAAGAAAGTCTACGAGATCCCGCTCGCGGCGCGCACGAGCAAAGGCCGCGCGATCGTCAACTTCATCGGCATGGAGTCCGAGGAGAAGGTCGCGGCGATCGCGTTCGTCCCGCGGATCGAGAAGGGTCAATTCGTCGTGACGCTGACGAAGAACGGCCAGATCAAGAAGACCGAGGTCGACGAGTACCAGAACTTCCGCGAGAAGGGCATCATCGGGGTCAAGGTCGACGACCAGGATCAGCTGCTCTACGCGGCGCTGACGGACGGGACGCGCGACCTGCTCATCGCGACGAAGTCCGGCCAGAGCATCCGGTTCCCCGAGGAGCAAGTGCGGCCGATGGGGCGCGCGACCCACGGCGTCAAAGGGATCGACCTCGCCGATGGCGACGAGGTGGTGGGCCTCGTCGTCAGCGAGGACGGGCGGCCCCACGTGCTCGCCGTCTGCGCGCAGGGCTACGGCAAGCGGACGAGCATCGAAGAGTTTCGAACGCAGAACCGCGGCGGCAAGGGAATCATCCTCATCGACGCGAGCGAGCGAAATGGCCCGGTCGTGGGCGTCAAGCTGGTCAAAGACGGCGACGAGGTCATGCTCATCACCGACCGCGGGCAGACCCTGCGCACGCGGGTCGACGAGATCCGCGAGACCGGCCGCAACGCGCAGGGGGTCAAGCTCATGACCCTGGGAGACGGCGAGCGAATCGTCGCGGTCGAGCGCCTGGCGGAGAGCGAAGCGGGCGACGACGGGGGCGGGTCGATCGTGCCGCCGCCCAACGGGGAGACCCTTCCCCCGTCCAACGGAGGAAGCCTGCCCCCCTCGAGTGATCTCAACTAAGCCGATGATCACGATCAAGGAGCGCCGCGACCGGGCAAAGCGGGCCCCGTCGATCGCCGCGCGCACCCTCGCGCGCTTGGCCGAACAGCATCCCACGGCCCACTGCGAGCTCAACTACCGGTCGCCGTTCGAGCTCATCGTGTCGGTTGTCCTGTCGGCGCAGACGACGGACGTGGGGGTCAACCGCGCGACGCCTACGCTCTTCGCCCGCTTCCCCGGCGCGGCGGCGCTCGCCAAGGCCGAACCCAAGGAGGTCGAGCCCTACGTGTCGACGCTGGGCTTCTTCCGGGTGAAGGCGAAGTCCATCGTGGGGCTGGCCAAGGCCCTGGTCGAGCGCCACGGCGGAGAGGTGCCGCGCTCGATGGAGGAGCTCGTGCGCCTGCCGGGGGTCGGGCGCAAGACCGCCAACGTCGTCCTGGGGGTGCTGTGGAACGCGCCGGAGGGCGTCGTCGTCGACACGCACGTCCTTCGGCTGAGCCAACGGCTCGGCTGGTCGAAGGAGAAGGACCCCGACAAGATCGAGAAGGACCTGTGCGCCGTCCTGCCGCGGAGCGAGTGGGACCACGCGAGCCACGTCCTCATCTTCCATGGCAGGCGCTGCTGCTACGCCCGCAAGCCCGAGTGCCCGCAATGCTCGGTGAACGACGTGTGCCCCGCGGCCTTCGACGCCGAGCACGTGGGCCGCAAGACGCCGCCCGCGGCGAAGCCGGGGCGAGCCAAGCCCCGCCTCGCCAAGAAACGAGCAACGAGGAAGAAGTAGCTACGTGGCGTCAACGCGCGCGGAACGCGGCGACGAGGTCTTCGATCGCGGTGTACGGGTCCACCGCGCGCGTCTCGACTTGCTCCACCGCCGCGTCGATGCGGCTGGCGAGATCGTGCACGGCGGCATCGATGAGGGCCTCGCGCAGCGTGTCGCGGAGCTCTTCAACCAGCCGGCCCCGGCGACGGGCGCGCCCGGCTTCCGTCTGCTCGAGCCACTCGCGGTGCCGATCGAGGGCGGCCACGACGTCCGTGACCCCTTCGCCTCGCGTCGCCACGCACTTGACGATGGGCGGCGTCCAGCGGTCGGCGGTCGCGTCGCCGGCGCCTCGGGAGGGCACGTGGCCGTCCGCGGCGCCGTGCGTCGTGTGCCCGCGCGAGCGCGAGAGCGCGCGAACCGACTCGTTGCCAAGGGCGATCATGAGCTCGAGATCGCGCACGGTCGCGTCCGCGCCCTCCCGGTCGGCCTTGTTGACGGCGAAAGTGTCGGCACATTCGAGGATCCCGGCCTTGATCGCCTGCACCTCGTCTCCCAGTCCGGGCGCCATGACCACGAGCGTCGCGTGAGCCGTTCGCGTGATCTCGAGCTCGTCCTGGCCCACGCCGACCGTCTCCACGACGATGACATCGTAGCCGCACGCGTCGAGGACCCGCACGACGTCGCGCGCGCTGCGCGACAACCCGCCGAGGTGTCCGCGGGTCGCGAGTGACCGGATGAAGACCCCCTCGTCGGTCGAGTGCCGCGACATCCGGATGCGGTCCCCGAGGATCGCCCCGCCGGAGAAGGGGCTCGTCGGATCGACCGCGACGACGCCCACGCGACGATTCCGCGCCCGATACGCCGCGATGAGGCCGTCGCAGAGGGTCGACTTGCCGGCGCCCGGGTTGCCGGTGACCCCCAGCACCCAAGCTCGCCCGGTGTGCGGCCACAGCGCCTTCAGCAACGCGGCCCACCCGGGACCGCGGTCGTCGACGAGGCGGATCGCGCGGCCGATGGCCCGCATTTCGCCCGAGAGGACGCGCGACGCGAGGTCCTTCACTGCAGGGTCGCGAGCCGCTTGGCCACGGCGGCCTTGTCGACCGCACCGTCCGGCGCGACGAGGGCGCTCCGATACGCGTCGCGCGCCAGACCGCGTTCACCCTGCCCGGCGAGCGCGTCGCCGAGGGCCGCCCAGCCGGGACCCCACTTCGGGAACTCTTGTGTGGCCCGGACCGCGAACGCCCGCGCCGTCGTGTCGCGACCGGCACCGTGAGATGCCACGCTGGCGTGCACCAGCGGGGTCGGGTCCCGGTGATCGAGCCCCCATGCGGCCTGGTAGGCCTCGATCGCCGCGTCGATCTCGCCTTTCTTCGCGTTCGCGTCCGCCACGAGGAGCTTGGCCGCCGCGCTGTTGCTCACCACCTTGAGCGCCGCCTCGCCCTGCTTGATGGCGTCGTCGGCTCGCCCCTGCGACAGGGCGACCTTGCCGAGCAGGACGCGCGCCCCGACGTCCGTCGGGACCGAACGCAGCACGGCCTCACCCGCTATCCCGGCCTGCGCCACGAGCCCGCGCTCGAGCTCGAGGCCGCCGAGAGCGAGCCAGGCGTCGGCGAACGACGGCCGCTGGTTCGTGGCCTGCTGGAGGAGCGCTTCGACCTCGCGCGCGGCGCCGGGGCCCCCGTACTGCTGCAGCGCGGTGGCGAGGGCGAACGCGGCGTCCGGACCGTGCGGGTCGAGCGATACCGCCTTGCGAAGCTCGGTGATCGCGGCGGGCCCCTGCCCCTCTTTCACGAGGACGCGCCCGAGCGCGAGGTGCCCGTCCACCCCGTCGGGTAGCATCGCGATCGCTGCGCGCAGCGACGACTCGGCGTGGACAACGTCGAGCTCGAGGTCGTACGCGCGCCCTTCGGCGACTTTGGCCTCGTAGCATCGAGGGTCCTTCGCCAGCGCCGTTGCGGTCTCGTCCAGAGCCTCGGTCGCTCGCTGCCGCACGAGGTCGGCGTCCGCCAAGCACGCGTGCGCCTCGGCCGACGAGAGCGTCTCGAGGGGCTTGCAGGCGGCCACGGACTGAAAGAAGTCGCGCCGATCGAACTCGACGCGCGCCGCCTCCCACCGAAGCCCGCGTGCAATGTCCGGCGACGCGACGCCCACCGCGATGCCGCGCCGGATTTCGCGCTGCGCGTCCCCAAGGTGTCCCGCCCGCCGGAGCGCGCGACCGAGGGCCAGGGCAGCCGCCGGGTCGGCGGGCGACGCCCGGACCGATGCCCGAAGGGCGTCGAGCTCTGACTCCTGCGCGCCCGAGGTGATGCTCGCGGCCATCACGAGAGCCCCCCCCAGGATTGCCAGGGTCCGCTGGGTACGTGCGAAGCGGACGACTCTCATCGCGTAGAATCCAACGCACTTGGTAGCATATCGTCGAAGCCGATCACGTCCTTATTGAACCGAGAGGCGCCTTGTGGTCCCTTGAGCGCTCGATTCACCGCCTTGGCGCACGTCGCAGCGCATCCTTGCCGCGACGCCGCTCGAAGAGGGACCCGTGAACAGATTGACCGATCTCATCGTCTTCAATGACCGCAAGCTCGCTGCTCGCCATGCGGCCGGAAAGATCCCGATGACAACGCTGTTCGAGTCGTACCTCGACGGCGACATCGACATTCCCGACATGGACGCGTTCCTCGACGCGCGGCAGGACCTCGTCGCGTTCATCCTCACGAAGCAAAACTGGGAATTCTTCTTCACGCGCTTCATTCCCGAGGTCGCAATCCACTCGAAGGCGCAGGACAAGCGCATCGTGCGCGAGCACTACGACCGCGGGGACGATTTCTTCGAGGCGTTCCTCGGCGAGCGCATGGTCTACACGAGCGGCATCTTCACCGACGAGCGCGAGACGGTCGAGCAGGCCCAGGACAACAAGCTCGACCTCGTGTGTCGCAAGCTCATGGTGCGCCCCGGGGACGAGATGCTCGACATCGGTTGCGGCTGGGGGACGCTCGCGATGCACGCGGCGCGCAACTTCGGCGCGAAGACGACTGGAATCACGATCAGCAAGAACCAGACGGCGTTCGGCAACGGCCGCATCTCCCGCGCGGGCCTGTCCGATCGCGCCCACATCGAGTGCCTCGACTACCGCGACATCCCGAAGCGACAGTTCGACCGGATCTCGAGCCTCGAGATGGTCGAGCACGTCGGCGTGAAGAACCTGCAGAAGTTCTGCAACTTGGTCTACGAGCGCCTGAAGGACGACGGGATCTTCTTCCTGCAGTGGACTGGCCTGCGGCGCGGAGCAAAGCTCGGGGTCCCGGTCATCGGCCTGCGGCCGGAGGACCTCATCTGGGGCCTCTTCATGAGCAAGTACATCTTCCCGGGCGCGGACGCGTCGCTGCCCCTCGGCGACGTGGCGACGCTGCTCGAGAAGACCGGCTTCGAGATCCACTCCGTGGAGAACGTGAGCATCCACTACGCGGTCACTATCAAGAAGTGGCACGACAACTGGCAGAGGAGCCGGGCCGCCGTGCTCAACTCGTACGGCGAGCGCTGGTACCGCCTCTGGCACCTCTTTCTCGCCTGGTCCTGGCGGATCGCCGTCCAGGGGACGGGGCAGTGCTTCCAAATCGTCGCTCACAAGAACATCGACAGCTTCGACCGTAAGATCTTCATCGGTCGTTCGTTCGATGGGTCGCGCATCGGCGCGGAGCGAGAGCGGGAGCGGGCGCCCGTCGCAGCCCAAAACGGCACCGCCCACGCGGAGTAACCCCGGCCGTCTTCAGCGCTCTTGGATTCGTGCCGCGGCCCATGCGGCCGCGTCCCGGACGATGGGGTCGGGGTGATTCTGCGCCGCCGCCCCCAGCGCCTCGAGGGATGACCGGTCGCCCCGGTTGCCGAGGACGATGGCGGCGTTGCGCGCGAGCCCGCCCCGCCCGGCGCGCTTGAGCGGCGTTCCCTCGGCCAGCACGTCCCAGCTCGCGTCGTCAAGCGCGAGGAGCGCCTCGAGGCGAAGGCGAGACCAGCGCTCGAGAGGTACGAAGGGGTCGTCCTCCGCGAGCGGCGCCTGCGCCCGGCCCCCCGCGTTGAACGGACAGACGGTTTGGCAATCGTCGCAACCGAAGAGGTGCTCGCCGACGGCTTCGCGCAGCTCCGGGCTGATCGCGGATCGATGCTCGATGGTGAGGTACGAGACGCATCGCCTCGGATCGAGGACGAACGGCGCCACGAACGCGCGCGTGGGACATGCGTCGAGGCACCGCGTGCACGAGCCAC
>DATGJA010000573.1:0-4544 GCA_035295445.1 Polyangiaceae bacterium | reverse complement strand
ACGCTCGTCGGGCCGGCGAGATCGCGCGGGAGCCATGCGAGGTGGGTCTCCCCGCGGGCAACGCCCACGAAGAAGAGCTCGACGAAACGCACCGCCACGCCGAGCGACACCGCCGCGATCGCCGCCACAACGAAGAGCGGCAAGGCGGCGCCGAGCCGGCCGATAAGCGCCGACAGGGGGACGAGGACAAACCCCGCGAGTCGATCCGTGTAGCTGCGGGTCGCCTCGAAGCGCGAGAGCGCGATGATGAGCCAGACGTACGCGATCGTGAACTCTGCGATCCGCTGTCCGAGGGCGAGCGCGACCGACACGGCGCCGCGCACCGCCAGCGGACGCACGACCTCAATCTGGCCGAGCTTCAGCGCCGGGATGCGATGCGGGTTCGACCCGACCCAAGCGCGCGCGCGACCCGCCAGGTAGCGAACCTGCCGCAGCGCGAGGAAGGCGAGGAGCGCCGTGAAGACGACCAGGGAAACGGAGAGGACGTTCTCGGCGATCGCGCTGCGCTTTCGCTCGGCGCGGAGCTCGTCGTCGATCTTCGACGCGATCCCGGCGGCGTAGACGTGGACGTTGAGTCCGCCCCCGGCCGCCTCTGCGTCCTCTTCCCCGAGCGTGACGATGGGCGTCTTGCCGACGAAGACGACCGTGCTGTCGGGTTGCTCCTCGACGCGCGCGGTCGGGCGGTCCGGATCCTCCAACGCGCCCTGCAGGGCTCTGGTCGCGAGGCGCGCGCGCTCCTGCGCGGTCTGTTCGGCGCGTCCGAGCCGCACCGAGAAGACGACGTGTTCGTGGAGCCGAACGTCGAACGACGGGGACGGGTCCGCCCGAGCGGTTGACGAGAGCAGCGCGCCGACGAGCGCGAGCAGTGCAAGGTGCAGCCAGCGCGCAGGACGCACTTACGAAGCGTGCGCGGCCTAGGCCTTGCCGGTCAAGCGTGTAGTCATTCAGCACCGATCGTGAGCAGCCAGCCGTGCGGTTCCCATCCGGCCTGGGTGGGGTCGAAGGTGCGCTCGGTGCTGCCCATGTCGACGCCTACGATCAGGACGTCGGCCACGCCGTCGAGTCCCTCGAGCGTCATCGAGGCGTTCGTCCCGCGGTCGAGCGAGCGCACCGGCAGCTCGGCGAGCGCCTTGCCGGTCGCGTCGCGTTTGACGAGGACCCATCGCATGCGGCCGTAGTCCTCCCACTGCGCCTCGACACGCAGTCGTGAACCGGGAGGTGCCCCGGCGTGGTCCACCACCACGTAGCTTGCGCCCGTCGGCGCTGGCGGCTCGGGCGCCGCGAGGCGTCGAGCGCCGGATGGCCACGGGATACGCCAGGCGGCGCGCGGGGCGGGCTCGAGCGACGCGCGCGCGACAGCGAAGCGGACGAGGACGTCGTCGAACGTCGACCCTTGGCCCAACCGGCCCCGGAGGGACGCGCGCAGTACATCGAAGCCGTTCGGCGCCGCGGCCCATCGCTCCGAGCCCCAGGGGGTGCGGGTCGGCGCGAGGGCCCAGACACCCAGGACGAGTGCGCCCGCGCGCGCCGCGAACGTCGCGTCGAGCCATCCGAAGAAGAGCGAGGCGCCCCGATCGAAGGCCGGCCATGTCGGGTCGACGAGCGCGGCTTCGGGGCGCGATTGGAACGCGGCGACGTCGTCGTCGTGCGCGGGGCACCCCGTGGCGAGCTCGGCCAGATATTCTGTCTCGGCCGAGGCGCTGCCCTCGTCCGTCGCCGGAGCCGATCGCCACAGCGATCCCCCGGCGACCGCCCGGGCCGACGCGAGGTCGAGGGAACAGCCGATCGCCGCCCGTCGGTCGACGAGGCCGAAGCTGGACGCTCGGTCGAAGCGCGATCGCGGATCGGTCCCGTCCGGCAGGGCTCGGCCGGCGCCCGCGACGCCGTCGATCAGGTAGATGCGCCACGGGCCTCCGAGCGCCGCCTCGGGGGCGGGAAGACCGAGCGCACCCGTCAGCGTGTCCCAGGCCCTTTCTGTGGAACTCAGCGTGGCGAGGGTCGCCTGACCTAAGCTCCGGGGCGCCGCCTGGACGCACAAGGGCAGGCGAGTCGAGCACGTGCTCGTCCACGCGTCGGCGCCTTCCGGCGGCGCGGCCCATGCGACGCGGGTCCCCAGGGCCGGGCCGGGGCCGGTCGAGGCGTCCAGCGCATGCGCCGGCAAGACAAGAAAAAAGAGCGCCGCCAGCAGCCGGCGCCGAACGGCGATCGAAGGGGAGGCCATACGGTGCTGTCATGGGCATTGTAACCCGGCCCCCGGAGCAACCGATTTGACAGCCGATTTGTGGCGCCCGTATATGTTGCTAGACCGCATGGCTTCCCCCTCGTTCGACGCGACGCACGCCGTCCGGTTCGACTTGGCGCACGGGGCCGTACGCGCGGGCGAAGGGACCGACGCGCTCCTTCTCGTCCCGTCGTCCGCCCTCGTCGAGCTCACCCTGTCGGCGCCGGTCGACGCGATCGACGCCCTCGGGAGGGCGCTGGGCGCCGCCATCGGCCGTCGCGCGGCGGCTCGGCTGTCGGACGCGCGCGGCGCGTCGGTCGAGAGCTTCGTGACGCAGCTCGCGGGCGAAGCGGCGGTCGCCGGCATCGGCGCGCTTCGGGTCGAGCGCTGGGGTCGAGCTCTGGTGATCGTCATCGAGAGGTCACCGCTCAACGGCGCGCTGCTCTTGCCCGCCGTCGCGGCGCTCGTCGAGGCGGCCTCGGGACGCAAGGTGTGGTGCACGCTGCTCATGCGCGACGAGCATGTCGCGCGCGTTCTCGTCGGGAGCGAACGCGGAACCGAGCGCGTGCGTGCATGGATCGAGGGTGGCGTGCCCTGGGGCGAGGCGCTCGCGAAGCTTCATGGAGGGGGGGCGTGACGAACTCGGAGACCATTGCTCGGCTCGAGGCGCTCCTCGAGCGCGTCCGCACGCGGCGGGTCGAGGCGCGCGTCCGCTCGCCGCAGGTCCCGCAGGGCATCGCCGTTCCGGCCGCGGGCGCGCCGGCCCCCGCTCCCGCTCGCGCACCCGCCGCCGCTCCGCCAAGAGCTCCGTTCGCGCCGACCCCCGCCGTTCCGATCCACGCAGTCGCGATCGCCCCTTCCGTCATCAGGGCCGACGACCCGTTCTCCGACACCGATCTGCCGACCCGCCCACCGCCGCGCACGGAGCCACCCGCCGTCGAGATCGAGGTCGACATCGAGGTGCAAGAGCCGATCGAGGAGCGCGCCGCCGGTCCCGTGGGCTCTTTCGAGGGGGCGCGGCCTCCGGTCCCCGTGCGCGAAGCCTTCGATAGCCGCGAGCGGCTCGTGGTGGCCGAACCGGCCGCCTTGGAACCCGCCTCGGAGCCGCTCGCCTCCGGCCCCGTGGTCCCCGCGGGCGAGGTCGTCGCGCAAGACGCGGGCGTGGCAGAGGAGTACGTCCGCGAGTCCGCCCGCGAGGACGAGGCGCCGATCTCTTCGCAGCGTCCCGTCTCCGAACCCGAGGAGCACCTCGCGCAGATGGCCTTCGGCGCGGAAGAATCGCGGCCTCCGCGGCACACGCCGCCGCCGGAATCCGGACGCCTGCCCGCCGCGCCGGAGGTGGACTTCGACGCCGACGTCACCGGCGTCCGCCAGGCGCCGGCCGCGGTGGCGCCCGCGTCCCATCTCGAACCGCAGGTCATCGGCGGCACGATCGGAACGTCCGCGGTCGTGGCCGACGTGGTGGGCGAGGCCCAGATCTTCGCGCCGGCCACGTTCGTCGACCTGGTCGACGCGAGCCTGGGGCTGTGACGGCGGCTCACCGCCGCGTGGGTTCAGGCGTCCGCCCATGGCTCATCGTCGCGCTCGCCCTCGGCGGTTGCGCGGCGCAGTCGACCTCTTGGGGGATCGCGTCACCGCAGGGCGCATCCGGCGGTGCGAGCGTCGCTTCTCCGGCGGCGTCCTCGACCTCGACGAACGACGAAACGAGGGAGGAGCGAGAGTCGCGTCAGCTCGGGCGAACCTGGGGCTGGGTCGCTGTGGGGATCGGCGGAGCGGCCGGCGTCGTCGCTCTTGCGACGTCGGGCCTCATGCTCGTCAAGAAGAGCGAGCGTGACGATCACTGCGATGCCGCGAAGGTGTGCTCGCAAGAGGGCCTCGACGCCAATGGGCTGCTGGCCGATCTGGGCGGGTGGAATGCGGGCTCGTGGATCGTCGCTGCGGCCGGCCTCGGGGCGGGCGCCGTCCTGCTTTTCACCCATCCGCCGGATCGAGCGACCGGCGTGCAAGTTGGCCTTCGGTCGAGAGGGGGTGGCGCGAGCCTCGACCTCTGGACGGCCTTCTGATGCGTATCGCCCTCGCGGTCGTCAGCCTCGTCGTCGGGGGCGGGTGCGTGCTGATCACGGGGAGCACCGACGGGTACTCGCTGCGCGATGGCGGAAGCGACGCCGCGCCGGGCGAGTGCTCCTCGGCCGCCTCTTGCTCCGACGGGGGCGTCTGCTGCCTGGCGGCCATCCTCGCAACCGGCTCGCCGTCCGGGAAGTGCCTGCCTTCGTGCGCCCTTGCGCTTCCGCAGCTATGCGCGATGGACGGCGAGTGCGGCGAC
>DATGJA010000572.1:0-14210 GCA_035295445.1 Polyangiaceae bacterium | reverse complement strand
GGTGCACAAAACCAGCAAAAGGGCACGTGTCATCGAGGGCCGGGAGAGTATCCCGGATCCTCGCTCGGGCAAGGTCTGCGCACTACGACTACACTCTGGGCCACGTGGAAGACCTGCGCCCGAAGACGATTCTCTTCTGCGCGGTGCTCGCGTTCGCGATCGCCCTCAGCGTCCTCTTGCGCGGGCGGCGGTCGGTGCACTGGCTCTTCGCCGCCTTCGCGACGGACATCGCGCTGTGGTACGGCAGCCAGTCGCTGACGGGCTTCTTTCGGGCGGACGTGTGGGAGCGGGTCACGGGCGTCCTGACGGTCCTCTTGCCCCAGTTTGCCATCCACCTCTTCTTCAGCGTCGTCCCGCTGGAGAAGCCCGACCCTCCACGCATCCCCCTGGCTAGGTTCGCCGCCGTCGCCGGCGTGCCCGTCGTCGCGGTCTCGGTTTCGCCCTACCACAACAGTCCCTACGCGCTCGGCACGCTCTACACGTATGTCTTCGGCCTCCTCGCCGCCGCGCTCATCACGCTGGCGCGACGCGGGCAGCGCAGCCCTTCGCGGGCCGTGCGCGATCGCGTGAGGTTCCTCGTCGTCGTGGGAGCGGCGGCGACGACGTTCTCCCTCGCCGACTTCCTCTCGTACCTCGGGGTCCACCTTCCGCCGATCGGCGCCGTGCTGGCGATCGTGTTCCTCTTCGTCCTGGCCGAGTCGGTCACGCGGCAGCGGCTCGCCGACATCTACGAGCTCGCGGGCCGTCTGCTCGTCTCGACGGCGCTCTCGTTCTGTCTGGCCGCCATCTTCTACTTCTTCGTCATGGTCATGGGCGGCTTCGACACGATGTACCTGAACGCGGTCCTGGCCGCGATCGTGTTCCTCGTGCTCTTCGAGCCGCTCCAGACGGAGGTGGAAACGCGCATTCATCAGTTCTTCTTCCGAGAGCGCTACGACCTCGAGACGAGCGTCGCCGAGCTGCGCCGCAAGCTCGCCCACGTGCTCGAGATCGACGAGATGGTGGACACGCTGGTCCAGGGCCTCGAGAGGTCGCGCCGCATCACCACCGCTGCGCTCTACTTGCTCGATCAGGACGGGGACGGGTTCGATCTCGCGGGGTCCACCGGAGCGGCGGTCCCCAAGCGGGTCGAGGTCATCGGCGCGCGGCCCATCCTGGACCGGCTGGCGCACCGCGGAGCCCTCTCGCTCGAGGAGATCGCGCGCGACGGGTCGAAGGCCGACGCCGCGGTGACCGCCGCGGCGGCGTCGCTCGGAGCGCTGCAGAGCGCGGTGGTGCTCGTCGTGCGGACGGAGGACGAGGGCAGCGTCGGTCTCCTCTTTCTCGCCGACGATCGCGTGCGCGACGCGTTCACGCCGGAGGAGATCGCGCTGCTCGAGGGGATCGCCACGCAGATTGGCGTCGTCGTCGCGAACAGCCGCGTCTACTCGCGGATGAAGGAGCGCGACCGGCTCGCCGCCCTCGGGTCGATGGCTGCAGGCCTCGCGCACGAGGTGAAGAACCCGCTCGGCGCGATCAAGGGCGCAGCGCAGCTCCTGGAGGAGGTCGGCGCTGTCACGCCGGACGACCCGACGGCGCGCGAGTTCGTGGGGATCATCCTCGAGGAGGTGAACCGCCTCGATCGCGTCGTCGGAAGCTTCCTCGATTATGCGCGCCCGCACGCGGGCAACCCCATCCCGCTCGACGTCAACGCCGCGGTCCGCAGGACGGTGCAGATCCTCTCGAGCCAGATCACCGACGGGGCCATCGACGTCCAGCTCGATCTGGGCGAGCCGATCCCCAAGACGCGGATGGACCCGGAGAAGTTTCGCCAGGTGCTGATGAACCTGATGCAGAACGCCATCCAGGCGATGGACGGACAAGGCAAGATCACGGTCAGCACGTCCGTTCGCAGGATGACGCGCGCGTGGGGGGCCACGCTCGACGGCGCGGCCCCGTCGGGGCGAAGGTCCTCTCCCGACGGGCCCGGACCGTTCGGCGGCGGCGCTCGCGCTCGTGGGACCGAGGAGGCGGAGCTGGTCGAGGTGAGCGTCCGCGACACGGGTCCCGGCATTTCACCCAAGGTGCTTCGCAACCTCTTCATCCCCTTCTTCACCACGAAGACGCAAGGGACGGGTCTCGGGCTCGCGATCAGTCAGAGCATAGTTCGCAACACCGGCGGGACGATCGAGGTGCAGTCGCAGCCCGGATCGGGAACGACGTTCACGATCGTGCTCCCGACCGCCGCCGACGCCATCGTCACCCCGAAGCCGGGCGAGACGCGCTCTGCGGAGCGGAGCGAGCCTCCGCCGTCGATGAACACGCGGTTGCTCTAGGGCCTAGCGCAGGCCGGTCACCACGACCTCGCCCGGAGCGCTGTGGCGAATGCGGACGAGGAATCCGCCCGACGCGAGCGCGCGCTCCTCGTAGCCGTCTCCGCCGCCGAGCACCGGCCTCTTCTCGAGGGCAACGCCGTCGACGCGCACGCCCACTGGCCGAAAGCTCAGCCTCAGCGTCTCCTCGGCGCTCGGATCGAACGTCGTCCAGGCGATGCGGCGGCGGGAGTAGTCGATTCGCCGCACGACCGAGGACGACCGCAGCATGTGATCCTCTCCGCTGGGCGCCCAGTCCGGCACGGCGGCCATCGCGACGAGGAAGTGCCGAATGTAGTCGCCGTATCCGTCGCTGAACCACCAACCTTCGTTGGAACTCTCCGCGACCGAGACGACGCCGTCTTCGTTGCACGCGTACGTGGCCCAGTTGAGCGACCGGAGGGCCTGATCGCGCGCCGCCCGATCCCCTGTGGCCTCGTGCCATAGGGCCAGGGTCGCCCCGAAGCGAGCGGTGTGACTGGCCATCTTGGCGGTGTCGTCGTGCTGCTCGCTGATGGCGAGCGCGCCCCACTGCACCCCCCGCTCGGTCGCCGTGTCTCCGCCGAACCGCTCGACCGTCCACGAGAGCAGGTGGGCCACGTGCTCGCGCCAGGAAGGATCGAGGTCGCGGTGCGACAGCAGCCACCGAGCTGTCCGCATGGCCGAATACTGGTTGATGTTCGCCGCCGGATTCTGGTGAATCGCGACGTCCTCGAAGTAACCGCTCCACGCGTCGTTGACCACGGGGACGGCGAAGAGCCACGCTTGGGCCATCTCGCGAGCCCGCCGGTACGCGGCGACCCGCCCGAGCCCCAGCCGCTCGAGCTCCTCGAGCAGCGTCAGGGGACCGACGACGCTCGCCGAGTACTCCTCCCGCACGGCGTTGGTCTCGGCGTAGACGCGGAAAGGCCACGGCGACGAGAGCGCATTCCCCTCGCGCACGTGCGCCGCGAGCGCGTCCGCGCACGCCAGGGCTGCCTCTCGAAGCGTCTCGCCCCCCGTCGCCTCGAACATCTGCAGGTACGCGTACCCGAGCTCACCGACCTTGTCGGGCTCGATCACCCCGATGCCGTCACCGCGCCCGCACGAGTCGCACCACGAGTCGTCCGCGCCGTGATAGTCGACGTCCCCCGCGCCCGAGCTCGCGTAGGGGACGCGCGCCCAATCCCAGTCCGCGGGCGTGGAGCCGTGCGCGATCTGGTACGAGAGCGCCTTGCGAGCCACGTCGATCGCCGCCCCGTCGCCGCTGAACGCGTACCAGAGGACCGCGGAGTCCGTGAGCATCGCGTAGAAACCCGCCGGGTTGTGCGGCCAGGCGATCCCATCGAACGTCACGGGGTCGAACCGCGAGAAAGTGAGCCAGGTCTCGAGCCCGTTGTCCTGAACCGGGAACTTCGTCTCGAGCGCGGCGAAGGCGAGGCCGGCGACGTGCGCGTACGGCGAACTCCGGGGGGACCACGAGAGAAGCTTGTGATCCCGGTCGAGGCGGACCGGCTTGCCGAACAGCAACGCGGGGGTGGCGAATCCGAGGTCGGGTTGCAAGCTCGTCGACGCACCCACGCCGAGCAGCGCGAGAACGGACCGAACGAACGCTCGGTGCCAGCGCATCCGTACCAGTGTAGCGCGGGGGGCGCGCTCGTGGACGCGTACGCAAAGCTCGGTCCGTAGCCCGTGCCTTGCACGCGCCCGGGTCGCCGCGTACATCGAAGGGCGCTCGATGAACGCCGCGCAGTACATCGCCGCCGCCGTCGCGGTCCTGTCGACGGTGGCCTGCGGGAGCTCCGGAGACGCGTCGAGCTCCCGTCGCGGGACCGAGGGCGCTGCAAAGCACCCGGCCGACGCGACGATCTCGGGCGACGACGGCGCGATCCTGCAAGTGGGGGACGGCGCACCCGGCGAACCCTCCGACGCCGGGTCGTCCGTCGACGACGCGCAGGGGTCGCCGATGGGAGAGGACGCTGACGGGGACGCCGATGGCGACGCGGCACCTCCGCTTTCGGACGCGGCGACCCCACCGTGCGCGGGTCCGTCCCTCGCCGCGGGCGACCATTCGCAGACGCTGACGATCGACGGGGGTGTCCGCACGTTCGCGGTTCACGTCCCGGCGGGGCTTCCCCCCACGGCCGCAGCGCCCCTCGTCTTCGCCTTCCACGGGGGAGGACAAAACGCAGTCGAGTTCGATGGCTTCACCCACCTCCGAGCGAAGTCGGACGCGAGCGGATTCGTGCTGGTGGAGGCCGACGGAACGCCCGCCTTCGGGACGCCGCCCAACCCAGCTCCCCCGGCCGACTCGGGCCTCGTTCTCGACGTCTGGAACGCGGGCAACTGCTGCGAGTACGCCGCCCAATACAACGGCAACGTGGACGACGTCGGCTTCGTCGGCGCGATGCTCGACTCGATCGAGGCGCAAACGTGCGTCGACCGAAAGCGGGTCTTCGCGACGGGCTTCTCCAACGGCGGCATGCTCTCTCATCGTCTCGCCTGCCAGATGTCCGACCGTATCGCCGCGATCGTCGCGGTGAGCGGCGGGAGCGGCCAGACCGACTACGACAAGACGCCCACCGAGACCCTGTTCCCCTGCAACCCCGGCCGGCCCGTCCCGGTGCTCCACATTCACGGGACGCAGGACGCCTGCTACCCGTTCGACGGCGGCTACGGGCCGCTGTCGCTCGTGACCTTCGAGCCGGTGAGGGTGACCATCCAGAGCTGGGTGGCGCGCAACGGGTGCTCGGACGGAGGCCCTACGACGGTCCTGACGCAAGGGGCAGCCACGTGCGAGCTCTACCCGTGCCCCCAGGCGGGCCAGGTGGAGCTCTGCACTGTCGACGGCGGCGGGCACTACTGGCCGGGCGGAGACGACTGGCTGGGGAGCACCGTCGTGTGCGGCAGTAACCAGGGCGCCCGATCGGCGGATATCGTCGCGAACGACGTCCTCTGGCAGTGGTTTACCGACCACCCGATGCCGTGACCCGCCAGGGCGTCGGCGCGTCCCAGTTTCCAGATCCGGTGGGGACCTCGGGACTTAGTTCTGGAAGTCGATGCGTATCGTCGCGGCGCCCGCGTGCTGGAAGCGCGTCCGATAGATGGACGGCGCGGCGCACGCGTTGACGTCGGGCGCCACGGGCGGGTCGAACCGAGCAGCGTGGACGGTGCCGTCGTCGTTCAGGTCCAAGTGGAGCGACGTGCTCACCTCGATGGTCACGTTCTCGGGCCGCGGCCGCTCGGCCATGCACGCGCGAACCGCGGCGGCCACCGTCGCCTCGGCGTTCGGGTCGGGCACGAGCAGTTGCGCCCCGCCGTTCTGGGAGTGGGCCTCGGGCCGCACCGCCAGCGCCGCTCCGGGCAGCGCTGGGTGCATACCGCCCGCGCCTTCGACCTTGGGCGACGCAGGCTCGATGGGAGTCACCGCGTCGACGCGCGGCCGCGGAGGCCCTTCGAGCACCAGGGGCGAGCGGACCGCGGACGCCGCGTGGCTGACCGTCAACGTGTCGAGCGCATCCTGCGCGGAAAACTCCGCGTGCGCAGGGGCCGTCACGAGCGCCCCGAGCAACGACCCCACCCGCGGGGCCTCGCCCACGGTCACGACACCCTCGTTCAGGTCCACGATCACCCGTTCGCCGGCGCGCTCGACCCGGAGGTGGGTGCCGTGCACCGCGACGCGAGACGTGCCGACGTCGACCGCGAAGGCCTCGCCGCTCGCCACGGGGACGACCTGCGCCTCGACCGTGCCGCGCTCGAGCGCCAGCACCATGCCGCCGCGCACGTGCGTGACGATGGCCAGCGTGCCGGGTTCGACCTCGTACGTCACCTTGCCCGGGCGATCGATGGTCATCCGTCCCGCGCGGGCGTCGATGACGTCCCCGACGTGGAGACCGGCGCCCTTCGTCGCGGGCTTGCCGTCGATAAGCACGAGGCCGTCTCCTTCGACCCGCACGACCTCGCCCGCGCTCTCCCGGGCGTCCGCGACCGCGAGCGCCCCGGACGGGGCCTCTCGCCCCCGACCGGCCAACACGGCGACGAACAAGGCGGCGGCGGCCGCCACGCCCAAGCCCACCCACCGACGGCCCGGGCTGGCGATGAACCTCGCGCGTTCCTGGCGTTGCTCGCGGTCGATGCTCGCGAAGAGCTTCGCGTCGACGCCCCGCCAGTCGACGCTCTCGACCTCTCGTTTGCCCATCTCCCCGCGCGCCTCGCGCACGAGCTTCTCGAAGGCCTTGCTCATGCGTCGCTCCCGGCGCCCGACGCCTTCGAAAACGTGAGCTGCATGTCCGCGAGCGCCGGCTCGTCCGCCAGCATCGCTTCGAGCTCTCGCCGCGCGTAGAAAAGTCGCGTCCTGACGGTGAGCACGGGCGCCTGGACGATCTTCGCGATCTCGGCCGGCGGGATGCCCTCGAGCTCGTGGAGGACGAAGACGATCCGCTTTCGATCGCCGAGCCGTTCGAGCAGGCGCCCGAAAGCGCGCACGCGCTCGCGACGCTCTGCGTCTTCGTCCGGGCGTACGTCCCGGGCGTCGCCCGGCTCACGGACGGGCTCCTCGGTCAGCACCGGGCGGCTTCGCGCGGCCCGACGGTGCATGAGGACCACGTTGACCGTGACGCGGTGCAGCCACGTGCTGAACTTGGACTGCCCCCGGAAGTCTTTGAGGCTCCGGTAGACTTGGACGAAGACCTCCTGGACGACGTCCTCGAGATCGCCCCGGCCCGCCAGCATCCGGTAGACGAGGCGCGCCACGTCGGCACGATGACGCTCGTAGAGCTGGCGAAACGCCGACGTGTCCCCCACGACCGCACGCCCAATGAGTCGATCCTCATCCGGCATACGCGACCTTACCTCGCCCCGGACCGTCTCGCAGCCCCGCAAGACCGCGAAGATCGGGGACCCTTGCGCCACCGCTACCACCGTCGTGTCCACCTACCAAGGTTGGGTGCACCGGCGAGCCCGGCATTCACCGGACGGGGCGTGCGGGGCCCTCCCCCGATCCGTCCTATGGCCGCTAGACGCCCCGATCCGTCTTGGGGCGATTCACGAAATCGAGAAGGTCGACGGCAAGGACGGCAAGGACGGCGGCGGCGGCCACGACGAGCATGGCTCCAGCCTGCCGGCCGCAGGCCATCGCGGCCCACTTTTCGGCACCCGTCCCATGCGCCCCCCTCAAAAGAGGGCGCGAAGCTCGACCTTTTCTTGCTTCTTCTGCTCGAGCAGGCGGTTCACGGCGCGCAAAATCCGCGTCTTGGCGGGGCCGCTCAGCTGTCCACCGCGCATGGCCGCGTCGATCGCCCGATGGGTGACCGGCCGCCCCGAGCGCGGCTTGCGCGTCTCTTTGGGGCCCCCTTCGGTCCCCTCCGCCGCCCTCGCCTGGCGCTTGCCGAGCTTGATCAGGCGGTCCTCCGGACGCAGCTTTTCGAGGGCGTGGGACGCCGCGACGATCCGGCGGGTGTCGAGCTTCTTCGCCGCGACAAACTGCGCAAATTTGCTCTGTTCTTGCGCCTTCTGCGGCGTCTTCGCTTCTTTGGTCTTCGTCGCGTCCTTCGTCTTCGCCATGGGCCTTCCTAGGTCGGGGCGCGGAGGGTAACGGACGCGCACAGCACCCGCAAGCCTAGGCGAGGCCAACGTTTTTGACCGGCATCGGCCGGGCGCTCCCCGCCTGCATCCCCCCTCGACGAAACGCCTGGAGCGATTGCACCATACAAAAGAGGAGGCCCGCCCATGCCCCAGCGACTGCCGCCCGTCTATGTCGTCTCCGCCGCACGCACACCCATCGGCTCGTTCCTCGGCACGCTCGCTTCGCAGCGCGCCCCCGACCTCGGCGCCGTCGCCATCCGCGGGGCGTTGACGCGCGCCGGGGTTGCCCCGGACGACGTCCAGGAGGTCTACCTGGGGAACGTCCTTTCGGCGGGGATCGGCCAGGCGCCCGCGCGGCAGGCGGCCATGGCCGCCGGGATCCCGAACCGCGTACCCGCCACGACGGTGAGCAAGGTGTGCGGTTCGGGCATGCAGGCCCTCATCGCCGCGACCCGCGCCATCGCCGTCGGCGACGTCGACCTCGTCCTGGCGGGCGGGATGGAGTCGATGTCCAACGTACCCTACTACCTCGACCGCGCGCGGACGGGCTACCGCATGGGCGACGCGAAGATCGTCGACGGGATGATCTTCGACGGGCTGTGGGACCCCTACGGCAACGTGCACATGGGGACGTGCGGGGACCGGTGCGCGGCGGAGTACAAGGTGACACGCGAACAGCAGGACGACTTCTCGCGCGAGAGCTTCCGGCGCGCTCTGGCCGCGCAGAAAGAGGGGCTCTTCGACGCCGAGATCGAGCCCGTGCGCATTCCGCAGAAGAAGGGCGACCCGACGACCGTGAGCCTCGACGAGGGGCCCGCCAAAGGCGACCCGTCCAAGTTTGCGTCGCTCAAGCCGGCGTTTTCGAAAGAAGGGACGATCACGGCGGCCAATGCTTCGAGCATCAACGATGGGGCGAGCGCGCTCCTTCTCGCGAGCGAGAAGGCCGTCAAGGACCGAAACCTCAAGCCCCTCGGGCGCATCGTCGGCTACGGTGGCGCGGCCCAGGCGCCCGAATGGTTCACCACCGCGCCGGTGAAGGCGATCGAGCAGACGATGGCGAAGCTCGACCTTCGAACGGACGACATCGACTTCTACGAGATCAACGAGGCGTTCGCGGTGGTGACGATGGTCTGCAGCAAGCAGTGCGGGCTGGATCTTCAGAGGGTCAACGTGCGCGGCGGCGCGGTCGCCCTCGGCCACCCCATCGGCGCCACGGGCGCCCGCATCGTGACGACGCTCCTCTATGCGCTGCGCGATCGCGGCGCGCGCCGCGGGCTCGCGTCGCTGTGCATCGGCGGAGGAGAAGCGCTCGCCGTGGTCGTCGAGCGCTGAGACGATGAGTTCGCAGGAGCTGTCGCCGTCGATCGAGGTGTTTCCCGCCCGAACGCCCACGCTCCCGCCCGCGACGCACACGAACAGCTATGCCCTCGGAGCGCGGCAGGTCCTCCTCGTCGAGCCCGCGACCCCGTTCGCCGACGAGCAGCGCGCGTGGATCGAGTGGGCGCGGTCGCTCCCGGCGAAAGGGCGCACGCCCGTGGCCATCCTCGCCACCCATCACCACCCAGATCACGTCGGCGGCCTCGACGTCCTCGGCCGCGAGCTCTCGCTTCCCTTGTGGGCTCACGCGCGGACGCGAGAGCGCCTCGACGTCCCGGCGGGCCGCCTCCTCGAGGACGGCGACGCAATCGACCTCGAGGGGCCCGTGGGCGAGCGCTGGCGCGTCCTGCACACTCCCGGGCACGCCCCCGGCCACGTCTGCCTGTGGAACGAGGTCTCGCGCGTGCTGGTCGTCGGCGACATGGTGGCCAGCGTCGGGACGATCTTGATCGACCCGGTGGACGGCGACATGCGCGCGTACATCGATCAGCTCGAGCGGCTGGCGGGGCTCGACGCGCGCCTGGGCCTGCCCGCGCACGGCGAACCGATCGACGCGCCGTCCGGCGTGTTCCGGCGCTATGTGGCGCACCGTCGCATGCGCGAGGACCGCGTCCGCGCCGCAGTGGCCGAGGCCGGCGAGCGAGGCACGAGCGCCGAAGAGGTCGTCCCCCGCGCGTACGACGACACGTCCCCCGCCGTCTGGCCCATCGCACTTCTCAGCGTCCGCGCGCACCTGAAGAAACTTGTCGACGATGGCCGCGTACACCTGAGCGACGGCGCGCGCTACATTGCGTCGCAATGAGCATCCCCTGGGAGTCTGCCTTCATTGCGATCGGCACCGCCCTGGGGGAGCCGCTCGACGCGCTGGTGGACGCGGTCGGGCCCGAGGGGGCCGCGCGCGCGGGGGAGCTCGTCTCGGGGCTCCGGGAGCAGACGCGCGAGGGCAGGGCGCGCGCGCTCGCTCGGGCTCTCTCCGCCATTGCCGCCGGCATCGACGGCGCGGGGATCGCGTGATCTCGCGCGCCCGCGTGATCCGGCGGACGGAGGCCGAGGACGCCAAGCCGTTCCTCGCGCCCGGACCGAGCGAGGGACGACGCAGGCGGATCGCCCGCGAGGAGGTCGCCGCGCGCGCCGAGGCGGCGCGGATCCTCGGTGAGGCCCGCGCCCGCGCCGAAGCGCTCGTCGTCGAGGCCCGCGCCCGGGCGCAAGCCGCCGAAGCGAACGCCGTCGAGAGCGTGCGGGAGCAGGCGCGCGCCGATCTGGCCGCCCGCTGGCTGGCGCTTCGCACGAAGGAGCTCGAGCGCATCGAGCGAGACGCCGATCGGGTGGTGCCCATGGCCGTCGCGCTGGCCGAGCGGCTCCTCGGCGTATCGCTCTCGCTCGAGCCCGCCCGCATCGCCGACCTGGCGCGCGGGGTCCTCGAAGAAGCCCGTGGCGCGAGGCGCGCGGCGATCGACGCCCACCCCGCGGACGCCGAGGCGCTGCGCCAGGCGCTCCGGGACGGCGGGCTCGACACGGCGCGGGCGACCGATGTCCGCGAAGATCCCTCCCTCGCCCGGGGAGAGCTCCGGCTCCACACCGACGTAGGAACCATCGATGCCCGCTTCGCTCCCCGATTCGACCGACTCGCCTCCGCCCTCCGCGACGCCCTCGAGTAGCCGGGCGCCGACGACCCCCTCCACGGCGTCGGTGCCCTGGCGCGCGAACGCGATCCTCTTCGCCGCCACGGTGGTCAGCGTGTTCGCGACGAACGTGCTCCTCGATACGCAGGCGCACGAGGCCCGAAGCGTCGCCCTGTGGCACGGGGCGCAGTTCACCGCGGCGCTCATGAGCATCCTTCTGGCGCACGAATTCGGGCACTACGTGGCCGCGCGCCTGCACTCGGTCGACGCGTCGCTGCCCTACTTCCTCCCGCTGCCGCTGCTCTCGCCGTTCGGCACGATGGGGGCCGTCATCCGCATGCGGTCGTCGATCCCGACGCGTCGCGCGCTCCTGGACATCGGCGCCGCGGGCCCCCTGGCGGGGCTCGTCCTGGCGATCCCGCTCTACGCGTGGGGCGTGCGGCATTCGGAGATCATCAAGATCGACGGCACCGCCGACGGTGCGATCCTCGGCTCGTCTCCGCTCATGCTCCTCTTGGACCACTGGTTCGCGCCATCGGTTCCGGACGGGTACGACGTCGTGCTGTCACCGGTGGGCCTCGCCGCGTGGGGGGGGATGTTCGTCACGATGATCAACCTTCTTCCCGCCGGCCAGCTCGACGGGGGGCACGTCGCGTTCGCGCTCTTCGGGCCGAGGCAGGACCGCCTGGCGCGCTGGGTGCACAGGTCGATGCTCGCGTTCTTCTTCGTCAGCGTCGCGAGCTTCGTCGCGCGCGATCTGCGGGCGGGGCTCGGCCTCTGGCACCTGGGGCGTCACGTCTACAACTCGCTCTTCTGGCTCGTCTGGTTCGAGGTGCTGGCGCTCATCTCGGCCATGTCGTCGCGTTCGGGGTCGGATGAAGTCCAGCTTGCGTCGGGCACGCGCGCGTTCGGGGCGCTCGGCCTCGCCTTGCTCGCCGGGGTGCTCCGCGACAGCTCGTCGACCGTTCTATGGACCGCATGGTTCGCAGGCCTCGGCGTTCTCCTCGCCATGGAGGCGAAGTGGGGTGTCCTGCGGCGCGAGAGCCACCTGCTCGATCACCCGCCGACGGGCGCTCAGCCGCTCGCGCCGGGGCGGGCGATCGTCGCGGTCCTGACGCTCGCCTTCTTCGCGGCCCTCTTCATGCCGACGCCGTTCATGATGTGACCTCGTAGTCCTCGATCACCGGGTTCGCGAGCATCTCGTCCGCCATCGCGCGCAGGCGCTGCGGCAGGGCTGGGTCCTTCCCGTGCGCCTCGTCCAGCTCGATCTCGATGAGCTTGTTGACGCGAACTCCCTTGATCCCCTCGAAGCCGAGGCGCACGAGTGCACGCTTGACCGCGTCGCCCTGAGGGTCGAGCACTTCGGGCTTGAGACGCACGACGACGGTGGCCCTCATGATCGCTTCCGGAGCTCGAGGTTCTTCGCGATGCGGGCCACCGGCGGCGCCTCGTCCGGGACGAAGGCCTCGCCGGTGATCTGCTCGTACGCGGCGATGTACCGCTCCGCCGCGCCGACGCGCACGTCATCCGGCATGGGAGGCGCGTCGCCGTCGCCCTTGTAGCCCTGCGCGATGTACCACCGGCGAACGAAGTCCTTGTCGAGCGGGTCCGGGTCCTTGCCCGCGGCGAAGCGCTCTTCGTACGTGCCCGCCTGCCAGAAGCGCGACGAGTCGGGCGTGTGGATCTCGTCGATGACGACGATGTCACCGCTCGGCGTGCGCCCGAACTCGTACTTGGTGTCGACGAGGATGAGGCCGCGCTCGGCGCACATGCGCTGGCCGGCGGCGAAGAGCTTGTGGGCGATCGCGGCGGCGGCGTCGAAATCGACCGCCGTGACCTTTCCCGTAGCGAGGATCTCCTCGCGCGACCCGGAGACGTCGTGCTCGCCCTTGGGCGCCTTGGTCGTCGGCGTGAGGATCGGCTCGGCGAGGCGCTGGTGCTTCCTTAGGCCGTCCGGCAAGCGGTGGCCGCAGAACACCCGGACCCCCTTCTCGTAGCTCGTCCACAGGCTCGTGGACGTGGTGCCTGTCGCGTAGGCGCGCATGACCATCTCGACGAGGATGGGGGTGCACTCGACGCACTCGAGGACGTTCGGGTCAGGCACCCGCAGCATGTGATTGGGGGCGACGCCCTTGGTCTTCTCGAACCACCACGCGGCGAGGCGGTTGAGGACCTGTCCCTTGAACGGCACCGTGCCGAGGACGCGATCGAACGCGCTGATGCGATCGGTCACGACGATGTACCGGCGGCCGGCGCGGGTGTAGTTGTCGCGGACTTTGCCCTCGTACTTTTCTCCGAGGGTGGGGAGGTCGGTTTCGGAAAGGCACTGCGAGAGGTTGGCGCGGAGGGTGGCCTGGGAGACCATGCTGATCTGCTACTAGCGCATCGGGCGCCGGGGGGGGAGGGACGCGATGATCTTTCGGCAGCTCTTCGATCTCGGCTCCAGCACGTACACCTATCTGCTCGCGGACGCGCGGACACGGGAGGCCGTGCTCGTCGACCCGGTCTTCGAGCAGCACGCCCGGGACGCCGCATTGATCCGCGAGCTCGACCTGGCGCTCCTTTGCACGCTCGACACGCACTGCCACGCCGACCACGTCACGGGCGCCTGGCTCATGCAGGTGGCGTTCGGGAGCCGGGTGGGGCTCTCGAGCCGCTACGGGGCCCAGAACGTCAGCCTCCCGCTCGCCGACGGCGATGTCGTGCGCTTCGGCGCCCACGCGCTGGAGGTGCGCGCCACGCCCGGCCACACACAGGGGTGCCTTTCGTTCGTGAGCGAGGACCGCGCGAGGGTGTTCACGGGCGACGCGCTTCTCGTGCGGGGCGCCGGCCGCACCGACTTCCAGCAGGGTGACGCGAGCCAGCTCTTTCGGTCGATCCGCAAACGGCTGCTGACGCTCCCGGACGAGTGCCTCGTCCTTCCCGCGCACGACTACGACGGGCGCACGGCGAGCACGATCGGCGAAGAGCGGCGCTACAACCCGCGCATCGGCGGGGACGCCCGGGAAGAGGACTTCGTCGGCTACATGCACAACCTCGGCCTGCCGCATCCCAAGCGCCTGGCGGTGGCCGTGCCGGCGAACCTGAGGGCCGGCCAGCCCGAGGACGGCCGCCCGCCGCCGCGGCCCGACTGGGGGCCGGTGGTCACGACGTACGCGGGCGTCGCGGAGATCGCGGCGGAGTGGGTGGCGAGCCATCGCGCTGAGGTGAACGTGCTCGACGTGCGATCCCGCGGCGAATGCGACGGTGAGCTCGGACATCTCCATGGAGCGCAGATCATTCCGCTCGACGAGCTCCG
>DATGJA010000571.1:0-10358 GCA_035295445.1 Polyangiaceae bacterium | reverse complement strand
CACCGTCCCGGTCGTCTTCCTCGCCGTCGCGGCCTTTCTGCTGCACGTACTGCTCTCGCGCATCGTCGGCACACAGCGCGAACAGATCGCGACCCTCAAGGCCCTCGGCTACCGAACGCGCGAGCTGACGCGCCACTACCTCGAATTCGCGGTCGTGGTTTGCGCGTTGGGTGCGGCGCTCGGCTCACTTCTCGGCATGCTGGCGGCGAAGGGGATCCTCGGCGCGTATGCGCGCTACTTCTACTTTCCGGAGTACCTGTTTCGATTCAGCCCCTGGACGGTCGGCGGATCGGCGGCGGTCGCAATCCTCGCGGGCGTCGGCGGTACGTCCACCGCGATTCGCCGGGCGACGTCGATCCCTCCGGCCGAAGCCATGCGCCCCGAGGCGCCGCCCAACTACAAGAGGTCCCCGCTCGATGGAACGTACGCTCTCCTTCCACCCGTCGGGCGCATGGTGCTCCGGGATGTCCTGAGGCGCCCGGTGCGGCTCCTCTTGTCGGCGGGATCCATCGCGCTCGCAGCGGCCATCGTTCTCGCCGGCAGCGTCATGGGTGACTCCGTGGACGAGATGCTTCGGCTGGAGTTCGAGGTTTCCGAGCGCGAGGACTTGACCGCCGTGCTCGATGAGCCACGGGCGTGGCGAGCCGTCGGGGATGCCGCGCACATCCCGGGAGTCATCGAGGCCCAGGGGGAGCGCCAGGTGCCGGTTCGTCTGCGAGCCGGGCAGCGGATGCGTTCGACCGCCATCCTGGGTCTTTCCCCCGAGGTCGACCTCCACCGCATCCTCGGCACGGATAGAAGGCCGCTCACCTTGCCTCCTTCGGGACTCTCGCTTTCGCGTCCGCTGGCCGAATCGCTCGGCGTGCAGGCGGGCGACATGGTCGATGTCGAGGTCCTCGAATCGGACCGGCGCAGGGTGAAGGTTCGGGTCGCTGCGCTCGTCGATGACCTGATCGGGATCACCGGGTACATGGATACCTACGAGCTCGCGGCGCTGCTCGGGCAAGAGCCGCGGGTGAACGTCCTACTCCTGGCGGTGGATCACCGGGACATCGACGAGGTAACCGGTCGCCTGGACGCGATGCCGCACGTGTCGTCGGTGAGCCGGCCGAGCGTCGCGCGCGAGCTCGTACGCGCGCAGGAGGGGGACGTGTTCGTCGTTTTCCAGGTGGTGCTCGCCGTGTTCGCGGCGGCGATTGCGGTCGGCGTCGTGTACAACAACGCCCGCATCGCGCTCGAGGTGCGGAGCCGCGACCTGGCCACCATGCGGATACTGGGATTTACCCGCGGCGAGCTGGCGATGGTCCTGCTCGGCGAGCAGGCCATTCAGGTCCTGCTCGGCGTGCCCCCGGGTCTCTATCTGGGCCGAGTCATCGGCGGATTGTCGCTGTCGACGATTGACCGAGAGCTGCTGCGCATCCCCCTCACGCTCCAGGCCGGCTCGTATCTGGTCGCCGCCTTCGTCGTGGTGCTCGCCGCCTTCGCGAGCGCTCTCATCGTCCGCCGGCAATCCGACCGGCTCGATCTCGTCGCCGTTCTCAAGGCTCGTGACTAAGGTAGCCCATGAAATGGTCGCTCCGGTTCCTCGCGATCGCGATCGTCGTCTCGCTCGCGGCGGGCGTCTTTGCGCTCATGCGCCCGCATCCGGTCCAAGTCGACGTCGCCACAGCGACGCGCGCGCCCTTGGAGCAGGAGGTCGTCGACGAAGGCCGCGCGCGCGTCCGGGAGCGTTACACCGTGTCGGCTCCGGTGACCGGAACCCTCGCCCGCATCGACCTGAACGAGGGCGACGCGGTAAGGCCCGGGACGGTGCTGGCCCGGCTGCTCCCTCTCGCGAGCCCGCTGCTCGATCCTCGCTCCCGCCAGGTGGCCGAGCAGCGTCTTGCGTCGGCCGTCGACTCGCAGAAGCAGGCTGCCGCGACCGTGGCGCGCGCGGACACCGCCGCGGAGCAGGCGCGTGCGGACCTCGCGCGCACGCAGGCACTCGCGGCGCAGGGGGCGCTACCCCCGGCGCAGCTCGACGACGCCGTGGCACAGATGCGGATCCGGGATGCCGAGCTCTCATCGGCTCGCTTCTCCGAGAAGGTCGCCTCGCATGACATCGAGCAAGCGAGGGCGGCGCTCGAACGCTTCGCTTCGAGCACGCGGCCCTCGGAGCAGTTCGACGTGACTTCCCCCGTCGAAGGGAGAGTGCTCCACGTTCAGCACAAGAGCGAGGGCGTGGTCGAGGCCGGCGCCGCTCTCATCGAAGTCGGCGATCCGCGGGCGCTGGAGATGGTGACCGACGTCCTGTCGCAGGATGCGGTCGGGGTCCACCCTGGAATGCCGGCGCGCCTCGTACACTGGGGAGGTTCCGTCACGCTCCTTGCCAAGGTGCGCCGGGTCGATCCCTCTGCGTTCACGAAGACGTCGGCGCTCGGCGTCGACGAACAGCGGGTCGATGTGGTCCTCGACCCCAATGGGCCGGCCGATGGCTGGGACTCGATTGGCGACGGCTTCGCCGCGGAGGTCGAGATCACGGTTTGGTCGAGGCCGGACGTCCTGCAAGTGCCGACCAGCGCCCTCTTTCGGCAGGGCCACGAATGGGCCGTCTTCGTGGAAAGGAGTGGGGTCGCCAGGACGAGCGCCGTGCAGGCCGGGCACCGGGGCGCGTTGAACACCGAGATCCTCGGGGGACTCGAGAGCGGCGAAGTGGTCATCATCCACCCGAGCGCCTCCGTGCACGACGGAGTCCCCGTGGAGCATCGATGATCAGCGCACGTACTGTTGACGCTCGTTGGGCTCGACGTGGGCGCGCGGCGTATCGGTCGATGCCTCCTCGCGAAGCGTCAGCACCGGCACCGGACTATGGCGGACCACCTTTTCGGCGACGCTGCCGAGAAGGGCATGGCGGACGCCCTTGCGACCGTGTGTTCCCATGACGACGAGGTCCGGCCGAACGTCGGCCACCGCCGCCAGGATCTCGGTGGCGGGCGCGCCCCGCCGCAGCTGGGCCTTGGCGCCGGCGACCTTCGTCTGCGCTTCACGTAGAGTCTTTTCCAGCACCTCGCGCGCGGCGTCGGCGATTGGACCCGCGAGGTCGACCCCAAGGGTGCCCGGTTGCGCGTACACGTACGACGGGACCTCGTAGACGTGCAGCAACGTGAGTTGCGACCCGAAGCGGCGCGCGAGCTCGATCGCGGCCTCGAGCGCATGCTGCGAAGGCTCCTCGAAGTCCAGCGGAACGAGAAGGTGGTTGAACTCGATGGTCATGCCGCCAATGCGCTGCAAGACCTCGGCCGACTCGGCCACCCGTCGCCGCGCGCCCCTCGCTGGGAAGACCTGTCGTGAAGCTCCGGGAAGCGTTTGGTCGCTGCGCGCTTCAGGAAGCGCACGATATGCCGGCCGACGCAACTGCTGCGCGCGAACCCTCGAGCCGAGGCACTCACCCGTGCGCAGGACGTACCACGCAAGGTGGCGCGGCTGATGCAAACGGCTCGCGCAGGAGGCTCAGCGCACCATGTCCAACGTAGTCGCCACCGGCGGCGGGAGATCGTTCGTGCTCGTCCTGGGTATAGACCTCAACGATCAGCAGTCGAGCGGCCACGCGTTCGACCAAGCCCTTCGCCTCGCTGCCCGCATTCCTCATGGCGAGGTTCACGTCATCCATGTCGTCCACCCCGAGGCAAGCGCCGAGAAGTCCAACGAGGCCGCCGGGCTGCTCAAGCTCTACGTTTCGGACAAGGCCGCCGCGCTCGGCCTCGGTGGGCCGCTACGGACGGGCATCCACGTTCGGCGCGGTGACCCGGCCAAAGAAATCGCGCAACTCGCAGCGGACCTCGATGCCGACATGATCGTCGTCGGCACCCACAAGGCGCCCCACCTCCGCAGCATCTTCGTGGGCTCCACGGGCGAGCGCGTTCTGGCGACGGCCAAGTGCCCTGTCTTCGTCGCCGGTCCGCGGCCGTCGCCCCAACCTTCGCACATCATCATCATCGAACCACCTTGCCCCGAGTGCGTCGAGCGTCGCAGCGCGACGCAAGGGCGCGAGTGGTGGTGCGGGCGTCACGCCGAGCGCCATCACTTGCGACGACATCACATTTACTCGTATCATTCAGAGCTGCCCTTCGCGGAGCACGACTCTGCGGTAACGCCCACAGGCGCTCCTTGACTGGCCAGCTCGACGAAGAGTGGTTGCTCGCGAGTGCCGCCGGCCGCCCTCCGGATCCCTCTGCTTCGAGCGGACGAGGCATGGCACCCGTTTACCCGGATCGTCGAAGTGCGGCGCGAGGGCCGTCAGAGCAATGACCACCAGCAAGAACACGCCCAAGATCTTCCGCGTCACTGCCGAAGTCTCGAACCTCGATGAGGCAACGACCTTCTATGCGAAGCTGCTCGACACGCCGGGCAAGCGCCACCCCGGAGCGCGCCACTACTTCGACTGCGGCGGCGTCATACTCGCGGTGCTCGACGTCGCGCAGGGCGGCGTCAGGCCGACGCCTGGCCCCAAGTCACTCTATCTTGCCGTCGAAGACGTCGATGCCGTACACGCGCGCGCCGCGGTGCTGAAGGCACTCGCGCCGTTCAAGGTGCATGGGCAGCCCGCGGGCGACGTGATCGTCCGGCCCTGGGGCGAGAAGTCGTTTTACGTCACCGACCCGTGGGGCAACGAGCTGTGCTTCGTGCAGGAGGGGACGCTCTACACGTGAGAGGCACCCGCTCATCGCGATCAAGGTCCCCGGCTTTGGCGGCGACGATGTGCGGAGGGCTCGGCACGCTCGAAGAGTTCTTCGAGATGGCCACGTGGAACCAGCTGGGCATCCACGACAAGCGCAGGGGGTTGGTCAACGTCTGCGGGTACTTCCTGAGCCCTTCACGAGCGATCGCAACGGGCTAAAATGGCGCGCCTTGGGTCGAACGGTACACGTCTTCGCGGCGGTGACGGTGGTGCTTGCCGCACACGCTCTGTCGCTCACGTCGCTTGGCTGCGGCCAGACTTGCACTTGCCACGGCGACGTATGCGTGAACTGCGACGGCACCACGCCCACCGCCATCTCCGACGCCGGGGTCGCGGCGATCGGCGACGCGACAACCGAACGCGCCGTATTGGACGCTCCCGGGGATGGTGCCGCAAGCTTGAATTCCGACGGCGGCCCCGTCGGGGTCGACGCAGTTGCCGGACATGACGCAGGCGGCGCGAGCGAAGGTGGCGCCGAATGCATCACCGGGTGCTCTCGCAGCGCGACCTCTTGCGCCGCGCCGGACCCACCCGTCCAGTGGACTTGCGTGGGCCCGGGCACAACCAGCGGAGCCTCGTTCTTGGAGGCCGGGTGCACGTCGGTGCCGATCAACGCGATCGCGTGGTGCTGCCCGGAAAGCTTCCTCAGCAAGTGCGTTTGTACGCCTGGACAGGACTGGACGTGCAACGACGACCCGGCGATTTCATCCATCCACGGGATGTGCCTCCCCAATCATTCGTGCACCTGCACGATGGGGTTCGCGCTGAACCCAGCGACGGGAAGATGCAAATAGTAGCCCGAGTGATGAGGGCGGCGCAGCCTCGGCGGGACGCGGGACGCGGCACTGCGCGATGCAACGTGACGACCAGCGTCTGGCCGAGCGGGTGCGTCTGCGAGCGCCCGGCGTCAGCCGGTACGCGCCGTCCGATCCACGGCGCGCGAAAGATCCACGACGAGGTCGTCCCCGACGATTGACACCGCGACGGCGGGAAGGGGCAGACGCGTGCGCGAGGGGCGAAGGTTGCGGGCGATCGCAGGCCGGCGCGTCGAGCGTTGCGCTTGCGCACATCGCATCGGTGCAGACGTTCACGTTGCAGCAAGCGTGTGTGCACGTCGCGCTCAGCGAACACGTAGACGACCGTCGTGGCGGTGCTGTCCGGCGCCCCGATCCAGTACGCCGTGACGACGGACGTGAACGGCGTGCCGTCGGCGGAGCCCGCGATGCTCCCGTCGCCCCCGCCGTCGGGGAGGACGGAGCCTGTCGTGGCGAGAGACCGCCCCTCATGCGCTCTTGTCGGTTTCGGGCAGCGCGGACGAGCATTCGGCGTCTGGCTCGTGTCGGGCGAGACCCGGCCCTCGAGGGCCGGCGCGACGATTCACGAGAGCGTCGAGCGCTTCCGGGTCGACGGGTAGGTCGACGCACGGGTTCGGGATGCATTGCACGAACGCCGTAGTCTCCGAGGGCAACGGCGTCGAGGCGACGAAGACCATCCGCTCTGCGGCAGGTGGGCGCAGGAGCGCAAGGTACGCCCAAAGTCCTGGCCCCGGATCTTTACTTGCCAAGTCGCAGAAGATGACGTCGTGCGGGCGCCCCGAGCAGTTGATACGACAAATGGCGTCGAACGCGTTTCGGGCGAATTCGACGTCGTGACGAGCAAGGCCCTCCGCGAGCAAAATTGGCAGAGTGCCTTCGGCGTTGTCCACAATGAGAACGAGCGCTCGTCGGTCGTGCATTTGCGGCGCGCCGCGGCACGACGCGTGCCGTGCTCCCGTAGCTTCGTACCGCTCGCTCGTCGGTGTCGGCTACGCCGTCGTCGGCGCCGCCAGTGTTCGCGGCGTCTGCAGCGTTCCGTGCGGCCCCAGAGGAGTCCTGGAGGCTTGCGCGCGCCCATGCGGCCCTACGACCAAGGTCCCGACCATTCCGAGGACGACAATGGGAAGCACCGACCCGATGAGCAAGACAGCGACGAGCGCTATCACCGGAGCCATGGCGACCAGAGTCCCGACGGAAACCATGCTTTTCCAGCGCTCGACCTTCGAGTCGGCCCGTTGAGGCGAATCCGCTCGAGACGTCTGTGTCGAACTCATGGGCTTGGCTCCCTTCATGTCGCGCTCGCTGGCAAATAGAGAAGATGCCTATTGACGAGAGGGCGACGCTAGGGTCCGTCAAGCACTCCCCGGGCCAACGTGGCGAGATATCGCGGTGCCTTGGGTCACCTCGCGCCGCGATAGCTCTGCCCGCACGACATGAACGCTCGGCGCGCCAGGCAGGCGCATCCTGCTTGCTCGTCGTGGCGGGTCTAGGTCTTGCGTTGACACTGGCTGTGGAGAGCTTGCTCGTCCTATCCGACGTGCACCTCGGGAGCGACCTGAACGACTTCGGCCATCCGATTCCCCGTTCGCGCCGCGTCGACGAGGATCTCGTCAAGCTGATCAGACACTATAGGACGGTCGCGCCTCCGAGCGCCCGCTGGCGCCTCGTCGTTGCAGGCGACTTCATCGACTTCGTCGGGATGGCGGTACGCGCCGAGGGGATTGAGTTGGCGACCGAGCGTAGCGACGAGGAGCGCGAGCATGGCCTGGGTAACGCCGTCGACCATGTCCGCATCAAGTTGCGGCTGGTCGTCGAGCGCCATCGTGACGTGTTCGACGCGCTCGCGGACTTCGTCGCCGCGGGGCACGCGCTCGCTTTTGTCCATGGCAACCACGACCTCGAGTTGTACTGGGACGCAGTGAAGGACGACCTCCGCGCGCTGCTCCTCGCACGGGCGCGCGCCGCGCAGAACAGCGCGATCGATGGCCCCGCGTTCGAGCAGCGCATCGTCTTCCACCCGTGGTTTTTCTACGCTGCAGGGCTCGCGTACATCGAGCACGGGCATCAGTACGATCCCTTTTGCGCGAGCCAGTACGTCATGGCGCCCCTCTCGGCGGCGGACCCACGCCGCATGGCCCGCAGCGTCTCGGACGTGCTCCTACGTTTTGTGGTCCGACGGACCCGCGGGATGCACGAGTACGGGCACGATGCGCACGGCATCGGGCACTACGTGACGTTCGCAACGAAGCTGGGCGCGGGCGGACTGCTTCAGCTCGTCGCGCGCTTCGCGGGCGCCATCCGCGAGCTCCTTCGACTTCGCCACGAGCTCCTCTCCGGAGCCGCGAGCAGGCTCAGGAAAGAGCACGACGGCGCAATGGCGCTCCTCGCGCAGGCGACGCGCGTCGGCATCGAACGAATTCACGCGCTCGCGGCACTTCAGGTTGCGCCTTTGACTCGCACCGTGGGCGGCATTCTGGCCAGCGTCCTCCTCGACCGGCTCGCGCTCGGATTCGCCGCCGTGGTCACGGTCTTCGTCGTCGGCCTTCTGACCGCCACGCACGCGATGCACTCGTGGTGGGCGGCGCCCTGCCTCGTCGTTGCCTGGGCGCTGGGGGACCGTCGATTGGCCAGACGGCGGATAGCGCTACCGGAGAAGCGAATGATCGAGAGCGCGGCGCACCTCGCGCGGCTCTTTCCCGCCGCCTTCGTCGTCATGGGTCACACCCACACGCCCGCGAGGATTGAAATCAACGACGGAACGGCGACGTACATCAACCTCGGCTCGTGGGCTGAAGAGGAGGGCGACGAAGGAGAGCCTGTGGATGAGATTTACCGCGCGACGCGCACGCACCTCGTCATTCACCCGAAAGACCAGGGGGCGGTCGCCGAATTCCTCGCGTGGGATGGGGGCGGTCCGCGCCCCTTCCGCCCAGCCTAGCTGGTGCTCACGGCGCCCCGCATTCCGCGAGGTTCGCCCGAACGAACCCCCCCGCCGTGGCCACGGATGCCGAGGTGTCGCTCGTGGGAGAGATCTCGAAAAGACAGGAGGCGGCCGCACTGACCGAGACCCTGTAGCGCTGCCCTGGTTCGAGGCCGGCGACCACGACGAGCGCCGCGCCGTTGCCCAGCGGGGCGCGCCCTCCCTTCTTCGGATCGGCGAAGAGCACCGCGATCCGCCGTCCTTCGACCGTTCCAACGCAGCCGTGGGTCCCTTCTCCGAACACGCGTCGTGCCTCAGGGGCTGCTGCCTGGGCGCGATCCACGGTGATGAATTGCAGAAAGCCTCGTTCGAGCGTGCCGCGAGGGCTCGGAACTTCGATCCGCCACATGGGGCCCCATGGATGATCGGCTCGGTGAGATCCTTCACCCGATGGCGTGGGCTCTCGCAATATGACGCCTTCAGCGTTCTCCGGCTCGATGGTTCGAATGTCCACGCGTGAGTGGCCCACGACGGCGCTTGCGAGCGAGCCTGCGAGCTTGGGGTTCGTCGTCACGTGCGCAGCCCAGGTCACGTCGTATTCGGGACGCTCGAGAACGACCCGATCGTCCAGGACGAGAAGGCTGGGGCGTACGAACACGAAGGTCCGCACCAGCTGCCGTACCGAGCGCTCCGGGCAACCGTCCTCGGCGCACGACGGGGCGTATGCTTCTCCGATGTCACCGACGGCGACTGCTGCGACGCCGTCGTCCGCGAAGCGCGTCGTCCGTACCTTCGCCCCCCAGACCCCTTGGTTGGGGGGGTAGTTGAGATGCCGCCCGCCGTCGTCGACGAGGAGCGTGTTGTGATTGATCGTCGCCGAGCCTTCATAGTCTCCGCCGTCGACGACGAGGCCATCGGCGCCGCGAAAGATCTCGAAGTGCCCCTGATCGGCGTCCTGATGGTCTTCGGCGAGCCAAGGGCCGGCCTGAAAGGACGCCCAAACGGCGTGCGGCGACCAGTTGCTGCGCACGAACGTCAGCCCGATGCCGGAAAGATGCAAGCTGGTGGGTGCGCCCTCGCGCGGGGACCGCTCGACCGCTCCGGGCCGGTCCGCGAGGAGCCCTACCCACGCGCGCTCGCGCCTCAGGGGTGGCAGCGCGTGCGCGATCAGCCAGCGCGCTTCGGCGACGCGAGCGTCGTCGACGCCTTCGAGCGCCACGACCGCGGCCGTCAGCGCAAGCGCGGATGGCTTCGGTGGGTGCTCATCCCAGGACCCGCCATCGTACACGGAGTGCTCGTCCGGCAGGAGAGCGTGCACGTGGTGTCCGATCACTTGTGAGAGCCATGGGAGCTTGCTGACGATGTCCAGGCCCGCTCCCGTCTCGAAGGCGCGGGACACGAGCGCGATCTCCGCCGTGGTGTACTCCCCGTATTGCCACCCCTCGGGCCATCCTCCGCCTACAAGCTCATCCCGGAACGTCGGCAACACGCGCTGAGTGAGGGCATCCTTCGCTCGTCCGAGCCAGGCATCCGCCGCTGGCGACTCGCCCGAAGCAGCGAGCCCGGCGAAGCTCAGAGTGGTGAGGTAGCCCCAGTAGTAGTTCGACGTCGGCTTGTTGCGCAGGTAGCCCTTGACGCCGTACCAGGTGAGCCACTGGTCGAGCCGTTCGATGGCGTGAGCCTTGAGCTGCGCATCCATCCCGGGCGCGTCGCGGAGCCAGTCGTAGCCGATGGCCGTGTACGCCCCGAAGTTGCGAATGCCGTAGCCGGAGTCGTGTGTCACGACGTCCTTGCCGCCCTGTCCGTCTCCCAAGGCGAACCGGTCGTCCAGCAGCGCGCGGAGGTAGCGTATCGCCCCATCGGCGTACCGGGGGTCGCCGGTCGCGTGCCAGACCAAGGCGGCGTT
>DATGJA010000570.1:0-14973 GCA_035295445.1 Polyangiaceae bacterium | reverse complement strand
GTCGATGATGACGTGGACGACCACGACGTCGTCGGCGAGCACCCGCGTCTCCACTTCGCGCGCGCCGCCCCCCCGCGCCACCAGCCCCCCGAGGGCGGTGTTCGCGAGCTTCACGATCTCGCCGGCCCGCGCGTCGATGCGGCTCGCCGCGGCCGGCGCGTCGGCGACGCCGTAGAGCTGCACCTGGGCCGTCATGAGCGGAGGGTCCGCTTCGGCCGTGAACCCCCCCGCGTCGCGGACGATCTTCGCGGCGTTGGACGCGGCGGCGACGACGCTCGGCTCCTCGGTCACCATCGGCACGACGTGGTCGTGGCCGTTGACCCTGACGTTGAGCGCCACGCCGTACGGGAGCGCGTACGTACCGATGACGTTCTCGACGAACTTGTCGGCCGTGTCGGCGTCGAGGCCTCCCGCGTCGAGGGAACGCTCGATTTCGACGGGATCGGCGCCCGTCGCGTCGCCGACGAGCGAGCGCCGCTCATGAACCGTGACCTTGTAGAAACCGGGGAATCGTGAGGTTCGAGCCATGATGGTCAGTCCTCGTCAGGAAGAAAGGACACGCACGCCGCCCCGATCGACGGCGAGGTCGACCGGGTGCAGGCCAAGTCGTTCGGCGGCGCCCGCGAACGCGTCGGACGGCCCGGCGACGCCGAGCCAGACGCCCATGTCCCCGCCGCCGGCGCCCGACGGAAGGAACGCCGCGCGCTCTTGGGCCGCGACCCGCGCGAGCTCGGCGAACGCGGGCGGGACGATGGGGGCGTCGGCTTCCCGGCCGAGGTGTTCGAGCGCACGCCCGAAGGACCCCGCGCCGCCCACGAAGCGAACCGCGTCGCCCGCATCGATCGCGTCCGCCGCCTCGACGGCAAGCTCGCCGAGCGCCGACAGGGCCTCCCCCGCGCCGCCCGAGCCGCGCGTCGCGTCGACCCGCGCGAGAAGGTCGCTCGTGCGGGCGCTCGTGCCGCTCCAGAACGCGCGCATCACGAGCCCCGCCGGGAGCTCGACCGCGCGCACCGTCGCCTCGCCGCCGCGGACGACGTAGCGGAGCGCCCCGCCGTAGACGCTCGCGGCGATGTCCACGCCGCTCCCACCCGGCTGCTCGCGATCATGCACCGCCCGCGCCTCGCGAAAGAGGGCCGCGCGCACCGGCGCGAGGCGTACGTCCTCACCGCGCACGGCGGCCCCCGCGCCGAGCACCGCGACGGCGGCGGCGGCGCTGGATCCCAGGCCGAGCTTCTGGCCCCCCCGGTCGTAGAGTGGTCTCACGTCGACTCGGCCCGGCGGACCGACGTCCACGATCGCGTACCGGTCGACGGCGACGACGATGGCGGGGGCCCCTTCGCGCACGGCGTACGCCCCCGTCAGCACCAGCTTCCCGGGCGCGGCGACCCTCACGCGACGACTCCCGGCGATGCATCGTCGACCCGCGCTCCCTCGCCGACCGCCGCGGGGATGATGCGCCGGACCCCCGCGACCCGTTCGAGCGCGGCGCGCGCCGCGGCGGCGTCGGTCGGCGTCACCAGCACCTTGACGTGCGGTCCCGCGTCGATCGTGAAGTACGCGGCCATCCCGCCCCGCCGGAGCTCCTTGACGGCGGCGATCGTGTCGAGCGTCCCCGCGTTCCAGTACGTGACTCCGGCCGCGATGGCGCAGGCGTGCATGGCGAGCGCGCTCCGCTCGGCGAGCTCGCCCACCCGCAGAAAATCGCGGGCGAGGAGCGCCTCCTTGATGCGAGCATGCAGCCGCGGGGCGAGCTCGAGCCACGCGCTCGCGTACGGGCTCCGCGACATCGTGGCCTGCATCCCCTCCGTCGAGCCGATCTCCTTGGCCCCTTCGGCGGTCACGCAGACGAGGACGGTCAATGGCAAGTGGCCCACCGGGGCGACGCATCGCGCGGACAGCGTGTCTTCGACGCGCGCAGCCGCCGGACCTGCGTCGAGCTCGACGAAGCCGCCGAAGACGCTCCGCGCGGCGCTGGCGGATCCCCGACGCGCCAGGTCGCTCACTTGCTCGCCGTCCCACTCGGCGCCCGCGGCGCGCACCGAGGCGAGCGCGAGCGCGGCGAAGCCCGACGCGCTCGAGGCGAGACCGCTCGCCGTGGGAAAGTCGTTGCCGGTCTCCACGTCGGCGGTGGCGTCGAGACCGAGCTTGCGCCTCACGCGATCGATCACGAAAAAGACGCGCGGCGCCTCGTCTCTGCCGACCGTGCGGCCATTGAGCACCACCCGATCGTGGGCGACGTCGTGGCGCCACCGCACGCGCGTGCGCGTCGTCAACCCCGCGAGGGTGACCGACAGGCTGGGGACAGCCGGGAAGTTGCCGCCGCCTTCGCGCTTGCCCCAGTACTTGCTGAGCGCGACGTTCGGGTGCGCGATGGCAACGGCCTCCCCGAGGGTCACGGCGCCGCCTCGCTCTCGAGCGCGTGGCCCCGCGCCTCGCCCGCGACGCGGGCGGCGAACCCATCGAAACCATCGCTCTTCCACGCGCGCAGGACCGTCTCCGCGATCGCCTGCGACGGCACGAGCGCCACCACGCTGCCGCCTCCGCCCGCGCCGGTCAGCTTCGCGCCCAAAGCGCCCGCGTCGCGGGCCGTGGCGCAGAGCCGCTCGATCTCGGGCGTGGAGACGAACAGGCCGGCGAGGATCATTTGGTTGAGATCCATGAGGCGTCCGAGCGCGACGCGATCGCCCGCCTCGAGCGCGAGCCGCGCGTTGGCGACGAGGGAACGCACGCCGTCGAACGCCTTGGCCGCCAGGCCCGGCTTCCGGTCCACGAGGCGCGCCACCGATTCGACCATGGCCCTCGTGCTCGAGACGACGCCCGTGTGGCCGACGACGAGGTCGAGCGAGCCCCGCATGCGCACGGGCTCGAGCGCGGCGCCCCTGTGGAAGCAGATGCACCCCCCGCGCGCGGAGATGGCCGAGTCGACCCCGCTCGGGTTCCCGTGGAAGATGCGCTCCCAGGCCATCGCCCGCGTCTGGACCATATCCTCGGACGCGAGCGGGGCGAGCGCGCGCGCGATCGCGACGCCCATCGCCGCCGAGCAGCCGAGTCCGCCGCCCGGGGGAAGGTCGGCCTCGACCTCGACCGTGAACGCGCCGACGTCTGGATCGTCGCGGCGAGCCGCCTCGAGGAGGGCGCGCAGACCCCGGGCAAGGTCGTGACTCGGGTCATCCTCGCGCACCGCGATCTCCCACCCGCGCACGAGCAGGCGGCTCGGTCCGTCGGGTGCGAGGGGCGTCGCGGTCGCGCGCGCGCCACGGTCGATGGCGACCGCCAGGGCCGGAACGCCGTGCACGACCGCGTGCTCGCCCAGCAGAATGACCTTGCCGAACGCCTGGCCGATGCTGCGCACTAGCACTCTCTTTCCGTGAGCGCGTGGATCGCCTGCGCCAGCAGCGCGCGCCCACGCGTCGTGAATCCCGCGCGATCGAGCGCGCTCGCCGAAGCGCCGACGAGCGCGGCGATGCGCCCCTCGACCCGGTCTCTCGCGCCGGACGCCCGGAGACCCTCGATGGCCGCCCGCACGTCCTCCTCGGACGCCTCGGCCCGCCCGAGCGCGAGCGACAGGGCCCGACGTGCGCCTTCGTCCTCCGCGCCCGCCACGATGACCGCCGTCCGCTTGCCGCAGCGAATGTCCGAGCCGCAGGGCTTGCCCGTCGCCGCTTCTTCGCCGAACACGCCGAGGATGTCGTCGCGCAGCTGGAAGGCGACGCCGAGTGGCCGCGCGAACTCGACGAGGGCGTTCACCTGCGCCTCGGGCGCGCCGGCGAGGCACGCTCCCATGACGACGGGCCCGTGCACCGAGTAGCTCGAGGTCTTGAGGAGATGCACCTGCTCGACCTCGCGCGAATCGGCGGCGCCGCCCACGACGTCGAGGATCTGACCGTGGATGACGTCCTCTTGCATGCGGGCGAACTCGCGCGCGGCCGGCACCACGCGCTCCGGCGGCAGGCGGATCTCGAGGAGGGCGCGCTGCGCCCACGCGGCCGCGAGGTCGCCCGCCAGGACGGTCATCGCGTCGGCGCGGTTGCCCGAGAAGCGATCGTGCATCATCGCGGGCACGCTGGGCCCCCCACGGCGCGTCGCGTCCCCGTCCATCCAGTCGTCGTGCACGAGAAGATAAGTCTGCAAGATCTCCATCGACATGCCCGCGAAGGTCACGGCTTCCGTCTCGGGCGGACCCCCACACGCTTCGTAGGCGGCGGCAAGGAGAACGGCTCGCATACGCTTTCCCCCCCGCACCGCGAGCTGCCGCACGGCATCGGCCACGGTCTCGAGCTCGGGCCCTCGTCGGCTCGCCTCGGCCACGCGCCGCTCGAGCCAAGCGCGCAGCGCCGCGTCGACGGCGAGACGCGTCCGCGCCACGAACTCGTCGAAGTCCTGGCGCTGGCTGCGATCGGCCGCGCGCACCCCGGGTGCGACCGGCTGGCGATCGGGACCGCCTGGGGATGGCACGGGCGCCGCTCCGGTCATCGGGTCGACGCGAAGCGTAGGGTGTGGCCGGGTGCTCGTCAAACACAACGACGGCGTTATTCTCACGCGTCTACGCGTACTTTCACGTTTTGTTGAAGGCCGGTAACCTTCCATCCAGGGCGGCGGCGCCGAGCCCGACGCGTAAGGGATCGCGCCCTCAGGCAACGGGAACGGTCCCATTCGATCCGGTGGCAACGGATCGGATGGGCATCGCCGCCTAGTGGTTGGATGTGGGCGGGACGCAAATGAGATCAAATGAGACACGGCCCCGGTGCGAGCCTCCGTCATGGCGTCGTAATCTCCACACGGCCGAGGCACGGTTGGAGAGACCTCTCGGACCGCGCGATGCACATGGCCCTGCGGGTATGGTGGATTCGAACGGCGGTCGGGCCCCTCGCGGCGATCGCGGGCGCCGTCAGCTGCTTGTCGAGCGAGGACATCGATCTCGGTCGGAACGTCGACACCGGCGGGTCGACGGGGACGTCCTCGGCGACGCCTCCCATCGCATCCGCCGACGGCGCCGCCGCCGTCAACCCCGTCAACTGCTCGGCGTCGCAAGAGCTTCCCGCCGCGTGCGACGCCGGCGTCCCGGACCTCAACGCGCCCGGCGCGGATGACGCGTCGAACCCGGTGATCGAGAGCGGGATGGTCGTGCCACCTGCGCAGACCGACGAGGCGGGCGCCAGCGGCGGCGGCGATGGGGGAGCGGGCGCCTCGTTTTGCGTGAAAAACCCGTCGTTCGAGCCGATGACGAACTCGGTGACGACCGGTAACGCCCCACCGTATTGGCAGCTTTGTCCCAACTTCAACCTGCCGACGCTTCCCATCCTGCCGGTCATCAACCCCTCTATTTGCTCGATGTCGGCGAGCGACGGCATGGACTACGTAGGCCTCACCGTCGGGTCCTACGGGCCGGCGACGGACGCGAGCGAGAGCATGGGGACGCTCCTCTGCAGCCCGCTCCTGCCCGGGACGACGTACTCGGTTTCCATCGATCTCGGCATCGCCGCAAAGACGCTGATGAACCTCGCCAACGCGTCGAGCGGCCTTCCCGCGGTTCTCGAGCTCTACGGCAGCAAGACGCCGTGCGGGAAGGACGAGCTCCTGTGGCGGACGCCGTCGATCACCAACCAGGACAGCTGGACGAAAGACTGCACCACGTTCACCCCCACGCAAACGGCCCTCTATCTCACCCTCGTCCCCAACGCGCCGCCCGGCAGCACGTTCGCGATGGGCGAGTGGTCCTACCTCGTCGTCGACCACATCCAGTCGGGCGTCACGTGCAAATGACCGAGGTGAATCGCGGCGCGGCGTGATCCCGCGCGAGGACGGGCGACCCCGCTACTTGTTCGCGAGAAGCGCTTGCAGGCGCGCCAGGTGCGGCGACGACGGGAATCGTTGACGGAACGACGCGAGCTCCGCGCGAGCCTCCGCGGTGCGTCCGAGACCGGCGAGCGCTTCGATGGCGAGCACCTGCCGCTCGGGGATGAGGGCGCCCGTCGGGAACCGACGCGCGTGCTGCCTGGTGAGCTCGAGCGCCTCCGCCGGGTCCGAAGCGAGCACCCGTCGGGCGCGCAGCAGCAAGGCACCTTCGGAAATGGAAGGCTCGGTCGGCGATGGCGGCGACGACGTGATCGGCCCGTCCCCGCCGGAACCCGACGGGTCCGATGCCCTCGACGGAGCCAGCGACTCGCCGCGCGCCGTGTTCGGGACACCGCGGCTCGGCGCGACCTCCGCGCGGCTGGGCGGGGTATCGACCGCCTCCGCGCCCGGTCGGGACGCTGCACCTGGCCGCGCGTGCGCGCCACCGGCGGGCTCGGCGACGACGGGAGCCGTTCGAAGGGCCCGCGGCGCGCCCGGGACCGGCTCGAGCTCGGGCCCGGAAGCCGGGCGATCGCCCGCCGGGGACGGCTCGGCGCGAGCCGGTGCGGGCGGATCCACGACCGCGACGACACCCGGGGATGTTTCTGGGTTCGGCAAAGCCCTGCCGGCGACGCCCACAGTCGTCAGTCCGGCGCTGGCCATGACGAGGGAGCCGCCGAGCAGCCAGATGGCTGCCGCCTTCAGCGACGTCACCCCCGTGGAGCCTGCGGTCCCCGCGCTTCCCCCGCCGGACGCCGCCGAACCCGCGCCGCCCGCCGAGGTGACGGCCGTCGCCGCCCCGACGCGACCCCAGAGGACCGCCGCCTGGGTCGCGCTGAAGCCGTCGACCCTCGCGCTGCGGAACAAACCGTCGAGCACGTCGTCGCTCGGCTGGGGGGGCGCCCCTTCTCCGTTGCCGTTCCGATGGGTCTTCACCGCCGCCCCTCCACCTGACCCAGCTCGCCACGGAGCTTCTCCAGCGCCGCCTTCCGGCGAGAGTACGCCGTCTGCACCGGGCAACCCACCGCGGCGGCGACCTCTCGCATCGGAAGTTGCTCGATCTCGTAAAGCACGATTACCTCTCTCTGGTCGTCGTCGAGCGCATCGAGCAGGCGGGCCAACGTACCGCGTCGTTCGCGAAGCTCGAAGTCTTGGTGCTGGTCCGCATCGGATACTGCCTCGGGCGGCTCGGCCACGACGTCTTCGCGCCGACGCCGACGCTTTCGCCGGTAACTAAGGGCCACGCGGAGGCAAATCTGTCGGATCCACGTCGAGATCCGCGACCGGCCTTCGAAATCGACGCAACGACGGTTGACTACGAGAAACACCTCTTGTGCCGCGTCCATGAGATCGGCCTCAGGAACGCCCAGGTAGCGCAATGTGCGCCCCACCGCCGCTGCATGTTCATCAAAAACTTGCCGAAATGGCGGAAACGCCACCGGACGGACCCCGTCGTCGGGGGCGGTTACGGCAAGCACGCTTGGCGTATTCACCAACGCCTCTTCACCGCTTTTGTGCCCGCCTGACGCGCCTTTTCTGACCGGAGGTTCGACCTGCGTGGCATCCGGCGGACCCGGGACGGACGCGGAGCCCGTCATGGCGCCCGGATCTCCACTCCAAAACGGAGCAGTGGGATGACGGGGGCGGTTTCGAACACGAGGAGCGTGGAGCCGTCGGCTTGGGTGTATTCGTACCGATCGCGCGCCAGCGGGGCGCCGAACCCCGCGTCCAGCCGTAGGAGGAGGGGCCCCACAAGTCTAGCGCGCGCGCCGACGCGAAGCTCAGCCTGTGCGTAGGCCCGGGTGTGGCTCAACGCTGTGCTCAGACCGACTCCGTTCGAGTAAACCTCGCCCGCCGAGGCCCCTACGACGCCGAACAGCTCCCACGGACCCTGCGCGAAGGCGGGGCCCAGGCCGACGCCGAACGTCCACGCGCCGAGGCTCCCGCCGGAGCCGTTGGCGATCGCGTCGGACACCGGCCAGGTGTGCGCCCACAGATCGATCGGCCACAGCGAGCCGATCCGTACGTCGCTCGCCAGCCCGAAGCCCACCGACGTGCCCGGGAGAAGCCCAAACGCAAGCGCGAGGTCGGGCCCGATGGACACCGACGTGGGGGCGCGCGCAGACACGATCAGCGCGGGCGCGGTTGGAGACACCGCGTCGACGAGCAGCGCGACGACGAGGACGATCGCCTCGTCGAGCTGATGGCAGTCGGGGGCATCGACCGCGAGCTCGCGCCGCAAGGGGGGCATTCCGGGGCGGTGGACTTGAACGACGGCGAGCCAGCCGCGCCCGGCCGTGTCGGGCCCGACCTGTCCCTGCACGATGACCGCGTCCCCCTCGCCTCGATCGGCGGGGGCGCCGGGGCCCGCGTGCGTGTGCCGCTCGAGTGAGACGCGGTGGCCCAATGTGGACCCGACGCGGTCGGCTACCTGGCTGCCGTCGATGCACGCCTCGCCCCCGGCCGTGCGAGTCCAGACGAGCTCCGTCGGCGGCGATACGTCCACGGCAAGGGAGACTACTCGAGATGCGCCGCCCTCGTGTCTGCTCTACGATCACGAAAAGCTCGATGGTGGACATCGGTCAGCGCAAGGTCGATCACATCGCTTTGTGCGCCGAGGAGGACGTGGGCTTCCGACAGGCGTCGACGCTCCTCGAGTGCGTGCGCCTCGTCCACGACGCCCTGCCGGACATGAGGGTCGCCGACGTCGACACCTCGGTGACGCTCTTCGGGAAGACCCTTCGCGCACCGATCGTCATCGCGTCGATGACGGGCGGGACCGAGCAGGCGCGCCGCATCAACCGCGAGCTCGCGTCGATCGCGGAGGAGCGCGGGTACGGCTTCGGGCTCGGGAGCCAGCGGGCGATGCACGTCCGCCCGTCGAGCACCGACACGTACCGGGTCCGCGACGTCGCGCCGACCGCGCTCGTGCTCGGCAACGTGGGCGTCGTGCAGGCGCGATCGATGACGACGAGCGAGGTGCGCCTGCTCGTCGACGAGGTGGGAGCGAACGCGCTTTGCGTCCACCTCAACCCGGCGATGGAGCTCGTGCAGCCGGGCGGGGACCGCGACTTTTCTCAGGGCCTCGAGACGATCGGCCGGCTCGTTCGCGACCTCGGCGTCCCGGTGGTCGTCAAGGAGACGGGCTGCGGGATCTCCCCGGCCGTGGGCGCGCGCCTGCGCGATGTGGGCGTCAAGCACGTGGACGTGTCCGGCGCGGGGGGGACGTCGTGGGTCGGCGTGGAGACGAAGCGCGCCGCCGCGGCGGGAGACGACGCCGCGCGCGACCTGGGGGACGCGCTCTGGGACTGGGGCGTCCCCACGGCGGCGTCGGTCGCGCTCCTGGCGCCGATGGGCTTCGACACGATCGTGGCGACCGGCGGGGTGGCGACGGGCCTCGACGTAGCGCGCGGGATCGCGCTGGGCGCGTCGGCGGCAGGCATGGCGCGCCCGCTGCTGCGTGCGCTGGTCGGGCAAGGGGCGCAAGCGGGTCAAGACGGGACCCCGGACGAGACCCGTCCCGCGAGCGGACGAGCGGCGGCGCTGGCGGCGCTCGACCGGGTGGAGGGCGAGTTGCGCGCGGTCATGCTGCTGACGGGCAGCCGTGACGTGAGCGCCTTGCGGCGGGCGCCGCGCGTCGTGGTGGGCGAGCTAGCGTCCTGGGTCGGGGGGCTTGGCGTATCGAAAAAGTGATACGCTCGTCTTCGCGTGGGAGTAGAGGGCCGGGACCACGTGCCGGGCGAGGGTGTGGCGAGGATTGCTGCTTGGGGGTGACGAAAACCTGCGGAGGATTTGTCGTCGGCGGCGCGAGGGACCTATAACGTCAGAGACGGGACTGTGTTCGAATGAGTGCACAATATTCGTGCCTGGTCGTCGAGGACTCGCCCATGATGCGTCAGCTTCTGGTCCTCGCTCTGTCGAGGCTGAAGAGCCTTCACGTGACCGAGGCCGACGACGGGGTCGACGGCCTGCGCAAGCTCGCCACGGGCAAGTTCGACATCATCCTGACCGACATCAACATGCCCATCATGGACGGCCTCAAGCTCGTCAAGCGGGTCCGCACGGACCCGGTGCACAAGGACGTCCCCATCATCGTCATCACCACCGAGGGCTCGAGTGAAGATCGCCAGCGCGCGCTGCAGCTCGGCGCGAACGCGTACATCACGAAGCCGATCCAGGCACCCCAGGTGATTGCCAAGGTCAAAGAGCTGCTCAAGATCGAGGCGTGACGCGCATCAAGATCTGCGGAGTGCGTTCGGTCGACCAGGCGCTCGCCTGCGTCGCCGAGGGCGTCGACGCGGTCGGAGTGAACTTCGTACCGTCGAGCGCGCGCTGCATCGACACGGCCACGGCGGCGCAGATCGTCCGTGCCGTGGGCGGGCAGGCCCTCGTGGTCGGCGTGGTCGACGCCATCGGAGTCCACGCGGCGCAGCGCCTGCGGAAAGCGACCGGCGTGGGCTGTCTGCAGCTCCACGGATGGGACCGGTCCGAGGACATCGAGGCCCTCCTGCCGCACGCCTACGCCGCGATTCCCATCCGAAGCGCGGAGGACGCCGATCTCGCCGGTGCGACGCCCGGCGAGTACGTCCTGGCCGACGCGAAGGTCGACGGCTCCCTCGGGGGGACCGGGCGCACGTTCGACTGGGCCCTCGTGGTCGGACTCGCGCGGCGACGCAGGCTCGTCCTGGCAGGTGGTCTCACCCCGGAGAACGTGGGTCGCGCGGTGGCTCAGGTCGGCCCGTGGGGCGTAGACGTCGCGAGCGGCGTCGAGAGCGCGCCCGGCGTCAAAGACGTCTCGAAGGTCCGCGCCTTCGTCGGGGCGGTTCGGGCGGCGTCCGCACCTCGGTCATCCTGAGTGCCCCCGCCACGGACCCCACGCCGACTCTCGCCTGGTCACTCCCAGGGGATCGCGGCGCGATCGACGATCGCCGCGGCGAGGTCGGGCTCGCGATCGATGCCGTCGAGCAGTACGTCCGCGGGCGTGCGCGCCGAAGCGACCAGCGCCGCCAGTCGAGAGAGGTAGACGCGCTCGTCCTTGCCGCTCGTCGGGTCGATGCGGGCGCGGCGCTCGAGCCCGCCGGCCGACACCTCCAGCACGCGCGCGGCGATCGCCGCCAGGGACTGCCCGCGGAAGCTCGCCCGCAAGCCCTCGCGCCACGCCGTCTGGCGAAGGCGGGCGACGTCCTCGTGCGTCCAGTCGACGACGAGCGCCTCGGCCTGCGCGAGGGCACGGTCGTCGTAGAAGATGCCCGTCCAGAGGGCGGGGAGCGCGCACGCGAGCTCGGTCGCCTGCACGTCCGCCGCTCGGACTTCGATCGTCTTCTTGAGGCGGACCTCCGGAAAGAGCGTGTTGAGGTGCAAGCGCCAGTCATCGAGCGTCGCGGCGTAGCCCGCGAACCCCGACCGCCAGAAGCTTCGGAAAGTCTGCCCGGTGTTGAGCACCGGACGCCCGGACCGCTTGAAGAGGAACATGGGGACGTCCAGGGCCCACTCGACGTAGTCTTCGAGGCGCGCACCGGCCTTCCAGAGGACCGGCAGCAGCCCCGTGCGGTCCGGATCGACGTCCAGCCATACGCGGCCGCGATAGCTGAGCCCCCCGTGGGGGCGGCCCTCTTTCCATGGGCTGTTGGCGAAGACCGCGGTCGTCAGCGGGGCGAGGGCCAGACCGACGCGCATCTTGCGCATCGCGTCCGCCTCGCTCGCGTAGTCGAAGTTCGCCTGCACGGTGCAGGTCCGGAGCATCATGTCGAGCGCATGCCCCCCGCGCGTGGGCAGGTAGTCGCGCATGACGCCGTAGCGCTGCTTGGGTACCCACGCGAAGTCCTCGCGGCGCGCGAACGGGTGGAAGCCGATGCCCAACCACCGGATCCCCATCGCGCGCGACGCGGGCTCGATCTCGCGCAGGTGCCGGCGGATCTCGCGCGACACCTGGTGAACGTCCTCGCTCTTGCCGCCGGAGAGCTCGAGCTGCCCGGCCGGCTCGAGGGTCACCGACTCTTCGCCGCGGGCGAGGGCCACGATCGGACCGTCCGCGTGCTCGCGCTCCGGGGTCCACCCGTGGGACTTCACGAGCTCCTCGAGGATCGCCAGGATGCTCCGTTCGCCGGCGTATGGGACCGGCTTTCCTCCTGCCTCGAAGACCCCAAACTTCTCCATTTCGGGACCGATGCGCCACGCGTCGCGCGGCTTGAACGCCTCGGTGAACGGAGCGAGGAGATCCTCGCGTCGGCGGATCGGCTCGAGGAGCTGGGGCTCGGTCGTCACGGCGGCGGCTCGCATGGGGGGGTCCGACTCGGTTCGATGCCGTCGGACGCCACGAGGTTTCGTGGCCATAGCCTAGACGCGTCCGGAGTGCGACCGCCTTTTTGCGGGCGAGGCGACGCCAGGGGACGCTAGGCCAGGGCGCCCGACATCGGCGGCCGCGACGATCGGCCCGACGCTCTCGCGGTTCTCTTGCGGTCGAAGAGTCGGACACGACGGACGAGGAGATCGAGCAAAAACAGCGCGATCGCCGCGCCCACGAAGCGCGACCAGAGGTCCTCGTGATACCGGATGACCTCTCCCGCCGGGTCGAAGACCGCGGTCGGCGAGGCGTCGAGCGCGCCCCCGGTCGCCAGCGCTGCGTGGGTCAAGGCGCCGAGGTCGGGGGCCAGCGCGAGGTACTCGCGCGGGTACGGGTTGTTCACATGACCATAGCTCTCCGCCACGGTGACCCCCTTCACGTTGCCGTGTCCGTCGTCGACGGCCTTCTCCAGCGACGCGTGGAGCAGGAACGCCCCGTAGCGATCGAGGGGGAAGTCCGCCTCGTAGCGGCCGGGCGCCGTCTGCCGCATCGGCGCCGTCCGCGTCTCGCCCCCCGGCTGCGGCCCCGTCGACGTCAGCTTCGCGTCGAGGCCGTTCTGGAAGGCGTCGTCCGTGCCGATGGCGTCGAGTACTGCGTGCGCGCGGCCGGTCGCCGGGTCCACCTCGGCGCGCATGTCGAACACCTGGCGCTTCTTCTGGCGCATGTGTTCGCGCACGAGCTGACCCCAGAACTGCCCCCACTGCGGCCAGCGGAGCCACTCGACCGCCCAGAGGTTCTTGAGATCGCTCGTCCAGGCCATGCTCCACCCGAGCCCGACGTGCCACCGGGCGAGGATCGGTTCGCCCAGCTCGCTCTCGAGAATCTCCTGGGCCGGCGGTGGCTTGAGCCGCGTCGCGACGTACCCGTGGAGGAAGGGAGCGGCTGTGACGTCGATCCCGCGAAGGAAGTCGGCTGGCGACGCGAGCCTCGGCTGAAAATACTCTTCCACGACGGCGGACCGGCTCACCATCTCGGTCTCGCGGGTGAAGATGCGAGGGAGCGACTGCGGATCCGCCACCTTGTAGAATCGCCCGCCGCCCACGTCCGCGATCATCCGCAGGAGGTTCTCGTCGACGCCGCCGCCGAGACCCACGGTGGTCACGGTGATGTTCTCGGCGGCCATCGCCTGCACCAGGTCGCGGATGCCGTTCTGCGGAGCCTGCCCGTCGGTCAGCAGCACCACGTGCTTGCGCTTCGCGCGCGTCGTCGACATGGCCTGATACGCCGCGTCGAGAGCCGGAAAGATCTCGGTGCCCCCGCCCGCCTGGATCCGGGCGATGTCGGTCTGGATGCGCGCGCGATGCTTGGCCGGCGTCATGCGGACGATCCGCGTCGGCTGCGAATCGAAGGCGATGACCTCGAGCAGATCGTCGCCCGCGAGGGCGTCGGCCGTCGCGCGTGCGGCCTGCTTGGCCATCTCGAGCGGCAGCCCCGTCATCGAGCCGGATCGATCGATGGCGAGCGCCATCGCGACCTCCGGCTCGTCGCGACGCTTCTCGGCGTCCATGCGGACCGGCAAGATTCGCTCGATCGTCGTGTGGTACCAGCCGCCGAGGCCGTATCCGTTCTCGCCGCCGGCGAAGAGAAATCCGCCCCCGAGATCGCGGACGTACTGCTCGATCGTCTCCTGCTGCGTCAGCGATACGCGCTCCGCGGGCATGTCGGAGACGATGATGAAGTCGTACTTCTCCGCCTCGCGCAGCGTCGTCGGCAGCGGATCGAACGTGTCGACGTTGAACTGCTGCGCGCTGAGCGCCGAGGACAGGTACGACGCGCGGGCGGGGTTGCCGTCGACGTAGAGGACGACGGGCATGCCGACGACCGTCGTGGCCGACGACGCGCGGTTGTTCTCCTTGAAGTGGTCCTGCTCGGTCTCGGTCGCCTCGAGCGAGTACGTCACCGACCCGGGCACGGCCGCCTTGCTCCGAAACGGCACGTCGTTGTCGCCCGGCTGCAGGTCGACCACCTTCACGCCGTCGAGGCCGTTGATGACGTCGCCCTGCTTGAGGACCAGCTTGACCTTCTGCGGGATGCTCGAGAAGACGGACGCGTGCAGATCGAACGTCTCTTGCTCGTGGACCTTGTCGGGCAGCCGTAGCTCGCGGACGGCGACCTCTCCCGGAACCGGTCGACGGTACGCGGTCGCGAAGATCTTCACGCCGTACTCGCGCGCCCGGTTCGCCTCGGCGAGCAGATCGCCGTCCGTCTGGACGCCGTCCGACACGACGACGGCGCGGCGCAGGTACCCCTCGGGGAACACGCCGTAGGCGAGCTGCAACGCGCTGGCGATGTCGGTCCCCGCGCCCAGGCCCGGTCCGTGCCGCTCGATGCGCGCGACGGGGCCTCCGTCCTCGGGGAGCGCCACCGACCGAGGGCGCTTCGCGAACGTGATGAGCCGAACCAGGTCGTCCTTGGGCTTGGCGGCGATGGCCTCGTTCACCTGTACGCGCGCGTCCTCGAGCGCGAGGTCCGACACGCTGTCGCTCACGTCGACGAGGTAGACCGTGCAGACCTTCTGCGAAGTGGCCGTCCGCGCGACGCGCGCCAGTCCGAGGGCCAGGAGCGCGATGAACGCGATCCGCAGGACGACCGAGAGCGCGCGCTGCACCGGCGGCAGGTCCGCGAGGCTCCGCCCGATCACCCAGAGGAAGTACGGCGCCAGGAGCGCGATCCCGAGCATCCTCGGCGCGAGGAGCTCGTACTGGATCCCGCGCCGGGCGAAGGTCATCGTGGGACCGGCGTTCCAGACGCAGTGGACATACGCCCACAGGCCGCCGGCGGCGACGCCGACCAGG
>DATGJA010000569.1:0-7234 GCA_035295445.1 Polyangiaceae bacterium | reverse complement strand
AGGCAACGGCCGTGACCTGGGCGCCGAAGAGCTCGAGAACCAACGCGGCAGCGACGCGCATCTCGACATCATCGTCGACGAGGAGCACGCGGATTCCCGCCAGAGGACGATCCGCGGCGTTGGGCGCTTCCGCTTGGAGCGGGAGCTCAATCGTGAGAATCGAGCCTCGCTGGTCTCCCGGACTCTCCGCCCGAACGGCGCCCCCATGCGCCTCGACCAGCGGCTTGACGATCGCGAGTCCGCCGCCGAGCTCACCGTAGGTCGTGACCTGCGGGTTCCGGCCCGCACGGAAGGCGTCGAACACGTGAGCCAACTCCTCGGGCGGGATCCCGTTCCCGTGGTCGATCACCTGGATCCGGACGTTGAGCCCGGCCCTCGCCAGGTGAACGGCGACCCCGCCTCCGTGCGGGGTGAACTGGATCGCGTTCGCAAGAAGATTCGAGATGACACGCACGATGCGAGCGGCGTCGACCAGGACCGGGGGCATCGACTCTTCGGCGACGGTTTCCACCCGGATCGCCTTCCGCTCCGCCCTCGGCCGCTGCTCGTCGACGGCAGCCTCGATCAGTCGCGCCGGCTGGACGAGCTCGAGATCGAGGTGCGGATCCGCGACCATGAGGCACGAGAGGTCGAGGAGCTCGTCGATGCGCTTCGCTTGCGTATGGGCGTTGCGCTCGATCGCCTGGACCGCCCGACAGTGCTCGGTCGGGTCGAGAGTCTCCGACCGCAGAATGCGCGCCCACGCGAGGGTAGACAGCAGCGTTGTCTTCTGTGCGCGGGAGACCAGCGCAAGGAACACGTCCTTTAGACGGTTCGCCGTCTCGGCCTCTCGCCGCCGCTCTTCGAGCGCGCTGGCCATCTCGACCAATACGAGGTATCCGGCGAGCTGCGCGCCCACGATCGAGAGGTTGCGCAGGTGATGCTCCGTGTAACCGCCGACCGGATTGCGCGGCGCCCCGCGGACGAGGAGGACGCCGATCACCCTGTCATCCCCAATCAGCGGGACGGCGAGATCCGTGCCCCACCGATTCGTCTGCGCTTCGAGTGAGCGCGACCGCTCGTCGACGAGCAACTCGTGGATGTAGGCCGCAGTCGCGGCGATCCCTTGACGCGCGTCCAGCGAGCATGCGGGCGCCAGGAGGAGGCGTGGCTCGCGTCCAGGCGGCGTATGGAACAACGCGCACAGCTCGTAGGGCACGATCCGCCGCAGAAGCTCGAGCACACGAACCGCGCGCGACTCGGACCCCCTCGTCGACTCGAGCGTGCGTACGACGTCGTGAAGGGTTGCTCCGAGGGTGTCGGTCACGACTCCTCCGCTCCGGAGCGGACTGGAAGTCCAGTCAGAACGCCGTGAAGTCCTTTGAACGGCGACCCGATCCGGATGCCGTTGCCGTCGACGCTCATCCTGCGGACGTCGGTCGCGTGCCCCACGCCGCGCACCTTGAGCACGGAGACACCACGCGCCAGTCGCCCGTCCAGCTCGATGTACTTGAGCTGGATGACGTTGTCGGCCGCGAACGAGATCCCGTAGCCCGAGAGTTGGGCCGAGCCCAGCAGCTCCGCGACCTCCATGTTCATGTTGAGCGTTACGCCAAGGGCGCGAAAATGTTTGGTGAAGGCGTAGACGAGCTCTTTGAAGCGTTGCTCGGAGGGGGCGCCGACCGCCATGCTCGTCAAGCTGTCGAGCACGGCCCTGCGCGCGCCGGTCTGCTGCACCTGCTGCCGTGCGCGATCGAGGAACCAGTGCGTCGAGAGCTCGACGGGCGACGCGTAACTCAACGTGAGGAGTCCTTGCTTCTCCAGTTCATCGAGATTCCACCCGAAGCCCTGAGCCAGGCCGCGGAGCTGATCGGGCGTCTCCTCCAGGGTAAAGAGAATTCCCGGCTCCTTCCGACGAGCCCCCTCGAGAAGAAACTGCAAGCCGAGCAGCGTCTTGCCCGTGCCCGTCCCGCCCTGGACGACCGTGGCGCTGGCGCACGGCACTCCGCCGGAGAGCATGTCGTCGAGCCCCGACACCCCCGTCGGATCGCGCTCCGCGAGCACGTGGGACGCGTCGATCATCGCCGGGCTCTGAACGCGGGGGAAGAAGCGAAGTCCGTCGGCGTTGATCTCGAAGAAGTGGCGACCCGTCGCGTGGTTGGCGCCCCGAAGCTTCAGAATCTCGACCTCCCGGACGGCCGTCAGAGCATCACGGCGGGTGCTAAACTGGATGATCCCGTCGGCAATCGCGAACTCGGAGTAGTCGGCCATGTCTGCCTCGGTGTACTCGCCGACCAACAGGCTCGTGGCTCCCCACGTCGTCGTGTGGACCGCAAGGTCGTAGACGAAGGTCCGGACCGCGGCCGAGTCTCCAAGCAGGTCCCGCAAAGCCTTGAAGCTGTCGATGACGACGACCGCCGGCTCTTCGCGCTCGACGCGGTTGGTGATCTCGGCGAGCGTCGGCTCCAAGCCCCGGAGTCGAAGCACCGAGCCCATGTCGGCCAGGACAATCTCGCCGCCCAGGAAGCGCTCCTCGAAGAACGAGAATTGTTGCATGTAGCTGACGAGCTTCAGCGACGGCTCCGAAAGGGTCGTGAGGTACAGGCCCTTCCTGCCTTGCCGCGCCAGGTGAAAGAGCGTCTGAAGGGCGAACAGGGTCTTGCCGGAGCCGGGCTCCCCGGCGACTACGTTGACGGACCGGACGGGGAGTCCGCCGCCGAGGAGGCGATCGAATGCTGCGCTGCCCGTAGCCATGCGCTCCAAGGGGAATGCGTTCATGTCCGTCCTTCCTGCGGAGGGATGAGCCCTGCGTCTCGGAGCTCGCGCACCTGCGCGAGATGGCGGGCCGCGACCGAGCCGGTGAGCTCGGCGAGCAGCGGCAGGAGCTCCACGACGAGGCGCCGCAGCGCGGCGTGCGCTTCGCCCGTTGGAGTGTGCCATGCGGCCGGAAGCGAGTAGCGGTACTCTAGCCCCTCGCGCACCACGACGAGCTCGGCCAGCTCCGGGCAATGCTGCGTCGCGCGCCGCGCTGTGCGACGCAAGAGCACCGCCGCGGTCGCCGTGCCGAGCAAATCGGCGAGGGCGTCCCAAAGCAGTGTGAAGAGGTCGGCCACGGAGAGAGAGACGCCCGGGACGCGGGCCGTCCCTTTCGTCGGAGCCCCTTCTCGTTCGACGCCGTCTCTCACGGAAGCACTCGCATCACAAGCCTCTGCAGGCACACACCGTACCGGGCAAGGTCGCGGATTTTCCGGTGTCTCACGGACGTCGGGGCATTTGCAGATCGCAAAAGGGATCGCAAAACGCCCACTGGGCCGGCGCACGAACGACGGTCGTGTTGTCGCAGCCGACGAAAGATCAGAGTTGCGTGATGCCTGCTCCTCTACGACCGCGGAGGGAAAGACGGGTGGCTCGCCGATCGGTTTGGCCAGCGGCACCGGCCTTGCAAACGGGGTCGTCGATTGACGGTGACAGCCCAGAAAAGGGAGGAAGCGCGATGCAGGTCCAATTGATTCCCATGGTCGCGACGTCGTGGCTTGTGCTGGGGTGCGGCGCGACGTATCCCGCGCCGACGCAGCCGCTCGCGGACACCGAGTCCGCGGAGCGCAGCGCCACCGAGCTCGGCGCAGCCAATCAGCCAAAAGCGCAACTTCATCTCCAACTCGCGCACGAACAGCTGTTGCGGGCGAAGGCCGCCATGAAGAGCGGCGACAACGAGAGCGCGACCGCGCTGCTCTTGCGCGCGAGGTCCGATGCGGAGCTGGCCATCGCTCTCACGCGGGAGGAAGCGGCGAAGGCCGGGGCGCAAACCGCAACGGATCAGTCGAATACTCAACAACTGAAGAACGCCACGCAGGGAGGACAGTGATGAAAACGTTCCGAAACGCCAGCTTCCTCTTCGCGTTCGCAAGCCTCGCCGGGTGCGCCCCCGCGCTGCCGCCGCAAGACCTCGTCACCGCACGCGCCAGCTATGCTCGCGCGAGCCACGGGGCGGCGGCGACCCTCGACCCCGCAGAGCTCCACTCCGCCGCCGAGTCGCTGCAGAACGCGGAGGGGTCGTTCACCGACGAGGGCGACACGCAACGAACCCGCGACCTATCCTACGTCGCCGATCGCCGCGCGCAGATCGCAGAGGCCGCCGGCGAGACCAAGCGGGCCGCCAACCAGCAAGGACAGACGCTGACGAACATGCACGCCGCGGAGACGGCCCACGCGGACGACAGCTCTTCGCGCCTCGGCCGCGCGAACCTCCAGCTCGCGGTGCAGGACCAGTCGCTGCGGAGCCAGAACCAGCAGCTCGACACGGAGCGCGATCGCCGCCAAGACGCGGAGAAGCGCGCCGCGCAGGCGGCCGCCGACCTCGCCTCGATTGCGACGGTGAAGCAGGATGCTACCCGCGGCATGGTCATCACGCTCTCGGGTGGCGTCCTCTTCGCGTCCAATCGAGCGGACCTGCTCCCGAGCGCACAGGCGAAGCTCAATGAAGTCGCGGCGGCGCTCTCCAAGAACGACAGCGATTCGAAGATCGTCGTCGAGGGACACACCGACTCGCAAGGGGGAGCCGAGTACAACCAGGACCTGTCCCAGCGACGCGCGCAGACCGTACGAGACTACCTCGTCTCCAGGAAGATCGCCGCGGATCGCGTGACGGCCACGGGCTTCGGCTTGACGCGACCCATCGCCGACAACGCGTCTCCCGAAGGGCGCGCCAACAACCGACGGGTCGAGATCGTGGTTCAGCCCGCATCGCCGTAAGCGACAAGAGAGCTCTGTCTGCCGCGCGCGGGAGTCGACTCGGTCGAATATCGAGCGACGACACTCACTGTCAACCAATCGCCAAAGGAGGCGCCATGATTCGCCCCTCAGTGCTCGCGGCAGGCGTTCTCTCGCTCATGCTGACGGACGCCTGCGACAACCTGTCGAACGACGACAAGGTCATCGATATGGCCCGGACGGAAGCCAACGACAAGAGTGGTGCTCCTCTCGTCAAGCAAGCCGACGAGAAGGCCAACGGCGCGCAAGCAGCGGCCGACGAGAAGATCGTTGCCGCGCAGGCGGCCTTCACGAGACTGCGCGAAGATTACCGTCACACGATCGCGAGCAACCTCGTCGAACTCGACCACAAGGTGGCTGACCTCGTCGCGCAAGAGAGCCAGTCGAGCGGCCGTAGAAAGTCCGCGTTCGATACGAACTTGAGGCAAATTCACGCGAGCCGAGCCGCGTTCGAAAAGGACTATCAATCGCTGGAGAACACGTCGGCATCGACGTGGGACGACGCGAGAGCACGGCTCGACAGGGAGTGGACAGACCTCAAGGCGCTGGTCGACAAGGCATGAAGCGGCTGGCTCCTCGGGTTGCAAACACAGCACGGGACGACGCCCAGATATCGACACGAAGGGCAATCTGCGCGAAGGCGCTCGCGCCGTCGGCGTCGTGGAGGGCGCTCAGGGTGTCGACGGCGCGTGCGAGCCGCGGGTGCAGATCGAGCGCCCGTGGACGCGCGGCCTCGAGCAAGAGAGGCCGAGTCGTCATGGGCGCCATCCACTCATGTCAATCGCCCCCGCCGCACGATCGCTAGATGATAGACGGCGACCAGGGCGACCGCGCCGACGAGCGCCAGGAAGAAGCCCGCCGGCTGCCCCTCCCGATAGAACCCCAGGAGGCGACCAAAGTAGCCGCCCAAGACGGCGCCGCCCACGCCAAGCAGCATCGAAACCACCCACCCGCCCGGCTCCCTGCCGGGGACGATGAAGCGCGCGAGCGCGCCGACAACCAGCCCGAACAGCAGAAACACAAGGACGTGCATCGTTACCTCCTTGCCGACCACCCGTCCGAAGGAACGGGGACTGACATTCCGGGATCTTGTGCAAGGTAAGTGCCGCGGCGCCGGCGCGGCAGCTTCTTGCGATACCGGAGTGGGCTCGCGGACTCGCTTTGCTCGTCTTGTGTGGAACCGCGCGTTCTTTGGATGCCGCTCGCATTGCACTCACGTATTTCGCGAAGCGCGAAGCGCGCGGGGCTCGCCATCGTCCGCGGCTCTCCTGGCGGTTGGCATGACGCTTGCGGTCCGCTCTCGTCGGCATGGCACCCGCCGAAGGAGACATCATCGCGAACCGCTTTCGACTCGTTCGTGAGTTGGGCCACGGCGGCATGGGGTCGGTCTGGCTCGCGCACCACATGACGCTCGAGGTGCCTTGCGCGGTAAAGTTTCTCGCCGACGAGGTCCTCGGCGATTCGAGGTGTCGCGCCCAATTCCACATCGAGGCGCGCGCCATCGCACAAGTCCAAAGCCCCCACGTCGTCCGGGTGCTCGATCACGACGTCTCCGACGAGGGGCCCTACATCGCGATGGAGCTGCTCGTCGGCGAGGACTTGCAAACGCGCCTCGCGCGCGTGGGACGGCTCGATGCGCTCGCGACATGCCGGATCGTGTCGCAAGCGGCTCGGGGCCTGTCCAAGGTGCACGCGGCGGGAATCGTTCACCACGACCTCAAGCCGGAGAACGTCTTCCTGGCGCGCGAGGATGACGACGAGGTCGTCAAGCTCCTCGACTTCGGTATCGCGAAGTTGACTGCGTTCTCGCTCGTGGAAGCCTTTGGCGGGAAGACCGGGGCTCTGATCGGCACACCCCAATACATGAGCCCCGAGCAGGCCCACGGCTCGAGCGATGTCGACTTCCGATCCGACCTTTGGTCTCTCGCGGTCATCACCTATCGATGCCTGACGGGGCGCCTGCCTTTCGACGGTTCGACGCCGCTCGAGGTCGCGTGCCAAGTCATGTGCAGCCCGATTCCGGTGCCCAGTCAGATCGCGCCCGACCTGTCCCCGGAGTTCGACGGGTGGTGGGCCCGTGCGGCGTTGCGAAACGTGGACGGACGCTTCCAGAGCGCGCCCCAGCTCGCGACAGCGCTCGGCAAGGCCCTGGGGGTGGCCGAAGCCAAGAGCCACTGGCCCGGCTACGGCGACGGCCTCGCGCCGCGGAGCGACGCTCCGCCACGGCGATTCCAAGCCGGGGACGCGTCGTCCACCCATTCCGGCCCATCCGAGACGCGCCCGGCGTCACGGGGAAAGGTGCTCGTGACCGCCGGCGCGTTGATGGTGGTGACGACCCTGGTGCCGGGGGACGTTCGAAGCGCCCCGTCGATGGCTCGCGTGTCCGTCGCCGCTCCCCGAGCCGCCGCGGTGGCCGCTGCGTTCGACTCCGCCGGGCCGGTGCGCCTCATGTCCGAGTCCCTGCTCACGCGCAGCGAGGTGCGTG
>DATGJA010000568.1:0-5924 GCA_035295445.1 Polyangiaceae bacterium | reverse complement strand
GCCCACCCGCCTCGCCATCGCCGCCAAGAAGCTCGGACTGACGTGCACGAAGACCACCTCGACGGACAAGGTCTCGTACCTCAAGTGCTCCGGCGAGATCGCGAGCTTCGACGGCCTCGGCCTCGACACGGACCTCTCCATCCCGCTCGGCGTGACGAAGGCGAGCCAGACGCTCGTCATGCTCCACGGTTGGTCACAGGACAAGACCTACTGGGAAGCCGGCACAACGGCCGGCAACGGCGCCGACACGTGGCACTGGAACAACGTGTGGTTCGTGTCCAAGGGATGGGTCGTGATCAACTACACCGCGCGCGGCTTCCAGCAGTCCTGCGGCATGACCGACCAAGACGCGAACTGCACGCCGAACGGTTACACCCATCTCGCCGACCGGCGGTTCGAGACCCGCGACTCGCAGCTCCTCCTGGGCAAGCTCGTGGACGCCGGCATCGCCGACGCGAAGGAGCTCGCGTCGACGGGCGACTCGTACGGCGGCGGCCAGACCTGGCTGCTCGCGACGTCGCTGCCGTGGCAGAGCCCGAACGGCGTGACGCTCCAGCTCGCCGCGGGCGTGCCGAAGTACGGGTGGACCGATCTCCTGGACTCGCTCGCGCCGAACGGCCGGGCCACCCCCGCCGTCGACCAGCCCGCGAACCACGAGACCCCGTACGGGATCGCGAAGGAGAGCTACATCGACGGGCTGTACGCCGTCGGCCGGGCGGAGGCCAACGGCCGCTACGACGAGAATCCCGCCGACTACGGGACGAACCTCGACCTGCAGCTGCAGCGCACCCAGCAGGGCGAGCCGTACGACCCGAGCGTCGACCCGGAGCTCCAGGCGATCGTCGAGTCGTACCGGTACCGCTCGGCGTTCGACGCGACCGACTACTTCGCTGCGCTGCAGGCAGGGACGGTTCGCCCGGTGCCGGTGCTGTCGATCCAGGGCTGGACCGATCCGCTGTTTCCGGTGGTGCAGACACTGCAGATGTTCCGCAAGCTGAAGGCGGCCGACCCGAGCTACCCGATCCAGATGGTGTTCGGCGACGTCGGCCACTCGAACGCGCAGAACCCGCCGTGGCAGTGGCAACCCATCAACACGCTCGCCTACCGGTTCCTCGAGGCGCACGTTCTCGGACGGACGAGCCTCGCGCCGCCGCTGCAGGCGTACTCGTTCCAGACCGAATGCGGCGGGACAGACCAGCCGGCGCCGATCGCCGGACACTGGGACTCGCTGGCGACCTCGAATGTGGAGCTCACGTCGATGACGGCCGCGACGACGTCCTCCGCCGATCCGAACGCCGCCGACGGCGCCGCCAGCGACCCGATCGCGAACAGCGGCTGCCTCAGCGAGGGTGCGACCACCACGGACGCCGGCGCCGCGTACTACTCGTTCCCGTCGACCGGCGAGCATCTGCTCGGCCTCCCGACCGTGCAACTGCCGTACACGCTCACCGGCCAGGACGCGACGGTCGCGTTCAAGCTGTGGGACGAGAGGCCGGACGGCTCGAAGACGCTCGTCACGCGCGGCGACTACCGGCTTTCAACGACCGCCGGGGATCCCGCAACCGGAGTCCTGAAGACGTACCTCTACGGCAACGACTGGGTCTTCCCAGGCGGGGACACGATCGTCCTCCAGGTGACGCAGAACGACTCGCCGTACCTGCGCCCCGACAACGAGCCGTCGGTGATCGATTGGTCGGGCGTGACGCTGGACCTTCCGACGCACGTCGGCTAGAAGGTCGGCCGTGGCCCGTGAGCGCGCTTACAAGGGGCGCATCCGGGAACGATCGGCGGCCTGGAAAAGTCGTGGCTGGCAGCAGGTCAGGTGGCCTCCTGAGGGCCACCTTCAGGAGGAGGCGCCGCAAACTGCATCCGAGTCTGATGGAAACGCGGATCGGGATCGATACATTCGTTGATGGAGTCGACCAGGTGTGCGGATGCGAGGCCCGAATTCTCCTCGAAGAGCATGCGGACTCTTCCCGTCTGCGCGCTCACCGCTACCTCCGAATAAGAGACGTACCCGGTAACGATCCCTATCAACCTCGCCTTCTGCGGCGCCGTCGTGCCGTGCAAAGCCATCGCCTTCGGGCGGATAACAACAGGCCCACCGCTGTTTCCGGGGAAGACCGAAGAGTCGACGAGATAGGAATCTTCGGTCCCTGCAAGTGCGTCGCGGATACGCGCGATGCTCCCGTTGCGGACGATGACAACTGCGCGTTGCTCGCCAACGAGTCCCATTGGGTATCCGAGGACGTAGACGTAGTCTCCTTCGGTTGTACCTGCCGCTTTCATCTGCTCCCCGGTCATCGACAGCTCATCGTCGGTGAAGAAGGAGAGTTGCATGCCTTCTGATTGCAAGCGGTTGTAGTCGACTTTGATGACGGCGACGTCGACCGACTCGCGTGGATGCGCGAGCCAAAGAGGTTGACCGGTGTCGTCGTTCAGTGCAACCGGATAGTCCCGCGCGGGGTCAGGATTATCGGCTGGCGGATTGGCGCGAACGATGATGCTGTCGAGACCGTCAAAGACATGCCGGTTCGATACGAGATACACGTAGTACTGAGGGATGCCGTCGGCGTCGGTTCCTACCCTTCGGCCGTAGAAGAAACCCGATGCGATCCACCCCGGCGTAATCGCGTCGGATCCAGGTTCGGGGCCTACACCAAGTGCGACCACGCAGTCGAGGAATCGACTAGGGACGAGACTCACGACGAGAAGGGTACGGCGCGCTGGTTGACTTGAAGTCTTTGCACCGCTTCCGACATAGGTGCAGTTGGTCTCGTGAGAAAGCCATCTTTGTTAGGCCGGACCCGTAGTCGGCGCCTCGCCAGACGCGGACTGTTCCCATTCGCCCACCGAACGTGCAACGGCGATGGCCTCAGCAAGCCCGTCACATGCGCGGTGCTCCACGTGCCATAGCCGTCGCCACCGTCGGGGCTCGCCTAGGTGCTCCTCGTCGACTGACGCAAGATCTGTGAGGAACGGGTTTAGCCTGCGGCCTCTCCAGCCTGCCGCTGGCAATGGACCTGGGGTGACGAGAACGATGCGTCGTGCACTGTCGCGGTTGAACCACCGCGCGATCGTTTCGTTGATGTGCTCGTCGCGAAAGGAGTAGCCGACGATGAGTAGGCGATCCGCATCGTCGAGTGTACGCGCCCATCGGAGAAGAAGTTCGAGGTATGGCCCCTCCGAACGGAGCTTCCCTCCCTCGCCAAAAACGATCGCCGGTCGACGGACGCGTTCCTCCGGTTGCGCGAGCCGGACGACGGCCTGCGGAAGGGGGTGAGAGTCGGTGTCGAGAACCCAATCGATCGAGCCGTGCAGTTTCAGTAGCTGGATACCGGTCGCCGGCCACTCGTTGGGGTCGCGGAGCCACGACTCGATAGCGGTGTCGCAAGGGGTTCCTCTCTTTTCAGCGGCGAGCTCGACACACCGGTCGTAGTTCAGAGTTCCGACGGTTAGCGTCTGTTGATCCTCGGCAAGATCGATCAGCGGGTTGAGATAGTCGACGCTCTCCGTTGGGGTAAGCACCGTCGACAGCGACTTGATCATCTCGTCACGGAGCTGCTCAAGCGCACGGCTGACGTCGCGCGGCTGAGTTGTCGTGATCGCCCTCGTGACCACCGCTTCGAGAGCCGACCCGATATTGCGCCCAGAAAGAAAATTGCCGCGAGTCGCTTCTCGAAGCGCAGCATCAAGCGCCGTCGTGAATTGATTGAGCATTGGCGTCAGCCCGAGTAAGTGGATATCGCCTGCCGGTGCAAACGACTCAAGGCCAGCGGCCCACGAGGCGACGAATGGGCTCCATGGCTGCTCGTACCTATCGATGAGAAGTTCGATCGAGGCAAAGAGCCGCTCAATGTCGACCGCCGGAACAACCGCACGGAAGTCGGCCGTGGCAGCACGTCGAGCTACATCGGCTTCAAGTGTGTGCTGGATGTAGTCGAGGAGAAGCTGATGAGTGGGCTGCCAGAGTAGTTCGCGTACGCGGTCGGTCATCGTTGTTGTCCATGGAATGCCTGCGTCCGCGGATGCGCCGGCGCCTAGAAGTACGACTACGGTCGGCATCACGGAAGCGTGGCGCGCTTGACCATGAGAGAACCCTAGACTTGTGAGTCGTCGCCGTCAGCGCGAGTAAGCGCCCTTGACACGGGTGTCGGACCCCGCCCATGCGGACCCCGATTTAGTCACGGCGCACGCGTGCCAACTTCGTCACGCCTCTGCACCAATCCGCGCGCCGCGAAGCGGCGCGCGCGAGCGGCAGGAAAGCGAGAGCGACGGGATCCGCGGCCGTAGGCCGCGCGTCCCGCCCGCGAAGCGGTGCCGCGGGAAAATGGTCCTAACTGGGCAGCTTTCAAACCTGCCAGCGCCCCTGGCCCGCCTCCTCTTCATTGTCTCACGGACGCCGACGAGGGCCAAAGCCCCGCGCCGGGGCCAGTGAGCAACGAGCTCGCCTAGACTCAGGTTCGGATGAGATCGGCGACGTATCGGGCGCTGCCCCTCGTCACTCGTGTCGCGGAGACCAGCCCGGCCGCTCAGGCGTGTTGCGGCATCTGCCGCACGTGCGTGTCGACGAACGTCGCGACCCTGGCTCTGGCCTCGGTCGCCGCGCTCGCGCCGGTCGCCCGTCGCCTCTTCCGCCGCTAGCTGCTTCAGCCCTGGTGGCAGCGTCGCCTGAACGTCTGCGTCGGAGGGGGCTCTGGTTGGAGTACACGACGTTGGGATGGAACGTGGCCGGGTCGGTACTCGTCCTGGTCGCCGCCGTCCTTGCGCGTTCGGTGGCGCTCGCGGGGTTCGGCCTTGACTCGCTGATCGAGATCGTGGCCAGCCTGGTTGTGGTGGGGCAGCTACGTGAGATGCGCGCCGTCGACCGGGAGCGACGCGCGATGCGGATCATCGGCGCCGCGTTCGTGCTGCTCGCCGTCTACATCGCCGTCCAGTCAACGTACGTGCTCGTTGCGCAATTCCATCCGCACTCGTCGTTGCTCGGAATCGTCTGGCTCGGCCTGACCGCGGTGGCGATGTTCGCCCTCGCCATTGGGAAGCGGGAGACCGGCCGAGCGCTGGGCAACCGTGTTCTTCAGACCGAGGCGCGGGTGACCGTGATCGACGGACTGCTCGCGACGGCCGTGTTGGCGGGGCTGCTCGTGAACGCTGCGCTCGGTTGGTGGTGGGCCGACCCAGCAGCGGCATTCGTCATCGTCTACTACGGACTCCGTGAGGGCTCGCACGCCTTGCACGAACCGAACGGGTAACCGATGGCGTGGTGGACGTGGCTTCTGATCAGCCTCGGCGTGCTGCTAGCCCTGTACGCCATCTTCGTGGGCGTGGCTGGTTGTCGTCGGCCGCCGTGACGACGCTCGCGCCCTCGCGACGTTCATCCCCGACTGCGTCGTCCTCGTCACCCGGCTCATCCGTGATCCGCGGCTCCCGGGTCGACGCAAGCTGTTGCTGCTCGGCCTCGTGGTCTATCTCGCTTCGCCGATCGACTTGGTGCCCGACTTCATCCCTGTCGCGGGGCAGCTGGACGACGCGATCGTCGCCGCCTTGGTGTTGCGCCACCTCATCCGGGCCGGGGGCGAACCGCTCGTGCGCGAGTTGTGGCCAGGACCGGAGCAGTCGCTCGCGCTGATCCTGCGCCTCGCCGGGCGAACTGAGACGGATGCGCGCCGCCACGCTTAGTGATCCTCGGCGTTATCGATGTGCTCGAGGTCGATCTCGGCATTGCGGACGGTGCGCCAGGACTCCCAGGTGATGCGGAGGATCACGAGCGTGATCACGAGCCCGATCACCGGGTCGGCGAGCTTGAGCCCGAGTGCGACGACGGCGGCGCTTGCGAGGACGCCGAGGCTGACGAAGCCGTCGACGCGGGCGTGATTGCCGTCGGCAATCAGTGCGGGGCTGTTGAGGCGCCGCCCGGCACCACT
>DATGJA010000567.1:0-5377 GCA_035295445.1 Polyangiaceae bacterium | reverse complement strand
CCCTCGCCGATGACCAGCCGTCGCAGCCAGGGCGCCGGTCTCCCGCAGCGGCCGTGCTCCGCCTCACGCCGTTGTTCTTGCTGCCGGTGGCCCCCTGGCTCCTGCGCTCGTGGCTGGTGACCGGGAATCCCGTTTTCCCGGTCTTCGCCCGTTGGATCCCGTCGCGCGACTTCTCGCCGCAGACTTCGGCGAAGTTCGACGCGTACAATCGCTACATGCTCTGGGGCACGCGCTTCGCGGCGCACTGGAGTCTCGGCCGACGGCGCGCGCTCCTCCTCGCCCTCGGCGCGGCCGCGATCTTCGTCGCGGGCATCGCTTTCACGCGGATTCGCTCCCGCTTCGCCCGGGCCACCCTCGTCATCGCGACCGCCACGGTGCTGATTCAGCTCTTCGCCGCCGGCATCTACGTCCGTTACTGGATTCCGGTGATGGCGATACTCACCCTTCCCCTGGCTGCGCTCGTCGACTCCGCGGTCCGTGGATCGAAGCGCTGGCTCGTGCTCACGGCAGGGGCAGCGCTCGGCGCGGTGTCGCTCGCGCGCCAGGGCCTCCGGAGCGTCGGGGACGACGTTCCCGGGCTGGTTGCGTCCGCCATCGGCGTTCGCGACGAACGCTCGTTCCTCGAACGCCATCTCCCTCTCTTTCCGCTCTACGAACGCGTCAACCACGCGTTTCCGAGCGAATCGCGCCTCATGCTCGTGTCCTATTGCGCTGGTTTCTACGTCGATCGCATGACGTACTGCGCGGACATTCCCCAAGACTCGCTCTCGTACGCCTCCTGGCAGACGTTCCTGAGCGACGCTCGGCGTCTCGGCGTCACGCACGTGCTGGCCCCGACCTCGCTGGCCGCGGGCCAACCCCTCACCTCGACCACGACGGGCTCCGTCTCCGCCTTGGTTCAAGAGCAAGAGAGCGAGCACGTCGGCCGACTCCTCAAGGAGCGCGGACATTTGATCGCGACCGCGGCCGACGAGGGACTCTTCGAAGTGAATCTCGACGACGGCCTCGACCCGCATGCGCCTTGACCGAAAATACACCTTCTGCCACATTTCGTTCCGAAAGGACTCGTAGGCGGTGCCCCAGCGACGCTTGGCGGTGGTTTTCCAGGGTCGTTCGCAGCCTCCACCTCGAGATCCCACGGGCGAGAATTTTCCTCGAAACTATCTATTCGAAGATCTATTCGCCAGAAAATACGACGAATCGATCCTCGACTCCGTCCCGCCGCGCCCCGTCGATCGAGCGCTTCCTTCTTGGTTTCGGCTCGCACAGGAGGTGGAGCGGCGGTCGGGCGAATACGACGCCGTGGTCACGTGGAGCGAGCGCGCCACGCTCGCCCTCATGGCGCTGCAGTATTTCAAGGCCGCGCGCAGGCCGCACGTGGCGATGCTCTATTGGTTCTCTCGGCCCTCGGTCCGAGTCCCCATGCGCCTCTTCGGCAGCAGCATCACAGCGATCGTCACCTGGAGCAGCGTGCAACGACAATACGCCATCGACGAACTTGGCATTTCTCCCGACAAGCTCTACCTCGTCAAGCACTTTGTCGATCAACTCTTTTGGCACCCGCGGTCCGTTGCTCCCGCCGAGACGGACATGATTTGCAGCGCCGGCGCGGAAATGCGCGACTACCCTACCCTCTTCGAAGCGCTTCGTGGCACTAGCTTGCGCTGTCATGTCGCCACGGACCACGTCCGAGTCGACAAGTTCGGCTTCGCAAGGCGCTTGCCGGCAGAGACGTTCTCGCACCTGGCCGGAGACGGCGTGACGATTGGCAAACGTGCTCGGAGCGAGCTGCGCGACCTCTACGCGCGTTCGCGTTTCGTCGTCGTTCCGCTGCAATCCTCCGACACGGACAACGGCGTCAACGTCATCCTAGAGTCGATGGCCATGGGCAAGCCGGTCATCTGCTCGCGGACCCGCGGGCAGGTCGACGTGGTCCAGGACGGCGTGACCGGCATCTTCGTGCCCGTCGGCGACGCCAGCGCGTTGCGCGACGCGATGGTGTCCCTCTGGAACCAACCCGAGCGCGCCGCCGCCATGGGCATGGCCGCCCGCGCGTACGTCGAGAAGCACCACTCGCTCGACGGCTTCTGCAATCGGGTCCGTGACGCGCTCGACGCGGCGCTCGACGGCCGACCGGCGGCCGCCGACGGCTCCTTCGCGTAGGGTGTTGATAAAACCGCTGCTGGCCTTTCTCAGCGCCCTACTACGCGTCGGACCTTCCTACGGGGTGACGCGGACGGCTCCGTCGAAATCCGCCCCGTCTTGGCCGGCGCGAGGCAAGATCCGCGCGGGGATGCCCACCGCCACGCTGTCCGGCGGGACGTCCGTGAGGACGACCGCGTTCGCGCCGATGCGAGACCGCGCGCCCACGCGGATCGGCCCGAGGATGCGCGCCCCAGCGCCGATCCAGACGTCGTCCTCGACAATCGGGTACCCGTCGTCCTTGGCGGTCCCGATCGTGTTGCTTCCATAGAACCGGACGCGGTCCCCGATGCGCGAGTCCCCGCCGATCACGATGGCGTGCGTGTGCACGAAGTACACGCCGCGCCCGACGCGGACGTCGCGCCCAATCTCGACGCCGAAGAGCGCCGACTGCGCGACGCGTAGCGCGTGGTTCGCGAGCGGGACGTGGAATCGTCGCGCTGCCTCCCGCACCCTCTGGAGCGCGAGGATGCGAAACGCGTCCGTGCCCGCGACAGCCTTGGCCACGGAGCGCGGGTCCGCGCTTCCGCGATCGGCGCGGGCGAGCTCGATCGCGTCTTGCCACAAGCCGATCGACATCGCCCTTGGGATAGCATGGTTACGCAACACGCCCCGCGGTAGAAGATGCCCATGCTCACCCTGACGGTCGTCATCGCGACGTTCAACCGCGGGCGCCTCCTCGCCCGGCTGATGCGCGACCTCGCGGCTCAGGATCTGGTCGACCCCACCTCCGCGCGGCGGGCGTTCGACGTGATCCTGGTCGACGACGGCTCGCGCGAGCCGGTACGGGCGCTGGCGCGAGAGTGGAGTCTCCCCTTCTCGATCGAGCTGATCGAGCAGGCCAACGCCGGTCAGGCGGCGGCGCGCGACCGGGGCATCCGAGCCGCGCGCGGCGAGGTCATTGTCGTCGTGGACGACGACATGCAGCTCCCGCCCCACTTCCTCCGCGAGCACCTGCGCCACCATGAGGACGGGGCGACCCTGGTCCTCGGGTGCATCCGCCCGCCCGAGCATCTCGAGCAGCTGCACCTGTTCGTCCGGTTTCTCGCGTGGAAGCTCGAGCAGCAGCAGGAGGCGATGCGCGGGGGTGAACGCCCCCGTGGCGCGTCCCTCTGCACGGGCAACGTCTCGTTTCGTCGGAGCGACTACCTGGCCGTGGGCGGATTCGACCGCTCCCTCGCGCAGTCCGAGGACCGTGACCTCGGCATCCGCCTCGAGGAGGCGGGCGCTCGAATCGTCTTCTCCTACGAGGCCTACACGCTCCACGACTCGGATCACGCCAGCCTCGAGAGGCACCTTCAGCGCGCATTCCGGTACGGGATCTATGATTCTCGCATATCGGCGAAGTACCCTCGTTTGGAATACATCAACCCATGGCGGTTTCTGTTTCTCGTGAATCCGATCTCTCGGCCGTTTCTTTTACTCGCCGCCACGTCCCCCGGGACGGGGGCCGTGGTGTCCAAGGTCGCGATGACCCTCGCCCAGCGCCTCGCGGACGCGGGGTGGGAGGCCCCGGCGCTGCGTGGGACCACCCTCGTCTACGGCATCGAGTACTTTCGCGGCCTCCGCCACGAGGCGGGGTCGCTGCGGTCGGCGATCAAGGGCCTCTCGTCGTACGTTCGCCAGACGCGCGACGCTACTTGAGCGGGACCATCGCCGGGTAGCGCCGCAGGCACAGGTAAGCCCACACGACGATGAACAGCACCATCGACCACTGGACGCGACGCAGCGTCCGCCGGGGGTTCGGCCGGCCGGAATACCAGATGGGCAACGCGACACTGACGAGGACGATCGACAGGATGATGAGTTTGGCCACGATACCGTCCTAGGATGTCTTGGGGGCCACGTTCGGCTTCCCGCCCCACGCGCCGGCCAGCGGCGGGAGGCGCAGCGCGATCGCCTGGCATATCGCGAGCGCGTACATCGTCTGGGCCGAGAATATCCCCATGTCGCCGTAGAGCTGGACGCCGCAGACGACGACCTGCGCCGCCCCGACGATCGCGACGCTCTTCGCCTTTGCGTCGTTTCCGAAGCGCGCCGTGCGGGCGTTGAGGAACACCGACGTCGGCACCGACATCCACAGGCCCATGAAGCCGAGCACCCCGGTGAACGCGAGAACCATGAGGATGCTGTTGTGCGGCATGTACCGCCACAGTTTGAATCCGGAGATGTCGTACTTGGTCGTCAGCGCAATGTAGGGATGGCCCCACCCGGTCCCGAGGGCGGGTTGCACGCTGTTCGCCGTCGCGATGAGACCGAGGTTCTCCGCGTTGCGCGCGAGCGTGGAGCTGTCCTCGTCGTTCGACACGTTGGAGATGGAGCGGAGGGGAAGAAAAATGCGATTCTGCCGGCCCCAGCCGACGGCGACGTACAGCGCGAGGACCGGCACGACGACCTGGACGGCGCGGCGAACCCTCTTCTTGGCGGCGCCTTGCGGAAAGAGCGCGTAGAGCACGACCAGCGCCAGGGCCAGCGATATCCAGGCGATCCGGCGGCTGTTCCACTGGATGGCGCCGACGAGAAAAAGCGCCAGAAAGCCGTTGCGGAGGGTCACGGCCGTCGATCGCCGGTCGACCGCGTTGACGACGAGCATCAAGATCGAGCCGACCCACACGATGGTGTCGTCGTGCGTCGTGAGGAAGATGCCGCTGCCGCCGACGAAGTTCCGACCCCAAGTGAAGTAGGAGTACCAGCACATCGTCGCGTGATAGAGGGCCGCGGCGAGAAGCCATTTGGCCAGCGTCACGAAGTCCGCGGCGCTGCGAAAGACGTTCGCGATCGCGAAGGTGACGGCCGACGTGCTGAGGATGAGATAGATCTGCCAGCTTCCCGCGCTCGGGTCGCCGCCGCGCACGATGCCGTAGAGGAGCCAGAGAACCGTCGTCCCAATCCCCAAGAAGAGCGCGTTGCGCATCGGCCGAACGAGCGGCCGCTTCTTGTCCCTCTTCGACGCGCCGACGACGACCGCCACGAGGAAGATGAGGTCGATCGTCCGGATCTTGATCGGCAGGTCGGGGAGGAGAATGTCGCAGACCTTCGCGACGGGGAAGAAGCGCATTTCGGCGGCGTATCCCGACCCCATGTCGTTGGCATAAACGAGGAAGAGGACGATACACAGGAGGCGAACCACGGCGGACATGAACCGTAGAAAACCGGCGCGAGACACGCAACTCGC
>DATGJA010000566.1:0-4485 GCA_035295445.1 Polyangiaceae bacterium | reverse complement strand
TGAAGTCGTCGGCGTCCCGTCCGTCGAGCAGGCCGAAGGGGGCGGGACCCGTGAATTTTCCGTACGTTTCCTGAAGGAACCCAGCCGGCTGAGCAAAGCGGGGGGGGACGCCGGTGGAATCCGAGACCATCCAATCCGTGTGCTCGAGGAGCCAGCCGCGGATCATCGTGAATTGGTCGCTCCAGAGGAGGTGGCTCGCCGCCTTCGTCATCGCCGCGACCTTCCCCTTGGCGCTCAAATATGCGAGGAGGGAGGGATCCGCCTTGAGGTGGGCGTCATCCAGGTTAAACCCGATATGGCGCAGGACCTGAACGGGCGCGCCCGCATCGCCCGACGCCCGAAAGCGCAGCTCCACGTCGTCGAACAACGCGCGCTGCTCGCGGGGCTTGTGCGCCAAGGCGTCGATGTCCTCCGTCGTCACGTACGAGACCGTGCCGTCGGGCCGGAGGCGGAAGTAGCGCAGGCTCACCGGCTCGTCGCCGTGGACGACGAGGGCCCCCAGCGCGAACAAGATTTCGCCCGGCAGCTCCGTCTTCGACTCCTTCTCCAGGTTCTCGGTCCGCGAGTGGGCCTTCTCGAAGAGGCGCTCGAGGTGCGCACGGTGAACGGCGAGCTCACGGCCGAGGCGCTCGGGAGCGAGCTTTTCGATCGGCCGGACGTCGCCGGCCGGCTCGAGAGAGATCGTCGTGATCTCGGCCGCGTCCGGGAAGGTCGTCAGGGCGCTCGAGAGGTCCCCCCCGCCGAACGGATAGACGACGGCGCGGGGGAGGTCCTTGGGCTGGAGCGCGCCGAGAACGGGCCTGGCGACGTCCACCCAATCTTTTCGGTACTCGTCGTAGGCCTTGCCCAGATCGTCGCAGTTGCGGGCGATGACGGCGGGGTCGAACGCAGCGGGAACGTCTCCGGCCGGCCCACAGACGCCGACGCGAAAGAGCACGCGCGCCTGAGCGATGAAATCGGCGCCCTCGAGGGGTTCCGGGGCTTCGGGGGTCACGCTCGCGGCTGCGCTCGAGGCGGCGGCCGCGCTCTCCGAGGCGGCCGGAGGAGGTGGCGACGACGCCGGCGGCGCAGGGAAGACCGCGGTCGCGGTCGGGGGCGCCCCCGATGCGGCGAGGTCGGCGTGCGGGGCCCGGGCGCATGCGGCGCCGAACATCAGGGGGGCGACGATGTACCGTTTCATCGAGGAGCCTTTTCTCGTGGGTATTCTTGCGGCTCGGGGGGCGCAAGGGACCGCCGGTGCCTCCCAAAAGCAGCGTAGACGGGAACGCCCATCGCGAGGATCGTGCAGCCCGTGACAGCGGCCTGCGTGCCGTGGACGAGGACGCTCCAGAGCATCCACAGGTTCGCCGCGATGAAGAGCGCCGGGATGGCGGGATACCCGGGCACCCGAAAGGGCCGAGGCGCGTCGGGCCGACGCCAGCGCTGCACGAAGACCGCCGCGACCGTGAGGGTCGAGAACGCGACGATCGCGAACATCGCGTAGCCGAGCAGCTGGTCGAAGCGCTCGGCCAAGAGCAGCGCGATCGAGACGGCGCCCTGCGCGACGAGCGAAACGACCGGGGTGCCGGTCGTGGCGTGCGCGCGGCCGAAGGGTCGGAAGAAGAGGCCGTCCTTGGCCATGGCCTGATAGATGCGAGGCCCGACCAGCACCGTGGCCTGCAGTGAGCTCAGGATCGAGACAGCGACGAGGGGCGACAGAAAGCGCGCGGCGACGACGCCGCCCAGGCGAATCGCCGTGACGCGGGCCGGATCGGTCGTCGCCGCGAGTCCGGACAGCGGCATGGCGCGCAGATACGCGAGGTTCACAGCGAGATACAGCGCCGCGCAGAGCGCCGTCCCCAGACCCAGGGCCCGCCCGAGAGAGCGCGACGGGTCTCGCATCTCGCCGGCGACGTACGTCGCCGCGTTCCAGCCGCTGTACGCGAACATCACCGAGATGAGGGCGGTCGCCACCCCACCGATGCCGTCACGCCCGCCGAAGAAGCCCGCCAGCCCCGCCGGCCCGGCGACCGGGACGACGAAGCCGAGCCCCAGGAGGACGGCGAACGCGCCGAGCTTCGTGACCGAGAGGCCGTTTTGGAGCCACTTGCCGGGTCTCAGCCCGAGCGCGTTGACCACCGTCAGCACGACGACGGCCGCGACCCCGAAGGCCTTCGGCGCGACGAGGCCCGGGGGGCCAGTCATGGAGGCGAGCGTGCCGCCGAACCCCTCGGCCAGCGCGGCGATCGAACCCGGAAACGCGATCCAGAACGAGGTCCACCCGCTCAGGAACCCCACGGCAGGCCCGTAGGTCTCGCTCAAGTACACGTACTCGCCCCCCGAGCGCGGGAAGAGCCCCCCGAGCTCCCCGTTGCTTAGCGCACCCGCGAGGGCCACGGCCCCGCCCAGGACCCACGTCCCGAGGAACGCGGCGGGCGACGCGACGCTGCGCGCGACCTCCGGGCTGACGAGGAAGATCCCGCCGCCGACGATGCTGCCCACCACGATCAGGGACGCATCGACGACGCCGAGCCCTCGATCGATGCGCGCGACGTCTGCATGGGCCATGTCTCTCGGCTCCCATAGCAAGCCGCACGAGCGCGCGTCGAGTGAGTCCGCGAGTGGCGACGGCCGGAGATATCCCTAAGCTCCGCGCCCGCAAGATGACGGAAGCTCCCACGATCACGACCGAAACACGCGGCCACGTCTTCCTCGTGGGGCTCCACCGTCCCCACAAGCTCAACTCGTTCACGCCCGAGATGCTGGCGGACCTCGGGGCGGCCTACACGAAGTACGAGGCCGAGCCGGAGCTGCGGTGCGCGGTCCTCTTCGCGCACGGCAAGGACTTCACCTCCGGCCTGGACCTGGCGAAGGTCGGACCTACGATCGCCGCCGGAGGGTCGCTCTTTCCGACGTCGGGGGTCGACCCGCTGGGGATCGAGGGACGCGAGCGCACCAAGCCCGTCGTCTGCGCCATGCAAGGCCGCGTCTTCACGCTGGGTATCGAGCTCGCCCTGGCCAGCGACGTACGCCTCTGCTCGAACGACGCCACCTTCGCCCAGCTCGAGATCGCCCGGGGCATCTTCCCTTTCGGCGGAGCGACGTTCCGCGCCACGCGGCAGCTCGGCTGGGGCAACGCGATGCGCTTCCTGCTGACGGCGGAGCCCTTCGGCGCGACCGAGGCCCTTCGGATTGGCCTGGTCCAGGAAGTGACGCTCCGCGAGGCCCTGCTCGATCGGGCGATCGCGATCGCCGAACGGGTGAGCGCGCAGGCCCCGCTCGGCGTGCGGGCGACCCTCGAGTCGGCGCGAAGAGGCCTTCACGAGGGGGAGCGCGCCGCGGCGGTCGCCCTTCGTGATCAGGTCGTGCCCCTCATGCAGACCGAGGACGCGCGCGAAGGCGTCGACTCCTTCCTCGAGCGCCGGGCCGGCCGGTTCCACGGGCGGTAAGTCCGCACGCTCGAGCGAAGCGAGAGATCGGACGACACACCCGACCAAGTCCGCACGCTCGAGCGAAGCGAGAGATCGCACTGGGGACACCCTTAGCGCGCCCCGATCACTTCTTGATGAGCATCTCCCCGTACGCCTCGCGCAGCTTCGACTTGAGGAACTTGCCGGTCGACGTTCGCGGGATCTGGTCGACGAAGACGTAGGCGTCCGGCATCCAGAACTTCGCGAACTTGCCCTCCAGGTGCTTGGCCAGCTCCGCGTCGGTCACCTTCGCCCCCTTCTTGCAGACGATGGCGGCGATGGGACGTTCGTCCCACTTGGCGTGGCGTCCCGCGAAGACCGCAGCCTCGAGCACCGCCGGGTGGCTCATCAGGGCATTCTCGAGCGCGACGCTGCTGATCCACTCTCCGCCGGACTTGATGACGTCCTTGGAGCGATCGCAGATGCGAATGTAGCCGTCGGCGTCTTGTGTGACGACGTCGCCCGTCTTGAACCACCCGTCGTCGGTCCAGCGGTCCTTGCCCTCGTCCCCCAGGTACGAGGAGGCGACCCAGGGTCCTCGGACCTCGAGCTCGCCCATCGTCTCGCCGTCCCACGGCAGGGCCCGGCCGTCGTCGCTCACGTGCCTCGTCTCGACGAAGGGGACGGCGAAACCCTGCGACGACCGCGCCCGCAGTCGCTCGGCGTCCGTCCCGGCGGCGAGGCTCCTCTTGACGCGTGCGATCGACCCGAGCGGGTTCGTCTCGGTCATTCCCCACGCGTGCAGGACGGTGATGCCGTGCCGCGTCTGGAAACCGTCGATCATCGCGGGAGGCGCCGCCGAGCCTCCGACCACCATCTGTTCGAGGCAGGAGAGGTCCCACCTCTTCGGGTGCTCGTCCAAGAGGGCGAGGATGCCCAGCCAGATGGTGGGCACCCCGGCGGTCGACGTGACCCGCTCCGCGGCGATGAGGTCGAGGAGGCTCTCGGGGTCGAGCTTGGGACCCGGGAACACGAGCTTGGCTCCGACGCAGGCGGCCATGTGCGGCCATCCCCAGGCGTTGGCGTGGAACATCGG
>DATGJA010000565.1:0-25186 GCA_035295445.1 Polyangiaceae bacterium | reverse complement strand
TTCGCCGACCCCTCGAGAACATTTTTTGTCCCACAGTGCCAAGACATCGCGCCCCGCTTCGTTCGCGATCGTCGTAGTGCACCGGACGGCACCGAGGGGGCTGTCGCCTGGAGGTTGGTCCGATGCGGAAAGAACTTGTCCTAGTTGGGGCGGCGGCGTGCGCCGCCGTCGCCGTGGTGAGCTGCTCGACCTCGTCGAACGACAACGGCGACGGCGGGGGTCCGGACTCCGCGACGTCCGGGTCCGGGTCGGGGAGCGGGTCCGGATCGTCGGGCTCGGGCGTCGGCAATCCGTTTGCCGACGGCGGCTTGATGATGATGGCCACGATCAACTGCATGAGCGCCGCCGACTGCAACGAGGGAGGCGCGACGGGGCAGCAGTGCTGCTACAGCACGTCGACCTCGGTCGCCGCCTGCCAGGCGGGCCCGTGCGCGATGTACACGCAGTGCGCGAGCTCCGACAGCGAGTGCCCGGCGGGGCTGCACTGCGTCATGTCTCCGCTCGGCATGGGGGTGCACTATTGCGCCATGGGCGACGGCGGTGTCGTCGAGGGCGGAAGTGCCGACGGCGGAGGGGACGCGGGCAAGGGCGACGCGAGCGCGGAGGCCGCCGCGACGGATGCTTCGAGCGACGCCTCGACGAGCGACGTGGTTTCGACCGACGCCCCCGCCGAGGCCGCGTCGCCCGACGCGGCGACCGACTGAGCGTGACCGGGAAATGGACCGTTGGGGGACGCACCCCGGGGCAGCTCTACCCCAGTTGAGGCCAGTGTCCCTCAACCGGATTCGAAAGTAGGACGAAGGGTTAATTCCGGAAGCATTCGCTCCGCACCCGTGAGCTCGAGATGCGCGCGGAGGGGGTGGGTCCCGTGTTGCCAGAAGAGCCGATCCTCGACGTCGGCCCGCGGCGCCCGAGGACCAGCGCGCTCGGCAAGTACCGGCTGGTGGCCGAGCTCGCGCGCGGTGGGATGGGGGTCGTCTACCTGGCGCTCGCGCGGGGTCCGGGCGGCTTCAGCAAGCTCCTCGTCCTGAAGGAGCTTCGACCGGCGCTGCTCGAGGAGCCGGCCGCCGTCTCGATGTTCATGCAGGAGGCGCGGCTCGCCGCCTGTCTAAGCCACCCGAACATCGTCGAGACGCTCGAGGTCGGCAGCGACGGCGAGCGTCACTACATCGCGATGGAGTACCTCGACGGCCAGTCGCTCTATCGCGTCCTCGCGCGCGCTCGGCAGGCGGGAGTCGAAGTTCCGCTCGCCTTCCAGGTCTCCGTCATTTGTGAGGCGCTCGAGGGTCTCGCGTACGCCCACACCGCCGTGGACTACGACGGCCGTCCCCTCGGCGTCGTGCACCGCGACATCAGCCCGCACAACATCTTCATCGGTTATGACGGACGCGTCAAAGTGCTCGACTTCGGCATCGCGAAGGCCGTGACCACGTCCGACACCGAGACGGGCGTCCTCAAAGGCAAGGTCGGCTACATGGCGCCCGAGCACGCGGCCGGCAGCCTCGTCGACGCGCGCGCGGACCTCTTCGCGATCGGTCAGATCCTCGTCGAGGCCGCCACCGGCCGGCGCTTCTGGTCGGCGGTCAACGGCGACATGATGATCCTCAACGCGCTCCTCCAGGAGATGTCGCCTCTCTCGCGCGAGGGCGCGATGGACGGCGTGCCGGCCGCGCTCGTCCCCGTCCTCGCCAAGGCGGCGAACTTCGACCCGAACCAACGATACGCGACGGCGGCGGAACTCAGGGCGGACCTCGTCGCGGCGCGCGCGGCGGTCGGCGTCGAGTCGCTCGACGCGCATCGAATCGGCTCCTTTGTGCACGAGCTCTTCGCCGAAGATCGCGCGCAGCTCAAGGCGGCGATCGAGGACGCGATGTGCGAGGGCCGCGGCCCCGTCTCGGGGCAGTTTCCAGCAGCCGAGGTGCAGCACCTGCGGATCCAGGGGGACATGCCGAGCCTGAACATGAGGGCCGCCGATCCCGTCTCGTGGAACCCGTCGTATCGCGTGGCGCTCGCCTCGACGCGGCTCCTTTCGTCCCTGCCGCCCGCGTCCCCCGCGGCGCCCTCGCCGGCGGTGGCGCCGCCGCCGCGCCCCTCCCATCGCGCGCGGCGAGCGTTCGTCGTCGCCGCGATCGCGGTGGCGTGCGTCGCGGCCGTTGCGGGGGTGGCCCTGTCGCGCGGCGGCGCCGGCCGTTCCGCCGCCGGCTCGGTTCGCGTGGCCGTTCGCGTGACCCCCCCCAACGCGCGCATTCTGCTCGACGGCCAACCCGAATCGCCTCGCCCGCTCGTGACCTCGCTTCCGAAGGGCGCGGCGTCGCACGTGCTCCACGTGGAGGCCGACGGCTACGTCCCGGTCGACGAGACGTTCGACGCGGAGGGCGACACGACCCTCGTCATCGCCCTCGAGCCGCAGCCGACGCGCTGAGCTCAGGCCGCGAGCGCGACGTCGGCGACGTAGGGATCCACGCCGAGCGCGCCGCGCACCTCGGCGATCGGCTTTGTCCACGACTCGTCCCAGCGCCGCCCGAACAGGGGCCGCGCCCGACGCCCCATGTCCCAGCCGCGAGCGATGGCCTCCATGCGTCTTCCCCGGTCGCCCATCGCGAAGAACGCAGTGTTCAAGAGCCCTGTGGCGACCAGGATCAGCGGCAGCCCGCCCGGCGATTGGGCCGAGTAAAACGCCTGCAGCCCGAGCTCGCCCGCTACGTCGGTGCCGAAGCCGGTGACCGCGTGCCACACGTCGTGCGTCTCGTACAGGTGCGCTCGGATGAAGTCGAAGTCGGTCTCGGACGAGAGGGTCGGGATCGCCGCCGGATCCAGTCCGTTTGCGACCATGTGATCCGCGAACGTCCGGCCGAGCGTGCCCGGCGGCAGGCGCGAGAGTTCGCGCAGATCCACGCGGAGGCGGGGCTTGTCGCGCAGCGCCGAGGCGCCGACCGCGTCGCGCACGAAGTGATCACGCATTTGACCGAGCACCTCGACGTGTTGGGACGTCAGCGCGTTCGAGATCTCGAAGACCCGGTCCAAGTGCTCGGGATGACGCACGAGGTCGACGAAGCTCCAGAGGCTACGGACGAGGACGAGGCGGTCATTCAGCCAACTCATGCGGCGGCTCCCTTGTCGAAGATGAATATGCGAGCTATCGCTCGCGTAGACAACTCGCATTCGGGAAGGCCACATGGCAAGACGCGTCCGAACGACCGCCAGAAAAAAGCCGCGCCAGGAGCGATCACAAGCCACGGTCGACGCGATCTTGTCGGCGACCGCTCGCGTTCTCTGCACCACCGGCTACGACCGCGCGAGCACGAACCGCATCGCGCTGCATGCCGGCGTGAGCATCGGCTCTCTCTACCAGTACTTCCCCAGCAAGGAGGCGCTCGTCGCCGCCCTGGTGGAGCGGCACATCGATCAGATGACGTCGCTCGTCAAAACCAAGCTGGCCGAGGTCGCGGCCACGCCGCTCCCCCTCGCCGTACGCACGATGATTCAGGCGATGTTCGACGCGCACGCGGTCGACCCCAAGCTGCACAAGGTCTTGATTGAGGAGGTCCCGCGGGTGGGCCGCCTCGAGCGCCTCACCGACGTCGAGCGGCAGGTTCAGGGTCTGGTCGCCGCCTTCATCGACGCCCGTCGCGACCTGCGCAAGGCCCCGGCGCACGCCATCGCGTTCGTGCTCGTTCACGCGGTGGAGGCGGTGACGCACGCGGCCGTCGTCGACGAGCTCCCGGCCCCACGTGCGCAGGAGGTCGCCGAGGAGTTGACGCATTTGGTGCTGCGCTATTTGTCACCCGGGTAGTCGGGTACTTTCTCCGCGCGCCCGCCCTCACCGCACGAGATAGCGCAGCACCAGGTCCGCGAGCTCGTCGACGAGGTGCGCCTCGTCGAGGCCTGGCGGTCGCTCGAGAAGGCTGGCGAGCATGGTCGCCCGCACCGCCTGGAAGGCTACGAACGCGGCCCCCTCGACGTTCTTGCGTCGAACGGGCACGCGCGTCGCCGAGAGAAAGTGGCGAATGATCGCGATGACGCGCGCGTCGAACGCGTGCACCCGATCGGCCTTGGAGGCGCGCAGCCCCTCGACCGTAAGCACACGGTGCAGCCCCGGACACGACGCGTAGAGGCCAGCCAGCCCGCGCACCACTGCGACGACCGTCTCGCGGGGCGCGCGCTCCAGGTTGCCGTCCGACAGGACGCTCTGCACGAGCGCGAGCGCCCGCTCGAACTCACGCTCCTGGAGAGCGTCGATGATCGCGTCCCGGTGCGAATAGTACTGGTACAGCGTGCCGATGCTCACGCCGGCCACCTCGGCGATGCGCGTGGTCGTGGCCGCCTCGAGCCCTTCGCGTTCCAGAACCTGAACGGTGGCCTCGAGGATCGCATTCACCGTCGCCTGGGCGCGGGCTTGGCGAGGCTTCTTTCGTGTGTCGGTCCCGCGTCGGGTGGTCATGTCGAAGAACCTGAGGGAAAAGCGAATGGATCGAGCGAGAGCATCGGCGCCATACTCTTCGAACGAAGACCATAGTGCGTCTCCGCGGCGCATGAAACACCGGTCGAACGAAGACGACTTCGAGAGATTCGCAAACGAGGAGTGACGCCGATGCATCTGCGTTTCCGGGCCGATGTACGAACACTCATTTGGTCGATCGGCTTCATGCCGGCTGTCGCCGTCGCACAATTCGTGTGGCCGCGGCTCACGTGGTGGTTGCTCCCGGCATCGATGTACCTCGCCTATTGCTCCGCCGTCATTGCACACAATCACAATCACAGCCCGACGTTCGCGGGACGCTGCGCAAACACGGTCTTCGCGCAATGGATATCGATGTTCTACGGATATCCCGTATTTGCGTGGATTCCGACGCACAACCTGAACCACCACCGGTACGTCAATCGGCCGGGGGACGCGACGATTACCTCGGCGGCGGGCCGCGAGAACGGCCTGCTCGCCGCCGCGTCGTTCTTCTTCGTGTCGTCGAAGGCGCAGGCGCCGCTCGTCGCCTCGTTCCTGCGCCGGGCGCGCGCGCGGAGCCTCCGGGCGTACGTGCTGTTCGTCTCGCAGTACGTCCTCGTCTACGGGGGGCACGCGGCCGCGTGTGCTGCGGCGATGCATATGTACGGCTTCGCGGTCGGCGCGTCGATCTACGCTTCGTCCCTCGGCCTTCCGGCGCTCTTCGCGCTCTGGGCGATCATGTTCACCAACTACGTGCAGCACGTCGACTGCGACCCGTGGTCGGACTACGACCACTCGCGCAACTTCGTCTCGCCGTGGATGAACGCGCTCGTCTTCGACAACGGGTATCACACGGTGCACCATGACCATCCCGGTCTGCACTGGAGCAAGCTGCGCGCCGAGCACGCGCGCGTCGCCCACCGTATCGCCCCGCGCCTGAACGAGAGCTCGATCCTCGGGTATTGCTGGCGCGCCTATTTTCTCGCGCGTCTGCGGGCGCAGGGAGAATACGGGGTCTCCCTTACGGTCAAGAGCAAGAAGAGCGGGGCGAGCAAGATTCGCGGGCACGAGAGACCGGACTCTCGACAACGCGCCGCCGGTGAGAGAGAACTACGTTCGTCGGTTTGAGCGCAGCAGGTCCTCAACTTCATCTCGAGTCGCGGGTGACCGCGATCACCGGCCACATCGTGCAGCGGCTGGCCGCGGCGGCCGTGGACGACGTGCACGCACGCTACGACCTCGGCAAGGTGCTCCTTACGTTGCGGCACGAGTCGTCGCAGCGCTCCGCGCTCCGGGTCCTGGCGCAGCGCCTGGGATTCGACCCGAGCGCCTTGCGCCGCTACGCGCGCGTGAGCTCGACGATAAACGCGGACGAGTTTGCTTGGCTCACAGGCCTCCGAATGCGCCGCGGAATGCCCCTCAGCTGGTCGCATATCGAACTGCTCGCGAGAGAGCGCGATCGCACGCGCCGCACGGAGCTCGCGACCGCCGTGGTGACCGACGATCTGTCCGTGCGCGCACTGAACCTCCGCTTGTGACCGTACTGGCAGTCGGCTATCTTGAAGGCCCATGGGGCTCGACGTCGAGGCGCTTCGGGATAGCTTCGAGCTTGTCGCGGAGCGATCGCCCGCGCTCGCGCACCGGTTCTACGAGATCCTGTTCGCGCGCTATCCCGCAGCGAAGCCCCTTTTTCGGCGAAATACCCCCGCCAAGCAGGAAGAGATGCTCACGCGCGCGCTGGTCGCCGTCCTCGAGCACCTGGAGGATGCGCCGTGGCTCAGCGACACGCTCAAGGCGCTGGGGGCGAAGCACGTGGAGTACGGGGTGACCGACGATATGTACCCGTGGGTCGGCGAGTGTCTGCTCGCGACGCTCTCGGAGGTCGCGGGCGCCGACTGGACGCCTCGCATCGAGTCTGCGTGGAAGGACGCCTTCGGCGAGATCAGCTCCCTCATGCTCTCGGGTGCCCGGACGGTGTCGTAGTGTCCGCCGGCGCGGCGAGCATGCCCTCGAGGGCGCGCTTCACTCGGGGCCACTCTTCCGCGATGACGGAGAAGTAGACGGAGTCGCGCAGCGTGCCGTCCGCGCGCCTCATGTGTCGGCGGAAGGTGCCCTCTTCCACCCCACCGATACGACGAATCGCCGCCTGAGAACGGAGGTTCTTCGCGTCGGTCTTGAGCTCGATCCGCTCGACGCCGAGCGCCTCGAACGCATAGCAACATTGGAGGTACTTCGCCTCGGTGTTCACGCGGCTGCGCTGCCAGCGCGGAACGATCCACGTTCCCCCTATTTCAACCGAGGGTGTCGCTGGGTCCACCATGCGGATCGAGGTGCTTCCGACGACCTCGTCGCCCACGCAGGTGGCGAAGACGATCGCGGTCGCGTCCGAGTGCATCTTCTGAGCCGCTTCGAAGAGGCGCTCCACGTCGTCGCGAGAGGCGACGCGAAAAGGGATGTGGGTCCAGATCGACGGGTCGGACAGGGCGGCTCGCGCCAGGGCCTCCCGGTGCTTCGATTCGAGTGGCTCAAGGCGCACGAGCTCTCCCTGCAGGGCGACGCGGCGGAGTTCCATGACGAGAAACGTAGATGGGAGGTGGTACAAGGACCAGGACCAGATTACGCTTCGTCCTTGGACCAGTCGTCGGCCCGTGTTCCGCCTCCTGAACCCGCCCACCGTGACCATGCCCAGCGGGCGGCGCGCGCGCCACCCGGGGATCGCGTCCTCGCTGCGGGGCGCCATCGCGCGGGGGCAGGTCGGCGCGGGAGAGTCGCTGCCGTCGACGCGGGAGCTGGCGGCCCACTTCGGCGTCCACCGCCACACGGTGGCCGAAGCGCTCGACTCGCTCGTCGCCGAGGGGTGGGTCGAGGCCCTGCCGCGGCGGTCGTTCCGGGTGCGGGTCGACGTCTCTCAGCGCGAGGACGTCCCGTCGAGGGCGCGAGCCGACGGGGCCTCCTTCGACTGGCGTTTCGTTCGCGAGGGCTGCGACCTCGTCGCCCCCGCCCCGGGTCGGGCGCGGTATCCGCTCCACTCGGCGACGCCCGACCCGCGTCTCTTGCCCCGGGACGAGCTTCGCGCGGCGTACTCGAGCGTGCTCCGCGGCCGTCGCGCCGATGCGTTCGATCTGGGTGACGAGCGGGGCCTCCCGCGCCTCGTGCGGGCGCTCGGCGCATTCTTGCGTAGGACGCGCGGCCTGGCGGACCGCGAGATCCTGGTCACGAACGGTTCGCAAGAGGCGATCGCGCTCGTGGCGCAGGCGTTGCTCGCGCCGGGGGACGTGGTGGTCGTCGGAGACCCGGGGTACCCTCCCGCGTGGGACGCGTTTCGAGCCGCCGGCGCGCGCCTCGTTCCAGTCCCCGGCGACGGCGACGGTTTGGACGCGGACGCGATCGTGCGTGCGCTGCGCCGGCATCGATGCCGCCTCGTGTACCTGACGCCCGGCCGCGACTACCCGACGACGGCCTCGCTCTCCGCCGCGCGGCGCGTTTCGATCCTCGAGGCGACCCGCCGGGCCGGGGTGCCCATCCTCGAGGACGACTATGACCACGAGCACCACTTCCGGGCGAGCCCGCAGCCTCCGCTCGCGCTCGACGCGGACCACGTCGTCTACGTCTCGACGCTTTCGAAGGCCATCGCTCCGAGCCTCCGCATCGGATTTTTGGCCGCGGTGCCTGCGGTGGTCGACCGGGTCTTGAGGATTCGGCGGACCGGGACGCGAGGCAACGACGGCATCGCCCAGGCCGCCGTCGCGGAGTGGATCGAAGAGGGCGGCTTCGAGCGCCACCTGCGAAGAGGGCGGCTGGTCTATCGGGAGCGTCGCGACGCAGCGTTCGCGGCCCTCGAGCGCGCCCGCGGCGGCGGATGCGACGTCACCTGTCACCTGCCCGACGGGGGGTTGGCGCTGTGGGCCCACTGGGGCGGGATCGACACGATAAGGCTCGCCGAGAGGGCGCGCGATCGAGGGGTGTTCTTCGTGCCCGAGGGCCTCGTTCGCGTTCGCGTTGCGGGCGCGCAGCGGCGTAGCGGAGCTCGCATTGCGTTCTCGCGCCTCGCCCCCGACGAGCTGTCGCGCGCGGTCTCGATCCTTGCCGCGGAGGCGCTGGCTCTCCGTCCAGCGAGGCGTTGAAAATGGCGAGAGGAAGGACATAACCTCCCGCCAAGGAGGTCCGCCGTGCCGCTCACCCTGTTCGAGCACCCGCTGTCGCCCTATGCGCGCAAGGTCAAGATCGCTCTCTACGAGAAGGGCATCGCCTTCGATCGGGTTCACATCGAGCCGCTCCGCCTGAAGTCCGACGATACGCACTACGAGGCGTTCTCGGCCGCCGGTCCCCGCCTCGAGGTGCCGTGTCTGGTCGACGGCGACTTCCGGTGCTTCGATTCGACAATCATCGTCGATTACCTGGACGAACGCTGGCCTGAGCGCCCGCTCCTCCACGGCGCTCCGGAGGCGCGCGCGCGGGCCCGAATGGTCGAAGAGATCTGCGACACGTCCTTCGACGCCATCAACTGGGGGTTGATGGAGCTCCGCTTCTTCCGGCGCGCGTCCGGCGAGGCGGCCGAGCGGATGGCGGCGGCGGCGGGAGAGCAGCTCGGACGCATGTGGGATCGCCTCGAGCGAGAGCTCGACGATCGCGATTGGATGTCAGGGAACGCCTTCGGGCGCGCGGATGCTTCGCTCATCGTGCACGTGACCGCCTCGGCCCTCTTCGGGTTCGCGCCGCTCGACCGTCACCTACGACTTCGGGCCTGGAGCGCCCGGTGCCTCGAGGTCCCGAGCGTCCAGCGCGACGCGGCCGACCTCGCCGTGTACATGGGCGGCGACGGACCCCGCGGGATGCGGCGCGGGCCGATCGACCGGCAGTACCGCGATCATCGGCTCGAGTGGATGATCAAGACCGGCGGGGTGGACGTCGTCCTCGCCGGCATGAAGGACGGGACGATTCACTTCGCGGCCTGGCCGTAGGGCGCCCCGTCCCGGAACGCGTGCGGAGGTCCTCCCGAGGACCGACCGGCGTGGACGGCGACCGGCTCGAGGGGAGACGCCGACCGCTCTAGTAGCGGCGCTGCCAGACCACGTCAGCGATCGTGCTGCCGAGGTTGCCGAAGGTCGTGTCGAGCGACCAGTGCCTCAGGAACCGCCATCCGATCGTGGCGTACGTCGTGTCCGGGTTGCTCCCCGGGGGCGGCGTGCCGATGACGTACGCGAGCTCGAGCGAGATGCTCCGTGCGATCTGGACTTGAAGCTCCGGCCTCGGGTTCGCCTGGCTTGTGTCGATCTTGGCGGTGACGTCCAGGCCGGTGAGCTTGTCGATCCCCTGAGTGAGCCCTCCGGTCGCGAATCCGCCGACGGCGGTGCCGGCGGTCGTGGCCGCGTCGGACGACTGGGTGCCGTAGGCGGTGGACGACGACTCGTCGACGGTACCGGAGACGATGAGGGCGAAGATCGCGGGCTGGCCGCCGGCCAGGGCGGGGTTCGAGCGCAACGTCACCTTTCCGGTCTTCAAGGGCCCGGCGTAGTCGGCGAAGACGCGCGTGCCGTCCGGCGCGACCCACATGGCCGTCACGCGTACGTCGGGGTTGGACGGGTCTCCCCCGAACGTCACCACGCTTCCCGGCTGGATGTCGAAGCTCTTGCCTTGGACGGTGAGTACGCCGCCGCGAAGCCGGATCTGCCCGGTGACGGTGGGTTTGGGCCCGCCCGCCTGCGCGACGAGGTCGCCGTCGAGATCGACGCGCAGATCCGTCCCGCGCTTGACCTCGACGTCCTGCCCGAGGCGCACGTTCAGCGTGATCGTGTTGGCGCTCTCGGGCGCGGAGGCCGCCTGGTCGCCCCCGCCCTCGTCGCCGTGGAGCTGCACGAATCGATCGGACGACGCGTACACGCCGACGTGGACCCGCGCCGGCGGCGGCTGCAGGTCCTGCACTGCGTGGGTCGAAGCGTCCGGGAGCGTCACGTGCCACGACGGCGCGTCCAGCGAAACGTTCATCGTCCTTCGGTCGGCGGAGGTCGTGGCGCGAAGGGTGATCTGACCGTACGCGGTGCCCACGGGAGTCCCCTGGACCTCCAGGGGCATCGCGTCGCCCTTCGCGATCTTGAGCGTTGCGTCCGCCTGCACGAGGTGCGGTCCCTGCAAGCGCGCGACGCCGCTCGCCGTGAGGCGCCCGGTGGTGGCCGACGCCGAGACGTCGTCGACGCGGACGGTGCCGTCGGACTGTAGGGTCACCTTGCCCGTGACCGACCGGAACTCCTGTCCGAGCGCGGTGAGCGAGACGACGCCGTCGCTGAGCACCGCCGACCCGCTGACGACCGGCGGCCGGTCGGGGACGATCGACGCGGACGCGCGGGCGTCGACGCGTCCGTCGAGCTCGTCGAACGTGTTCGGGACGAACGGCGCGAGAAAGGCAAGCCGGAGGCGCGTCGCTTCGAAGGACGCGCGCGCCATCCGGGTCGCGTCGAAGGTCGGTCCCAAGGCCGGCCCCCACTTCATGCCGAAGCGAGCGTCGGCACGGGCCGCCCCATCGCTCTGCTGGAGAAGAACGTTGGAGTCAAGCATCTGTCCGTCGAACGTCGCGCTCGCCGTCGCGCTCCCGTACGCCGTCCTTCCGATGCGCAGCCGCTCGACGGTCACGTCCGCGAGCGCCCGCGCGTCCCTGTGCAGGCCGGTCATCTCGACTCGCCCCCGGAGCATTCCGTGGAATCTTCGGTCCGCGAGGGTCGGGATCGATTCGAGTGGAAGATCGGTGATGGCGGCCTCCGCGGACGCGTCCCACGTGGCCGCTGGGCCGAAGAGCCCATCGACCGGCGCGTTCGCGTGCGCGCCCGCGAGGAGAATCGTCTTGCCGCGGCTACCCACCGCGAGGGTGGCGTCGCCAGACTTGCCGTCGTACGTGGCGCCCAGGTCGGCGTCCAGCGGCGCCGCGTTCCGCAGAGAATCGAAGCGGACCTCGCGCACGGCGCCCTGCAGTCGCACCGCCGGCGCGAGGTAGCTCCCCTCGAGGGTGGCCGTGGCCTGGCAGTCGCCCCGCACTCCGGGGATGCGAAGGACCGCGGGCAGCGATTCGAGCTTGCGCGACGGGAGGGTCACGATCGCCGAGACCGGGACCTGCGCGAGACGATCGGCCATGCCGTTCCACGACGCGAACATCGCCGCGTACGGCACGGCGTCGCTCTTCGCGTCGACGGCGACCAGGGAGCCCGCGCCGTCGGTCAGCCGCGCGTCGACCTCCGTGAAGCCCGAGTCCCCATTTGCCGACGCATCGACGTGAAGATCGACCCCCGACGAGCGGAACGCCGGCGCCGTGACCACCGTCACGCCGTCCTTGCGGGTCTCGGCGCCGCCGGACCACGCGACTTGCAGGCCCGAGGTCTGCAGCGAAAGGGCCACGTCCGGCTTCGCGTCCAACTCGCCGTGACGGACGAGGTGCCCGCGCAGGGCGACGTCGCCCGAGACGCTCGCGAAAGGCAGTGCGTTCGGAGGCAGGAGCGCCGAGAGCTTTCCGAGGTCCGCCTGACCCTCGAAGCGCACCCTTCCCCAAGCCTTTCGCCACGACGGCGCGTCGAGCGGCCCGTCGCCGCCGAATTCGACGCGCATCTCGCTGGCGGTCAGCGACCCGATGCCGGCGGCCACCACCTGCATCGATCCCGCGAGGGTGCGCCCGTCGAGCCGCGCGTCGAGATGCGCGCCGACGCCGTCCCATCCGAGAAACGCGCCGTCCGTCAGATCGACGGCCATCGTTCCCTCGGCGCGGTCCGGCCGCGCGGAGACCTCCCCGCGCACGGCCAGGCGCCCGCCCCGCACACTCGACTCGAGCCCGAAGAGGTAGCCGAGCGCCTTGAGATCCAATTCGGGGGAGTCGGCCTTGAGCACGAGCGATCGCGGACGCGCGTGCAAGGTGACCTCGGCGGGCGCGCCCACGCCCGTGATTCGCGCTCCTTCGACGTCGAGACGACCCGGTTCGACGTCGACGCGTTCGGCCTCCACGTGCATCGACGTCGCAGCGCGCGACAGGTCGAAGGTTGCGGCGTCGACGCCCACGCCGGCCCCCAGGCGCAGGGTCGCGTCGGCGCGTACGTCGTACGGGTCGCCGTGCATCGAGACCGTGACCCGCTGGCGGGCCGGCGTCCCGCGCGTGGTCGCGTGGACCTGGCCTAGAAAAAACCGGCGCCCTTGCGCCGAGTGATCTCCGAGATCGACGGTCACGCTGCGGGCGTCGATCGTCGCGTCGATGACGGGATTCGCCAGGGGGCCGATCGCGTGGGCGACCAGCTTGGCCTCGTCCACGGACGCGGGCCCGTCGCAGGCGTCGGTCAGATCAGCCTCCAGGGTCGCGTCGATCGATGGTGCGCCGGAGAGCGAGAGCACCCCGTCGGCGTGAGCGGAGGCTCGCCCGGAAGCCGCCCCGATGGCTCGGAGATCGTCGATCCGGCTGGTCGCTTGGAAACGGATGGCGGGGACCTTCCCGTCGCCTTCGAAGGTCGCGACCAGGGAGGTCGGGGCACCCGGTTGGGCGACGTTGCCGCGCACGGTGAGACCGACGCCGCTCGCGCCCTCCTTCTTGGCGAAGTCTCCGTGAAACGTGGCGGAGGGCAGGGCGCGACCTTCGACCGTGGCCTTCCGGAGCGCCATATCGAAGGTGCCGTCGACCGCCCCCATCGTCGTCGCGGTCATCTTGGCGTCGGCGGAGAGGTCGGCGCGCGAGGTCGGTCCCTGCGGCACGAACGCGCGCAGGTCCGCGTCCTTTACCTCTGCGTGAAGCGTCGCGCTTGTATCGTCGGCGATCGAAGCGTCGCCCGCGACCTCGAGTCGCGTGGCCCCCACCGTCGCGCGCCCCGTCAGGTGCAGGGCCGTCAGGCTGCCATGGGCCTCGACGTGGGCCGATGCAGGTTGGGCCAGCGGCGCGTCGTGCCAGAGCGCTCGGACCTTCTCCGCGGGTGTCTCGGGGACGTCGATCACGGCGTCGACTCGATCGGGATCGATCGCGGCCGTCGTCGCGGTTGGGATGCCGCCGACCTCGCCGTGGAACGCGCCGTCGACCAGAATGCCCGCCCGGCCGGGGGCGGGGACGGCGACTCGGCCGGTCACCGTTCCGACGACGTCGGCGCCGGCCGGCAATCCGCGAGTGGCGACCTCCGCGTGCGTCACCGTCGTGTCGACGCCCTCGGGGCCCGCGCGCAACGAGCCGCGGACTCGGTCGAGGTCAGCGTCCATCGCGGGCGCGCCCTTCGGGCGACCGTGAACGCGAGCGTGTACCACCGCGATGTTCGCGAGGGTGACATGGACGGAGCGCCCCGGCGGTCCTCCGGGGGATGGCGAGGAGCGCGGCTCGAAGGCGGCCTGGATCTCCAACGCGCCCGTCGGGTCGGGATCGAGTGCGACGTCCGCCTCTTCGACCGAGGCCTCGAGGACGGCCACACGCAGGTCACCGCGGCCCAAGATGGAAGCGAGGAGATCGAGCGGCACGATGCGCGCGGCGGCGCCCCTCGCCGTCAAGACCTGCGTGCCGTCCGGCGCGGTCACGCGCAGGTCGACGCCGCGCGCGCCGGTCAGCCCGAGGCCCCCGATGGCTTCGATCGTGACCCGGCCGCGAAACGCACCGGAGAGCGCTTCGTTCACCTTGCGCCGGGTGAGCTCGCGCGAGGGCGCGCTGTCGAGGGTCGCCAGCACAGCCGCGAAGCACACGACCAGCAGGCCCGCGCCGGCTGCGGCGAGCCGTGCGACCCAGCGCAGCACCCGCCGCGAACGGGTCCGGACGGGGCGAGGTCGCACGCTCAATAGGCCTCCCCGATGCCGATCGCGATGGCCATGGGAATGCCGGCGCCGAAGACGGATCCCGGCAGCAGCGTCGGCGGCAGTCCTTCCGTCGGATCGTGCGCGTAGACCGCCGCCTCGTTCGGGAAACCGACCACCTGCAACGGCTGGACGCGATAGCCGGCGTCGAGCCGGATCGGTCCCACGGGCGTGTCGTAGCGCGCCCCCAGGCCGCACGACAAGTGGAGGTGGTCGAAGCGCAGCGCTCCGCTCCGTCCGATCGGGTTCTGCGAGACGTCGCCGGAGTCGCAGAAGACCGCCGCCCAGACCGGGCCCTTGATCGGGAATCGAAGCTCCGTCGACAGCTCCCAGAGCGTGAAGCCGCCGATCGGGATGGCGCACTGCGGGCCGGGTTGGGTGAATCCGTTGGCTGCGCTCGCGGGCACGCAGCCGCTCGCGACCTGCGCGGAGGCGAGCGACGGGCTGAGGAAGGGCACGATGCCGTGCGGGCCGACCGCGCGCAGCGGGTAGCCTCGATTCGACGACGGGCCGCCGGAGAAGAATCCGCGAAAGAGCACCGTCTCGATCGCCTGTCCCGCCGTGGCCGCGTTCGCGGAGAACACGTCAGCAGGCTCGTAGTTGACGGGAAGGAGGAATCCTACCGACGCGCGCGTGGCGAGCGTCACCTTCTTTCCCACGGGCAAGTAGGCCCGCGCCTCCGGCAGCACCCGCACGTCGTGCGTGTCCCCGCCGAAGAACCCGCCGGCGAACTGCAGATCGTTGGCGAGGTAGAAGCCGGCGTGGGGGTGTTCGCGATCGTCCCGGAAGTCCAGCCAGGTCACGAGGTCCGGGTAGAGGATGGTGAGCGGCCGGAGGTCCTGCGGCTGGCCGAGGTACGCGAACGGGTACTCCACCTGGGTCGCGTAGCTGAGGCTGACGAAAAGCCGCCCGAACCACGCGCGGTCGGCGCCCACGGCGTTCTTGACCTCGAGAAACCCCGGGACCGGGCTGTTGGTCTCCTGGGGGATCCCAACGAGCAGAGGGAAGACGTTGAGCTCGGATCGGACGAACCCCTCCGTGCGCGCCTCGAGGAACCCCGGCTGCTTCAGCTTGGCCCGCAGTCGTTCCTCGGGCAGGAGATTCTGCGGCGCGACGATGTGGTTGAGGAGCGTCGGGTAGAGGTCGACGCCCGGGCTGAAGTCGACGGAAAAATCCCGCAGATCGCCCAGAAAATTGTGATCCTCCCACCCCGCGAGGACGTGCAGCTCGGTCTTGATCTCGTCGAACTCGAGGCCTCCGCCCAAGCGGATCTCGCGCAGCTTGCTCGGCTGAAAGCGAACGGTCAGGGCAATGACGTGGGACTCGGGGTGGGACAAGTCGGGCACGATCGTCACCGTCGCGAAGATCCCGAGGTCGAGGAGCGCCTGCGTCGCGGCATCGATTCGCGCGGTGGAGTAGGGCTCACCCGATACGATGTCGATCGCGCGTTTCAGCGGCGCCAGGGGAATCTGCGGCCGCGATCGCTTCGTCGCGTCCGATGCGGTGTCTTCGAACGTGATGGCGCCGAACGTCGCCGTCTCCCCGGGGATGACGGTGAGCGACGTGTTCGCGACGTGCCGCGCGACGTCCACGTAGGAGTCCCGCTTCACGGTCGCGTACGCATAGCCCGCGTCGGTCAGCGCCCGCCGCGCCGCCGTCTCGCAACGGGCGGCGCCGTCCTCTTCGAACGGCGCGCCCGTCCGCAGTTCACGGAGGCAAGCCCAGCGGGTCGACCGCTGAACGGCGGGCGGCAGCGCGGCGATCCCGTCGATCGTGAGCCTGTCGTTGCGAGCGGGGAGCCCCTCGTCGACCAGGATCTCGACGCGGACGTGGCCGTCGCCGTGCGGGATGACCCGACCTGCCCGCGCGCGCGCGTCGTAGTATCCCCGAGATCGGTAGTACCTCTCGATGCGCGCGAGGTCGCGTTGCAAGGTGGCCGCGTTGAAGACCTCGTAGTCGTACACGACGCCCCGAAACAGCCCGAGGAACTTGGGGCTCTCCTCTGTGGCGAGCTTGTCCTCAACGTCGCCCGCGCCGATCGCGTCTGTACCTCGGATCGACACCGAATCGACGGCCGATTGCCCCGGTGGGAGCGTCTGGCACGCCGACACGAATGGCACGAGTTGCCCCGACAGGACCGCGCCCCACCGGCTGGCGACCTCGAGGTGCCGCCAGGGAGCGCGGGACATTCTTCGAGTGGACCGAAGCAACCAACGTGCTAGCGAGTCGGACATGCGGCCGCTCGCTGCGGCGCCCCTGCTCTACGCGCTCGCCTGTGGTGGAAGCCTGACGACGCCCGACTACGTCGCGCAGCCGACTTCGGCGTTGGTCGCCGTCCCCCAGGCGCCGCCCCCGGCGCACGTCGAGTTCGTACCGCCCCAGCCGGCCCGAGGCACCGTGTGGATCGACGGCGAGTGGCTCTGGGACGCGGGCAGGTGGTCATGGCGCAGCGGCCGCTGGGTCGTCCCACCCACGGGGTGCCGATTCGCCCCGTGGACGATGGTGCGCGGTCCGGACGGGACGATTTACTATGCCGGCGGGTCCTGGCGGGACTCGAACGACCAGATCGTTTCGGATCCGACGCCGATCGCCAGCGCCCGCTTGGGGAGGGGGCAGGTCGTCGACCCCGCGGGAGAGCCCGTCGTCACTGGCCGGACGATCCACTAAGTCCGCAGGCTCGAGCGAAACGAGAGATCGGACTGGGACATCCTCAGAGCGAGCGTCGCTGTCTTCCGGGGCGATGAACCGCCAGGACGAGTTCGCCGTGGCAAACCTACCGGCAGCCGCCGCCGACGCAGCCTTGTCCCGAGGTGCACTGGGTCCCGCACGTTCCGCAGTTGGTGTTGTCCGTCATCAGATCGGAGCAAGTCCCGCCGCAGTTGACGGTCCCGGTCGGGCATGCGCATGCGCCGTTCTGGCAGACGAGGTTGCCGCCGCACGATGCGAAACAGAGACCGCAGTTCTGCTTGTTGTTCTGCAAGTCGACGCACGCGCCTCCGCACTGGGTGAACCCGGAGGCGGCGCACCGCACGGCGCAAGTTCCGTCGTTGCATACCGGATCGGTCGTCGAGCAGCGATTCCCGCACGCCCCGCAGTTGGCGTCGTTCGACGCGAGATCGACGCAGTTGCCCGGACCCGCGCGACGTCCGGCGCACTGCGTGTATCCAGGCGCGCATTGGCAGGTCCCCCCGATGCAAGGCGCGCCGCCAGGACACGCGGCGCCGCACGCGCCGCAGTTGCGCCCGTTCGTGTCGAGGTCGACGCAGACGTCGCCGCAGAGCGTCTCGCCGGCGGCGGTGTTGCATTGTCCGGTGCACACGCCTTTGCTGCAGAGCGTCCCCGCCGCGCAGCGGTGGCCGCAGGCTCCGCAGTTGGCGGTCGCGCTCTGTGTGTCGACGCAGGCCGTGCCGCAGAGCGTCGTCGCCCCGCCGCACGCGCACGCGCTCGAGACGCAGTTCGCGCCCGTCGGGCAGGGCGAGTTGCACGCGCCGCAGTTGTTCGGATCACGCGTCAGGTCGACGCAGGCGTTTCCGCATGCGGTCAAGAGGGCGCCCGCGTCCGTCGCGCACGACGTCGCGCAGGCGCCGAGGGAGCACACGTCGCCCTCCGGACACACGCCTCCGCAACCGCCGCAGTTGCTCGGATCGCTCTGCGTGCTCGTGCAGACGCCGTTGCAGCGCGTCCCACCGTTGGCGCACTGGCACGAGCCGGCCTGGCAGGCGGTCCCGTTCGAGCAACGCGCCCCGCACTGGCCGCAGTTGGAATTGTCAGTCGTCGTATCCACGCAGGCGCCGTCGCAGTTCATCCGGCCGGCGGCACACGTCATCTCGCACGCGCCGGCCGAGCAGACCGCGCCACTGGGGCAGGCGTTCGCGCACGCCCCGCAATGGCGCGGGTCGGTGGTTTCGTCGACGCAGAGACCCCCGCAGTTCGACAGCATGGACCCGCACAGCGGCCTGCACGCGCCCGACGAGCAGGTGTTCCCCTCGGTGCAAGTGAGGTTGCACGCGCCGCAGTTGTTCGGGTCGTTCGAGAGCTCGACGCACGCGCCCCCGCAGTCCGTCGTGTTCGGCGGGCATGTCATCGCGCAAGCGCCAGCCGCACACACGTTCGTCGTGGGGCACGCGTGGCCGCAGGCGCCGCAGTCGTTCGGGTTCGACCTGAGATCGACGCACGCACCAGCGCAGAGGACCATCGGCGGGCGGCACGACGAGCCATCCGTTCCGGTGTCCGTCGTGGAGTCCGCGCCGACGTCGGGCGGGGCGTCCACAGTGGTGTCGGGCATCACATCGACGGCCACATCGCCCGGAGCGTCGTGGCCTACGTCGCGAGAGACGTCGGCGGCCGCGTCTCGTCCTTGTCCGTCCGCCCCGGATCCGTCCGGCGCGGAGTCGCCGGTCGCGTCGTCGCCGCCGGAAGAGTCGCCTGAAGCGTCGTCCGAAGCGTCGTCCCCCGAATCGTCAGCGGACCCGTCCGTCACCCCCGTCGATACGAGATCGTCGAGCAGTCCACTCCGGCCACACCCCAGGAGCGCGACCGAGAATACCGCCAACGACGCGACGAACGCGCGCATTCATCCCTCCACTGACCCACACGCGACGGGCGGGGCCTTTCTACTAATGACCTTACCAAAGAAACGTAGACCTTTCGATCGCCGCTCCGGAAAAGCAGCGTGCGAGATAGTCCGCACGCTCGAGCGAAGCGAGAGAGCGGACGATGCATCCGACGACCCGCACGCTCGAGCGAAGCGAGAGAGCGGACGATGCATCCGACGACCCGCACGCTCGAGCGAAGCGAGAGAGCGGACGATGCATCCGACGACCCGCACGCTCGAGCGAAGCGAGAGAGGGCGACGTAGGGATCCCCCGGGACGATTCGGCACCTTGCCCGAAGGCGCGCGTTGGCGTTAGCGTCTCTCGTATGATCGGGGGGGTCGAACGTCGCGCCATCACCGTGCGCGGTGCCGTCCAAGGGGTGGGCATGCGCCCCTACGTCTACGGGCTGGCGCAGCGCCTCGGACTCACGGGGTTCGTGCGCAATCGCAGCGGTGCGGTCGACATCGAGGTCGAAGGCGCTCCCGCGGCCGTCGGTCGCTTTCTCGACGAGCTCGCCTCCCACCCCCCGCCGCTGGCTCGCATCGACGTGTTGCGTAGTGCGTCGGCCCCTCCGATGGGTGACGGAGCTTTCCGCATCGAGGCGAGCGAGCCGGACGCCGGCTTCGCCGCCACGGTGCCGGCCGACCTGGCGACTTGCGACGATTGCCTGCGCGAGCTGTTCGATCCCGCCGAACGTCGCCACCGGTACGCGTTCCTCAATTGTACGAACTGCGGCCCCCGCCTCACCATCGTCGATGCCGTCCCGTACGACCGTGAGCGCACCGCGATGGCCGCGTTTCCGATGTGCGCCGACTGTCGCGCGGAGTACGAAGACCCGACGGATCGCCGCTTCCACGCGCAACCCATCGCGTGCCCCGCGTGCGGTCCGCGGCTGGAGCTCGTCGATTCCGAAGGCCGTCCGCGCGCCGCGGTCGACCCCGTCGCCATGGCCATCGCCGACCTTCACGCGGGGCGGATCGTCGCCATCAAGGGCCTCGGCGGGTATCACCTCGCTTGCGACGCCACGAACGAGGCCGCGGTCTCGGCGCTCCGTCGCCGCAAGCATCGCGACGAAAAGCCCTTCGCGATCATGCTGCCCTCCATCGCCGCCACGCGTGCGCTCTGCGAGGTGCACGCGGACGAGCGCGCTGCGCTCGAGTCGCCCCAGCGGCCGATCGTCCTCCTCCGGCGGCGCACGGCGCCGGACCCCGCCGCGCCTCGGGTGGCTTGTTCGGTCGCGCCGGACTCCCCCGCCATGCTCGGCGTCATGCTCCCGTACACCCCGCTGCACCATCTGCTCCTTCGGGAAGGGTCGTTTCTCGGCCTCGTGATGACGAGCGGAAACCGCGCGGAGGAGCCGATGGCCTATCGCGACGAAAGCGCAGTCCAGGATCTCCTGGGCATCGCGGACGCTTTCCTCACCCACGACCGTCCGATTCGCACACGGTGCGACGACTCGGTGGTGAGGCGCCTCGACGCTTCGGGCGCTGGCGGGATCACCCCCCTCCGTCGCTCGCGCGGGTACACGCCGTTGCCCTTCGCGCTGCGCGAGCCGCTCGGACGCCCCACCCTCGCCGTGGGCGGCGACGCCAAGGCGGCGTTTGCGCTGGGCCACGAGGATCGCGCGGTGCTCAGCCATCACCTGGGCGATCTGGAGCATCATGCGGCGTACGAGGCGTTCGTCGCGGCCATCGATCACTACGAGCGCCTCTACGGGGTGACGCCCGCCCGCATCGCGCACGACCTACACCCCGACTACGCATCGACGCGTTACGCACACGAACGCGCGGGGCGCGATCCGATCGAGCTCGTCGCGGTGCAACATCACCACGCTCACATGGCGGCGTGCATGCTCGAGAACGGCCTCGCCGGCCCGGCGATCGGCGTCTGCTTCGACGGGGCCGGGTTCGGACCCGACGGTACGATTTGGGGCGGAGAGTTCCTCGTCGGCGGTTTTCGTCGGGTCGAGCGCGTCGCTCGGCTGCGCCAGGTTCCGCTCCCCGGAGGCGACCGCGCTGCGCGGCAACCCTGGCGATCGGCGCTCTCGCACCTCGTGTGCGCCGGGTTGGACCCGATGGAGAGCGATCTGGCGCGCCGTGTAGGTCGCGACCGGGCGCGGGCCGTCCTGGAGCTTGTCACGCGTCGGACGCACGCGCCGCTCACGTCCAGCGTCGGCCGCCTCTTCGACGCGGTGGCGGCGCTCACCGGTGTCTGCGACCAAGCGTCGTTCGAGGGCCAAGCGGCGATGCAGCTCGAGGGCCTCGCGTCGGGCTTGCCGCCGGACGACGCGTACTCCTTCGGCAAAGACGACGCGGCCTCTCTCGACCCCGGCCCGGTGGTGCGGGCGATCCGGGACGACGTGCTTCGCGGTGTGCCCGCGAGCGTCATCTCGCGACGGTTCCACTCCGCGCTGGCCGCGGCCGTCACCGGCGCGTGCGTCACGATCCGCGCGTCGACGGGCGTCGGCGCGGTCGTCCTGAGCGGCGGCGTGTTCTCCAACGCCGTCCTCACCACCGAGGTGGTCGGGCGCCTCGCAGCCGCCGGCCTGCGCGCGCACCGTCACCGCAGCGTGCCCCCCAACGACGGCGGCCTGAGCCTCGGCCAGATCGCCGTCGCGGCGGCCCTCGACCACACGGGCTGAACGATGTGCCTTGGGGTCCCCGGCCGCCTCGTCGAGCTCTACGTCGATGGTGATCTGCGCATGGGCAAGGTCGTCTTCGGAGGGGTGGCCAAGGCCGTGTGCCTCGAGCACGTTCCGGAGGCGCGCGTCGGCGACTACGTACTCGTGCACGTGGGGTTCGCGCTCGCGCGGATCGACGAGGCGGAGGCGCGACGCGTGTTCGACCTTCTCGAAACGCTCGGCAAGCTCGACGATGTGGGGGTGCCATGAAGTTCCTGGACGAGTATCGCGACGCCGACGCAGCCTCCACGCTGGTCTCGGCGATCTTGCGAGCCAGCACGCGCCGGTGGGTCCTCATGGAGGTCTGCGGCGGCCAGACCCATTCGATCGTGCGGTACGGTCTGGACGAGCTCTTGGGAGACGCCGTCGAGCTCGTACACGGTCCGGGGTGCCCGGTGTGCGTGACCCCGCTCGAGACCATCGATCGCGCGCTCGCGATCGCGTCGCGTCCGGACACGATTCTCTGCACCTTCGGGGACATGGCCCGCGTGCCGGGGTCGCGGACCGACCTTCTCGCGCTACGGGCCCAGGGGGCGGACGTCCGCATCGTGTACTCACCACTCGACGCCGTCGCGGTGGCCGCGCGCCACAGAGATCGACGCGTCGTCTTCTTCGCCATCGGCTTCGAGACGACGGCGCCGGCCAACGCCATGGCGGTGTCCGTCGCGCACCGTCGAGGCCTCGACAACTTCAGCGCGCTCGTCTCCCACGTGCGCGTACCGCCCGCGATCGACGTCATAGTCGATGCACCCGACAATCGGGTCCAGGGGTTCCTCGGTCCGGGGCACGTGTGTTCGGTCCTCGGAACAAGCGAATACGACGACCTGAGTCGGCGTCACGGCATCCCCATCGCCGTCACCGGGTTCGAGCCGATCGATCTGCTCTCCGGCATCCTGGCGGCCGTGCGCCAGCTCGAGGACGGCCGCTCCGAAATGGAGAACTGCTACGGGCGCGTCGTCCGCAACGAGGGCAACGCCTCGGCGCGCGGCCTCGTCGAGTCGGTCTTCGACGTCTGCGATCGAAAGTGGCGCGGAATCGGGTCGATCCCAAAGAGCGGCTATCGCTTCAAGGACAGCCTCCGCGAGCACGACGCGGAAGTCGTTTTCGACGTGGGCGACATCGAGACCGAGGAGTCGACCGAGTGCATCAGCGGTCAGATCTTGCGTGGCCTGAAGAAACCCGGCGACTGTCCGGCGTTCGGCACGCGCTGCACTCCGTCGACGCCCCTCGGGGCGACCATGGTCTCGTCCGAGGGAGCCTGCGCCGCGTACCATGCGTACGGGCGCGTTCGCCTCGGCGAGGCGGGCAACGGGGCCGAGCGGGGCCAACGCCTCCCGCTGGTGAGCCTCTCTGGCGGCGGTGACGGGGCGCGCGAGCGAGGCTCCTGATGGCCGCGCCCCGCCCGCCCGGGTTCGCCCTCGACTGTCCGGTGCCGGCATCCCGCTACGACCGCATCGTGCTCGGCCACGGCAGCGGCGGGCGACTCTCGGCTGACCTCGTGCGTGACGTGTTTCTGCCCGCCTTCGCGAACGCCACGCTGGCCGCGCTCGAAGACCAGGCGACGGTCGACTTGGCCGGGGCCGGTCGCATCGCGCTTACGACGGACTCGTTCGTCGTCCACCCCATCTTCTTTCCGGGCGGCGACATCGGGCGCCTCGCCGTGCACGGCACGGTGAATGACCTGGCGGTCGGCGGGGCGCGTCCCCTCGTGCTCGCCGCGGCGTTCGTGCTGGAAGAGGGGTTCGAGGTCGAGCGCCTTCGTCGCGTCGTCGCGTCGATGCGTGCGGCCTGCGACGAGGCAGAGGTCCAAATCGTCACCGGCGACACGAAGGTGGTCGAGCGGGGCAAGGGGGACTCGATCTTCATCACCACGACGGGCATCGGCCTCCTTCCAGCCGGCTGCGCCTTGTCCGTCGCCCGCGCCGCGGTGGGCGACGCCGTCGTCGTCTCGGGGACGATCGGGGACCACGGGCTCGCGATCCTCTCGGTGCGCGAGGGCCTCTCGTTCGAGACGTCCCTCCAAAGCGACTGCGCTCCGGTGACGAGCCTGACGCAGGCGATGATGCGCGCGTCGCCCCGCATCCGGTGCATGCGCGACCCGACGCGCGGCGGCCTGGCGAGCGCGCTGAACGAAATCGCCCAGGCGTCGCGCGTGGGGATCGAATTGACGGACGCGACCATTCCCGTGCGCGCCGAGGTCCGGGGCGCGTGTGAGCTCCTCGGCCTGGATCCGATGTATGCAGCGTGCGAAGGCCGCGTCGTCGCCGTCGTCCCGGCGGGTGACGCGCCTGACGTCGTGACCGCGATGAAGGGCCATCCGCTCGGACGAGATGCGGCCGTCGTCGGCGCGGTCGTGTCGGCCCATCCCGGCGTGGTCACCGTGCGTTCGAGCGTCGGAGGTGTGCGCACACTTCCGATGCTGACGGGCGAGCCGCTCCCCCGCATCTGTTGAATCGCCCGTCGCGGGCGTGATACGAATGGGACCGCGTCGCCGAGTGTCGCCGGCCGGCGAAACGTCGACAGGGAGGGGTGCCATGGGGGAGGATGCCGTCCCGTACGGCCGTGTCACGCAGCGCGCGCCTGCCGTTGCCGAAGTGCACGTCCTATGGCTCACGGCGGGGCTCAGCTGCGACGGTGACTCGGTCTCCATCACCGCAGCGACGCAGCCGAGCCTCGAGGACATCGTGCTCGGCGCCATCCCCGGTTTGCCGCGGGTGCACCTTCATCACCCCGTCCTGGCGTACGAGACGGGAAGCGCTTTTCTCGAGGCATTCCACCGCGCGGCGCAAGGCAAGCTCGGCCCGTTCGTGCTGGTCGTCGAGGGGTCCATTCCGAACGAGCGCGTCCACCAAGAGGGATACTGGGCCGCGTTCGGGACGGACGCGAACAGCGGACAGCCGATCGCCACGTGCGATTGGATCGATCGCCTGGCTCCTCTCTCCTGGTGCACCGTCGCGGTCGGTACTTGCGCGACCTACGGCGGCATCCCCGCGATGGAGGGAAACCCCACCGGGGCAATGGGACTCCCGGACTACCTCGGCTGGAAGTGGCGTTCGGCCGGAGGACTGCCGATCGTCTGCGTGCCCGGCTGTCCGGTGCACCCCGACAATTTCATGGAGGTCCTGCTGTACCTACTCCGCCAGGCCGCGGGAGCGGCGCCGCCGATTCCGCTCGACGAGGCCCTGCGTCCCGCGTGGCTCTTCGGCCAGACCGTGCACGAGGGTTGCGATCGCGGCGGCTATTACGAGCAGGCGGACTTTGCGACGGACTATGGCTCGCGCCGCTGCGTCGTCAAACTCGGTTGTTGGGGGCCTGTCGTCAATTGCAACGTCGCGAAGAGGGGTTGGGTCGGCGGCGTCGGCGGCTGCCCCAACGTAGGGGGCATTTGCATCGGCTGCACGATGCCGGGCTTTCCGGACCGGTTCCTTCCCTTCATGGAGGAGCCTCCCGGCGCGAAGATGTCGTCGGCGGCCGTGCTGATGTACGGCCGAACGGTGCGGGCGCTCCGGAACTTCACCAAGGCCTCGCTCGATCGCGAGCCGGGTTGGAGGCAACCCGGAGAGGCGCTGACGTCCGGCTACCCACCCAAGAGCTGAGCCCATTCCAGGGCGGAGGTCGTATGGCGGAGCCCCGACAACTGACCGAGATGAGCTGGGACCCGATCACCCGGATCGTCGGCAGCCT
>DATGJA010000564.1:0-19737 GCA_035295445.1 Polyangiaceae bacterium | reverse complement strand
CGAGTACATGGCGCGAAGAAAGAGCCCCACGTCCTTGGTCACGTGCTGCTCGACGTTGACGCCGATCCCGAGCTTCACGTTCGATCTGCGGACCCAGCACAGGTCCGGCGCCGTCGGGTTGCCCGATCCGTAGTTCGCCAGGTCCGGCGGACAGGCCGCGGCGTTCTTCGTCGGGTCGGCCTTGAACGTGGCGATGGCGTCGGCGAACCGGCCCGCCTGCTCGCTGTTGCGGTATCCGAGGACGCGGACGGCCCCGTCCTGCCCGAAAAGGACGTGGTCGTGTTCGACCTCGAGCGCGTCCGCGTAGTACTGGAGCACGTTGAGCTCCGTGGGCAGGACGTTCGGGTGGAGCGGCGGGGCCATCCGGCCGATGCGCGCGGCCCAGTCGTCCCAGTAAAGCTCCGCCGTCGCGCCGAACGAATACCCGCGCGCGTCGGCCGCGAAGTCCCAGGCCGCGTGCGTCATGAACGCCATGTTGAGGAACGTCTGCCGGGGGTCCCACGTGACGCCGTTGCGGTCGAAGACGTCGAGGATCGTGAACGAACCCGCGGTCAGGACGACGCGCCGGCTCTTGACCGCGCTGGCGAGCTGCATCGGGTCGGACGTCTTCTCGACGCGGTCCCCCCCGAGATCGAAGTTCTGCCGGACGAAGAGGCGCGACCGGTAGAGGGACGGGATCTCCGAGCCCGACTTCTGGAGCTCGTAGTCCTGGATCGATCCCCCGAGGCCTCGGATCTGCGAGAGCCCCCGCTCCGCGACGAACTCGGGCACGAGGTACGCCTCGCCCCCGGGCCAGAGGTGCAGGCCGAAGAAGAGCGTGAAGACGCTGGCGAAGCTCCGCTCCGCGTCGGGGACGAGCGAGTAGTTGCTTCCGCCCGTGTTCGTGTAGGGCGCGTGGAAGGGGAGCTTCCAGTTCGAGATGTACGTGTACTGGCCGTACGCGTTCCAGCTCTCGTCCTCGATGTCGTGCAGGCCGTGATGCGCGAGGAGGTTCATGACGTCGAACGCCGCGTCCTGGTGACCCGCCGGAGGGGCCGCCTGCGCCCGTGCGACGGCCGGCGCGAGCACGAGGCTCGCCGTGCTCACGATGCTCGAAATGAAGACGGCGCCGATCCGTCGGACGCTCATTCACTTCCCACGGGAGTCGCGGTGCAGGTCAGCGCGTCGTAGTGGACACCGGCGAAGGTGTCGGGAAACACGATCTTCGTGATGAAGTCGGCCTGCGACTGGGTGAGCGGCCAGCCCGCGACGCAGTTTCCGGCGAACGTGGCGTCGTCCACGGGGATGTGCAGGGTGTCGCCCAGGTGGACCCCGAACCCGCTCCGCGACTGGAGGACGAGAAACGACGCTGGTGCGCCGGCGTCGGGTTCCCAGCCTGGCGCGAGGACGACGTAGGCCGTGTTGTCCGACGCGGGGATCGTCGGGATCGGCCCCGACGAGCCACCGGGCGCGATCGGGGTGGACGCGTCGAGCGTGATGGCTTGAAAATGGGCCTCGTAGACGACGAGGGGCCGTGCGGCCGAAGGCGGGTACTGGTTGTCGACAACGACGTTCGTCGAGGGGGTATCGACGTTGAGGCACCCCGCGAGCGAAAGACCACACGCCGCGGCGCCTCGCGCGAGTCCCATCGCGGTGCGTGTATCAGGCCGCGGCGCGATGTTCGAGCCCGAACGAGCCGCTGCCGCGTTACTTCTCGGCGGCGCGCGCGGGCCCTTCCCATGCTGGCCGAGTGCTCGTACCATCGCCTTCAATCATGCGACTTTTCAACCGTTGGATCGTTGTGGCCCTCATGGGCATCGGCATCGGCCTTGGCTCGAGCGGGTGCGGCTACTCGGAAGACGAGTGGCAGGCGCAGCTCGCCAAGTACAACCAGTTGAAGTCGGACGACGACGCGAAGCTGCGCGACGCCCAAGCGAAGATCGACGATCTCACCAAGCAGCTCAAGGACATGGGGCTCGAGGTGTCGTCGACGAAGGCCAACCTCGCCGACCAGCAGAAGGCCCTGGCGGAGTACCAGGCGCGCGCGCGCCAGCTCGAGCTCATCAAGGAGCGGTTCGAGAAGCTAAAGAGCAAGCTCGACGAGCTGACGAAGCTGGGCCTCGCGGTCAACGTCCGGCACAACCGGATGGTGATCTCGCTGCCGGGCGACGTGCTCTTCGACTCCGGGCGCGAGACGCTCAAGAAGGACGGCAAGGACATCCTGCTCAAGGTGGCGGGCGTCATCAAGGCCGACCCGCAGCTCACCTCGCGCGACTACCAGGTGGCCGGGCACACCGACAACAAGCCGCTGCAGCGCGGTCCGTTCAAGGACAACTGGGGCCTGTCGCTCATGCGCGCGCGCGAGGTGCTCGTCTACCTGGTCGACCCGAAGGGCGGTCAGCTGCCGGTCGATCACTGGAGCGCCGCAGGTTTCGCGGACACCGACCCCATCGCGAGCAACGACAACGACGACGGCCGGCAAAAAAACCGCCGCTGCGAGCTCATCGTCCTGCCGAGCGTCGAAGAAATGCTCGACCTGAAGGCGATCACGCAGTAGCCCCGGCACGCCATGTGCTTCTGGACCTTCCGCGGAGGTCCATCATGGCAGGGATGCGACAGGCTCTTGGGTTTCTCGTGCGGGCGCTCGGTCCGGCGAGCGTGCTCTTCCTCGCGGCTTGCGGGGGCGACAAGCAGGCCCACGTGCAGTCTCCCCCTCACCCCGTGCAGGCGGGGACGACGAACATGCAGGCGCCCGCCGGCCCGGTGAATCCGCCGAACACGCCCACGGCGTCCAACGTCGCGATCTCCGAGGAGGTCGTCAAGGCGTGCGGCATCCCCGACGGGGACGCGTACTTCCCGTTCGACTCGTCGCACCTGACCGAGTCGGATTTCGCGCCGCTCGACGCCGTGGCCAAGTGCTTCACGAGCGGGCCGCTCCAGGGGCGCAAGATGCGCCTCGTCGGTCACGCCGACCCGCGCGGCCTCATGGACTATAACCTCACGCTCGGGCAGTCGCGGGCCGACTCGGTCGCCCTCTACCTCGTCGCGCGGGGCCTGAACCCGCTGCAGGCCACGAGCACGTCGCGCGGGGCCATGGACGCGACCGGCACCGACGAAGCGACCTGGGCCCAGGACCGCCGGGTCGACGTGCTCCTCGGGAACTGACGCCTACTGCCGCGTCGCCGTCCAGGTGCCGTTCGCGCCGAGCGACTGCACCTGGGGGCTCGACGCGGTGATGGTGCCGCCGATCAGCGCGACGGGGTTCGCGGTCGGGTCGTACGTGGCCGTGAGTGCCCCCAGCATCATGATCGAGCCCGCGTCGCCGAGCCCCGGCAAGAGGTACGTGCCGTTCTCGAGCGTCCCGGTGAGCGTGCGCGATGGACAGTCGAGCTGCCCGGAGACGTCGGCGGTGAACTGGCCGCCGTACATGTCCGTCCCGGACAGCTTCGCCCCGGGGGCAATCGTGAGGACCGTGTAGTCCATCCGGAACTCGCCCCCGCCGGCCTCGATCACCTCGGTCGTCCCGGTGAGCGTCAGCGAGAGGTTCCCGCCCCACGCGAACGACGTCCCGAAGAGCGCGAGCAACCCGGCGTCGGCGGTCGCCGCCGCGTTGAACATGCCGGTGTACGTGCCCGGCAGGCAGTCCACCTTGGGACCCGCTTCGACGTCCGCGAACGCGCCGAAGTTCGCGTAGCCGGCGTCGGTCGCCGGCGCCGGCGCCGTCACCGGCTGAGCGCGATTGTCCGAGCCCGCGTCCGATGCCGCTTGCGACGGGCCCGCGGGCGTCTCGCCGAAGCCCGGCCCCGAAGAGCTGCCACCGCCGCACGCGCAGTAGACCGCCGCGGACAGGCCCACCGCCACCGTGGCCAAGGTGCCGAGCGTCCGCCGCAGGGGGGTCATCGCCTCGAGATTGGGGGAACGGGCTAGCATCCGTCAAAGAATCGTGGCCAGAGCGCCGTGGCTCACCCTTCGTAGGCTGTTTCTCCTGGCGGCGCTCGCCGTCGGCGTCCCTGCGGCTGCGACCCTCTACCTGCTCTTCGCCTCTTCCGAGCGGTCGATCCTCGAACGCTCCGAGGCACAGCGTCAGCGCGCGGCCGCCGCGGTCGAAGACCGGCTCACGGCGGCTCTCGGGATCGCCTCGACGGCGCTCGAGCACGTGGAGCACGCGATCCGCTACGGGACCCTCGATCCGAGCGACCCGAGCGCGGTCGAGGCGCGCCTCTTCTCCGAGCTCCTCGATCACACCGAGCTCTCGGATCTGTCGTTTACGGCCGCCACGATCACCGGGTACCGGCCGGACGGCGACGCCGTGCTCGGTCCCTCGTCCCGCTGGCAGATCGCTGCGTTTCGGGCCTCGACGCGGGCCGACAGCTCGATCGTCACGCGGCGGACGTCCCCGGAGGGCGCGGAGTTCAAGCTGGCCACGACGCGCTACGAGCCGGGCGTCGCTTGGCCTGACGGCGCCCGGGACCCCGAGAGGCCGCTCTTGAACGATCCGACAGCGCATCCGACCTTCGTGACGACGGTCAAGCGACCGTACTACGGTCGCCCGATCTGGACCGACCCTTCCTTCTCCGAGTTCGACGCGGCGTTGCCGCAGGTCGAACGACGGGTGGTCGTGACGGTGCAGAAGGCGGTCGAGGCCCGCAAGGGCGGGTTCGCCGGGGTCGTCCGCGTCGGTCTGTTCGCCCGGACGATCGACGCGCTGGTGCGCCCGCCGGCGGGCGATCCCGAGCGTGTCGTGCTGTGCGACGCCGAGGGGAGACTGGTCGCTCGCCTCGACCCGGGCGACGCCATCGCCCTCGTCGGAGACGACTTGCGCGTGGCGCCCGCGCACGTGCCGCCCGAGATCGCAGCCGCCCTCGCGCACCCGGGTCAATCGGGCCGCCTGCGGGTGGGCGGCGTCGACTACCTGGCGACGTTCAAGCCGCTTGCCAACTCGCAGCAGTGGTTCGCCGCCGTGATCGCGCCGGAAGCCGTCTACACGCGCGATTTGCGCGCGCTGCGCGGGCGTGTCGCGATGACCCTTGCCCTGCTCGTCGGGCTGGTGCTCCTCGGGGGCGTGCGCTTGCTGACGCAGTTGCGGAGCGCGCTCGGCCGCGTGGTCGACGTCATGGCCCGCATGCGCCGCTTCGACTTCGCGCCGGGCTCGCGCGAGTCGACGCTCCGTGAGGTGGCCGAGGTCGTGGACGGCGTCGAGCGCGCGAAGACGTCCGTTCGGGCGCTCGGCAAGTACGTGTCCCTCGATCTGGTCCGGCAGCTCTACGCGGCCGACCGCGAGCCCGAGCCGGGGGGCGAGGTCCTCGACTTGTCGGTTCTCTTCACGGACATCGAGGGATTCACGACGCTCGCCGAGCGCCTCGAGCCGGACGAGCTCGCGCGGGCGCTCGGCCTCTACCTCGACGCGATGACGCGGGCGGTGACGGCGACCGGGGGCACCGTCGACAAGTTCATCGGCGACGCCGTGATGGCGTTCTGGAACGCGCCGGTGCGCTGCGCGGACCACCCGAGACGAGCGTGCCGAGCCGTGCTCGAGTGCCAGCGCGCGACCCGAGCGCTCTACGCGTCCGACGCCTGGCGTGGCCTTCCGGCCCTCGTGACGCGCTTCGGCGTGCACACGGCGCGCGTGATGGTCGGTCACTTCGGCGCCCCCGATCGGCTGTCGTACACGGTCCTGGGCGACGGCGTGAACCTCGCGTCGCGGCTCGAGGGCCTCGGCAAGCAGTACGGCGTCGCGGTCCTCGCGAGCGAGGCCGTCGTGCGCGCCGCCGGCGACGACTTCTCGTTTCGCCGCGTCGACAAGGTCGCGGTGAAGGGGAAGAAGGAGGCGGTGTTCGTCTACGAGCTCCTCGGCTGGGCGGCGGAGTGCGCCGAGAAGCTGCCCGCGGCGAGGGCCTACGAGCGCGGGCTCGAGGCGTACCTCGGCGGGGACTTCGGCGGAGCGCTCGCGCGGCTCGAGGCGCTCTCGGGCGACCCGCCGAGCCAGGTGCTCGCCGAGCGGTGCCGAACGATGCTCGCGCACCCACCGGCGGCCGACTGGGACGGCGTGTACGTCGCGACGCAAAAGTGACGGTGGTACTCTCGCCCCGGTGAAATACGTCCTCCTCTACGAGTCCGCGGAAGACTTTCGCGCGAAGGTCCCCCAGCACGTCGAAGCGCATCGGGCCCTCTGGAAGCAGTTTCGCGACGAGGGGCAGCTCCTGCTCATCGGTCCGTTCACCGACGAGCCGGCGGGCGCGATGGGCGTGTTCGGGACGCGCGAGGCCGCGGAGAGATTCGCGAAGGCGGATCCCTTCGTGGCGCATGGCGTCGTCGCGCGGTGGACGATTCGCGAGTGGAACGAGGCCCTCGCGCCGTGAAGAAGATCCTCTGGGTCGTGTGCGCGCTCGCTCTCGGCTGCGGCGGCGGAGCGGCGCGGGTCTCGGGGATGCGCGGCGCCTCGCCGGCGAGCGCTGAGGTGAGCGCGAACGCGCCGGGTGCGCCCGCCATGCCGGCTCCCGAGGTCGTTGCGTCGCAGGACGTGCGCGCCTCGGCGCCCGCCGCGCCGGGAGCCCCGCCCTCACCCCCGCCGCCGCCGTCCCGGCCGCCGGCCACCGCGGCGGACGTCCCGCACTCGGCCGCGATGCTCATCTACACGGCGAACCTGTCGCTCGCGGTGTTCCAGGTGGAGCAGGGGCTCGACGCCGTCGAGCGGATCGCACGGGACACCGGCGGTTATCTCTCGACACGGCAGGACGCCGAGATCGGCATTCGCGTCCCGCGCGATCGATTCGACGAGGCCATCCGGCGCGTCGAGGCCCTCGGCGACGTCCTTCACCGCGACATCCGCGCGGCGGACGTGACCGACGAGTACGTCGACCTCGAGGCGCGCCTGAAGAACGCGTACGCGATGCGCGCTCGGTTGCAAGATTTGCTGACGAAGGCCAGCGTCCAGGAAGCCCTTGCGATCGAGACGCAGCTCGGGCGGGTGACCGAGGAGATCGAACGGTTCGAGGGGAAGCTCAAGCTCCTTCGCGACAAGATCGCCTTCTCGAGCATCACGGTCAGCTTTGCCCCCGTGGCCGATCAGCCGGTGCGCGACACGGCGCTCCTGCCTTTCTCCTGGCTGCAGGACATCGGTCTGGCGTCGCTGCTGCACATCCCCCCGCGGGGCAGTCCGTGAGGTCGGCAGGGACGAAGCGGTTCGCGCTCCTGCTGCTCGCGCTCGCACCCGCCGCGTGCGGGCGCCCGTTCAAGGTCGACACGGCGCCCGGCATGGTCGAGCTGCAAGATCAAGATCCCCCTTTCGCGTACCGCGCGCTCGCGCCGGAGGGGGTCGTCGTCGCGGTGCGCGTCGTCGACAACGACGAGAACGGGACCCTCGATTTCTGGACGCGCGCGACGTCCCTTCGCATGCGTCAGCTCAACGGGTACGCGCTTGTCGGCGAGGCGGACGTGAAGTCGCGCGACGGCACGCCGGGCAAGGAGCTTCGTTTCGGGCACGACGAGGCGGGAGGCAAGCCGTTTCTCTACACGGTGCGTCTTTTCGTCGCGCAGTCGCGCGTCTTCATCGTCGAGGCGGGGGGCAGCAAGGAGCTCGTGGAGCGCTACGCCCGGGACGTGGCGTGGACGGAGGACAGCCTGCGCGTCGTCTGCGGCGCGGTCGGCTATCCCATCTTCGCCTCGCACACGTGCCATCGGTGGTAGCGACGCGAGGCGACAAGCGCGTGACTCGATGCCGCCCTGAGAGATCAATACGACCGTCGGGCTACTCTCTCGAGCGCACGCTCACGATACGGTCGGTGATTCGAAGAAGACTTTTTAGCCACTTACGGATCGAGCTGCGCCCGCATTTGCGCTCGCCCACTGGTCGACCGACCCGATGTCAAGCGCTATTGCCCCATGAAGTCGACCTTCTCCAGCGGCACGCCTTCGCTGCGGAGGATCGCGTACGCGAGCGTCAGGTGAAAGAAGAAGTTCGGGAGCGCGAACTCGATCAAGAAGCGATCGCCGCGATATGACTTTGTGCGACCGCGCATGGGAAGCGCGATGGCTCGGTCGAGGCCGGCTTCGAGGGCCGCGGGGTCGATGGCTTCGAGATACGCGATCGCGCTGTCGATGCTCGCGTGAAGATCCGCGAAGGTCGTCGCCGTCGAAGGCGCGGGCGCCCGCGAGACGCCGAGCACGTGGTCGAGCGCGAGCTTTGAGCCTTCGCTAGCCCAGTGCACCTGCGCAGCCAGGTCTTGCATCCCCTCGACGAGGGAGGCCGTGACCTTCGTTCCGTGCGCCTCGCCCTTCGTTAGGACCGTCTTCAGATGGGTGAGCCCGCGTACGAACACGGCGGCGGAGACATCGAAGGCTTGCAGCATGCTCCACAGGTACCGCAAATCAGGCGCACTTGGGACGCGTGCACGGGCAGTCGCCGGGTGAGCCGCGTAGTCGCCGGGCCCGCATCTGCCGCGCGCCATTGCCCTCGCTGAGGCCGGCGCCTTGAGCTGGACGCGTACCGACATCCGGCCCATTTCCAACCACGCCGTCAATATGCGCAAACGCTAGTCTCCGCGACTTGCCACAGCGCAATGTTGTCCCAATGGCGAACGCATCTCAGGATGCGCTCACCCGCTCGGATTCCGCGCGGGACATGCATCGCACGCGACCTGAGGATTGCGCTTTGTGACGGGGCGAGACCATATTGAGGCCGCGATGAAACCCTATCCTTGGCTGCGCCTCTTGCGGAAGACCGACCCCGAAATGCCACTCGAACCGCCGATATGGCTCGGCAGCATCAGCAACGGCGAATACTTCCGCGAACAGACGCCGCGCCTCCGAAGAATGCGACAGATGATCCTCGAACGCGCCGACGCGGGCGCGCGAAGGCTCGGGATCGACCGGCGCCAGTTCCTCGCGAGCTCCGTCGGGATGGCCACCACGCTGTCGGTCTTCAACCTTTTCGGATGTGGCTCGTCGGGCAGCGCGCCCGGAGGCGTGCGCGGCGGGGGATCCTCCGGCGCGGGGGGAAGCGGCTCGGCGGGGAGCGGCTTCCCGGGAGGAAGGTCCGGCGAAGGACCGGGCGGCAGCGGGAGCGCGGGCGGCGGAGGGAGCGGCGGAGGCGGCGGGGGCAGCGCAAGCGGCGGAACCGGCTCCGACGGCGGGGCGATCGAAGACGGCGGCGGCTACTACGACGTCGGCAAGGACACCCTCGACGACGCCGAGCAATGCGCCGTCAGTCTGGACCCGAGCAAGGAGTTCATCTTCGACATTCAAACTCATGCCGTCTCCAGCCGAACGAACATCGGGCCGTATACGACCTACCTCTCGAGTCTACCGAACGCGGCATGCGGGCTTTCCCCGCCGCAAGCGTGCTACGAAATGAACCAATACTTGAGAGAGATTTTCTTGAACAGCGACACGACCGTGGCCGTCCTTTCGGCGTTGGCCGCCACGGACGATCAGAATCCCTTGACCAACCCCGAAATAGCGATGGCGCGCGACACCGTCAACATGATGGCCCACTCGCAGCGACTCGTGAACCACTGCATGGTTCTGCCGAACTACAACATGCAGCAGCAGCTCGACGGCATGCAGAACATCAAGGAGATGTACGGGGTCGGCGCGTGGAAGGTCTACACGCCTTGGGGGCCGAACGGCACTGGTTACTACCTGGACGACGCGGCCACCGGGATTCCGATGATCGAAAAGGCGCGCTCTCTCGGCGTGAAGCTCTTCGCCGCTCACAAGGGCGTACCCTTGCCGACGTTCGATACGACGCACACGAGCCCGCGCGACATCGGACCCATCGCGAAGATGTATCCGGACGTCAATTTCATCGTCTATCACTCCGCGTACGAGCACGGCGGGAGCCTCCCCGAGGGGGCGTATCAGCAGGGCGCGACCACCGGCGTCAACTCCCTCATCACGTCGGTCTTGGGAAGCGGGATCGGCCCCGGTCAGAACGTGTACGCCGAGCTTGGCACGACGTGGTACTCGATCATGAACGACACGACGCAGTCGGCGCACGTGATCGGGAAGCTCCTCAAGTATTTTGGAGAAGACAACGTCGTCTGGGGTACCGACTCCGTCTGGTACGGCGCGCCGCAACCGCAGATCGCCGCCTTCATGAAGTTTCAAATATCCACCCAGTTCCAACAGCAATACGGTTATCCGGCGCTCACCGACGCGATCAAGCGGAAGATTTTCGGGCTCAACGCGGCAAAGCTCTATGGCGTCGACCCGACGGCCGTGCGCTGCGCGATCCAGGCCAGCCAGATCGCGCAGGTGAAGCGGCAGCTCGACGGGGAGCTCGGACCTTGGCGCTGGGCCTTGAATCGGCCGCCCATCACGACGCGACGCCAGTTCCTCGATTTCGTCCGAAGCAATCGCGGAATGCCGGGATGACATGGGCGGACGGCGCCCTGCATTCTCGCGCACGCTCGCAGTTGCCGTGGCCGTCGGAGGGTCGCTCTCGGCGTGTTCGACCGGCGAACCGGACGCCCCCGCCGCCGACCCGACGTCGCATCGCGATGCGTTCGCCCCGGATTCGACCGCGGGCCAGGCGAGTTCCAGCGCCGACGACGCCGGCGCCGACGCCACCAGCGACGCCGCCACGGCGAGCCTGGATGGGGACGAGGAGGACGCCGGCTCGGCGACGGATCCGACGGACGCAGGCGGATGGGCGGACGCCCCTGCGTCCTTTCTTGCGGCGCAATCCGTCATCCAGACGTCGTGCACGTTCGTCCGGTGTCACGGGGGCCCGTTCATGCTCGCCGCGGGGCTATGGTTCGACCCGTACGGGAGCATTCGCGGTCCGCTCGTGAACGTGCCCGCCTGCGAGTACGACAGGATGATGCGCGTCACGCCCGGCGACCCGGCGAACAGCTGGATGGTCGTGAAGCTGACGGCTTTGCAGGATCCGGTGACGCACGCCATCGAGTTCTCGCCCGAGGCCGGCTGGGCCCCCGTGGCGAGCTGCGGCCTCGACCCGGGCGACGCCGGCGGCCGGTTCGGTCTTCGAATGCCGGAGACGGACAATTACCAGCTGGACCCGACGAGTCTGGCGCAGCTGATCGACTGGATCGAAGCGGGGGCGCCCGGCCCGAATTGACGCGCACGGCGCGCTCGAGGTTGGGTCATCCTCCCGCGACCATCTTGTTGACCCACCAGTTCGTTCCGTCACTCGTTACCCAATAGGACGCCCCGCTGGTCACCAGGGCCAGGTTGGAGGCCACTCCGTTGATCGTCTCGGACGCATGACGCGCCAGCGTGACGTTGTGCGACGCGAGGCCGTTCCCCGAGTCGACGAGCAGAAAGATCATGCCGGCTTTCGGCGCCGGCAAGGTCAGCGTAAACGAACCGGACGCGCTGCTCATCCAGATCGTATGGTCGGGGGTCGTCCCCGAATTGATGGTGTAATTGGCGCTCTTCGTACTCTGCGCCGTCGTCACGCCGCCCGTGTTGACGGCGTCCGTGAACACGGCGGACCAAACGTTGGTCGACAAGCCGAGCGAGCCGGTGTTCGTCGTCCAAGGACAGAACTCGGCGACCCCGGTATTCAGCTGCAAGAATGCCTTCGTGGCACCGGTGTGGTCAGAAATGTACCAGGTGTCGGCGATCATGCTGCTGATGGATCCCGCACCCTCGGCTTGGAGGACGATGTTTTGCGCCGCCGTCAGGCTGACCGAGCCCACTTCGCCGAGCACGTTGACGCTGCCGCCGGTGGACGCAACCTGCAGCAATCCTGGAGTGGACAGGGTAAGGGGGCCCGTTCCGGTGATCGAGTAGCCGCTCACGCCGAGGAACACGGCCGTGTCCGTCCAGGTCGCGTAGTTGAGCGGTCCGCCGTTCAGTCCGATCCGGCCGCCATTTTGACACCTGATATTGACGTCGACCTCCCCACTTTCCCATCGGTAGATCGCGTCGAATATGCGAATGTCCCAATGGTTGCCGTCATTCGAATTGATGGTGCCCCAGTGCATTTCGGACTGATGCTGACCGACCGCCTGCTCGAAATACGTCTCCAGACTCCACAACGTGACTTGTGGCTGTCCCGCGACGCCACCGATGGGACTCAGGTTGTAGCCGAAGGAAGTGGCATTGTCGTACGTACCGTCGGCACCGCCATCGATGTTGTTTATGGAATAGTTCGTCACCCAGGAGACGGGCAGTCCTCCCTTTACGCTTGGGTTGGCCCATTGCATTTCGAACGGTACGTTGAGTGTATTTTGCGGCATTCCCTTCTGCGTGCTCAGAATCGTGGCACCGTCCGCTATGGGAATGTCCCCGCCCGGAGTGCCGCCGTCGACGGCGTTCGGTCCACTCAAACTAACGACGAATCCGCTTTGAACGTCGGTCCCCGTAGAAGCCGAAGAGACTTGGCCGATCCTCTCGGCTGGTTGACCCTCCGGTGGGTCCGTCGGCGCTGCGCTGGCGCAGCCGGAGACCTCCGAGAGCACTGCGGCGCCACCCAATACTCCCAAGATGGTGGCCAGATCGCGTCGTGAAACGGGCACGTCGGTGTTGTCGGACAAAATGTCGGTGTTCGCCGTCTCTTTTGCTTGGTCCATGAGGAGTCATCTCCGTTCGGAGACCCGACCGAGGGCCTCCGCCGATTGCGCGGTGGTCTCACCGCGATGGCAACGGCCATGCCACCGCAACGAGACCGCGCGAAGCGCCCAAGTGCCGGATTTCAGGACGGACGTTTTCCCGCCGGCGTAACACGTGGGTGTAACCTGGCGCTCCGACCGTTACACCGAGGTGTTGCACCCGCCGGTGCATCGAGAAGTGCTCCGGCGAGCTACGTCCTCAGTGCCCGAAGCCCATGATCGTCGAGGCGACCACGATGCACACGCCCCACGCGATGATGTGAAGGAAGGTCCTGCCTTCGCCGTCCATCCCGGCCGCTCGGGCGGCCAGCGAGTGCATCGAATGCCGGGAGAGCAAGGGGGCGGGACGCGAAGCGGGGGAGCTCGGCATGGACATGGTGACCACCTCGTTAGGCCGCGGAGGGCGGACAGGGCAGCGTCGGGGCTTCGCCCACATCGAACGCGAGCGTCGCCCGCGCCGCGATCGCCATTCTCACCGAGTCGCGCTCGGCCTCCGTCTCGGCGAGCCCCGGGACGAGAGCAAGTATCCGACAGCGCTCGCATTCCGCTGCCGGAGCGGACAGTTTCCCGCTCCTGTATTCCCGTCGCACGAAGCGGTTCCCGCCGCAGTTGCAACACCGCATGAAAGGAAGAACGGCACGCGGACCGGATTCTTGAAGGGCAGATCGGTCGCGCTACGGATCGCTTCCGTCGCCCCTTCCCGAGGCCTGCGCGGACGCGCCGCCGCCGAAGAGCGCGACCACGCGAACGCCGACGAGGGCCCACTCGTGCACGTCGGGGTTGGGCAGGGACGTGTACGCGCCGAATGTCGCGCCGACGAACGGGCCCCACGACCATTCGGGCGCGAACGGCATGTCGAGGCCGCCCTCGAGGAGCATCTCGACTCCCGACAGCGAGGTCGATCCTGCCGAGTTGGCGGCCCAAAGCCACTCGGCGCCGAACCCCGCGCCGAACCAGGGATCGAACGGTCCCTCGGGCCGAAGATGATAGGCCGCTTCGCCGCCGAAGCGCGCCACCCTCACGGCGTTGCCGCTGCCCAATCTCTTCAGCGCGTCGCCCACGAAGGCGGCGGGCGCAAAGTCGAAGTACGCGCCGGCCCGCCATCGCGACTGCAGGCGAACGCCGAAGTCGATGCCGAACGGAACCATGCCGGGGCTCGTCTGGTCGAGTCGATCGCCGGGGGCGGTGTCGACGTTCCCGAGGGCCAAGCCGAAGCCCGCCCGGCCCGCCGCCTCGAATTGGAGGCGATCGCTCGCGTGCGTCGTTGCGGAAGCGAGCGCGATGACAGCGACCAACATCGCGCCGAGCGGCGTCCCCCGTCGCATCCCCCGGGCGACGTTCACGCGAGCCTCACGCGAGCAGCGGCGGGCAGCCGTAGCAGGTCGCGGTCGGGGGCAGCTTTCCCTCGAACCAGTACGTGGGCTTGCAGCCTGTGCTCGACAGGTAGCTGTCGCTGCCGCAGTCCTGCGGTACGCACGACCCTCCGCTGCACTCCCCGAATCGGCCGCACGCGCAGAGGTTGGCCGGAGGACTCGTGCACGTACACCCCGCGGCTTGGGTGCAATTGCAGGAAATGCTCGTGTCGACGCAGCTCGTGTAGCCGCCGCTTGGCAACGAGGCCGGACACGATCCGAGAATGTCGGCCTGGCTGGGCGCGTCTTGGCCCATCACGTGCCCGCCGCACGCGCCCGCGCCGATGCCCGTCACGGCGGTCGCGAGGACGACGCGTCCCACCGCGACGGACCGGCGCTCGGGCGCGCGGACCGAATCGAGGCGCGACAGTCCGGCGTCGCAGTGCGGGCAGGCGCGGTCGCCCGCCTTGACGTGGCGCCCGCACGACCGACAGATGACCCACCGCGGCGTCATGTTCCGCTACCCCCTACCGACCCGCACCAAACCCTACCCCCCGGAACGGAAAGGCGCCAGCCAGGACTCCTTTCCATCGGCGACGGCGCGGGCCACCGCCAGCTCGTCCGTCGGCCAGGTCTCCTCGACGAGGTCGAACTCGGCGAGATCGAACGACCGACCGGGCGGAGGCGACCGACGCACGATGCGCTCGCGCCTGCCCGAGCGCAGCAGCGTGAGCGCCCGATGGTGGCAGTAGGGGTTATTTCCAGGCTGCCCGGCGATCGCGTGGGACGTCCACGAGCAACCCCCGAGGCACTCCTCCGCGTAGTAACAAGTCCGGCAGTGGCCCGAGAGGTCATCCACCGATCGGTCTCGCATGAAGCGAAGGTGCGGGGATCGCAGCCAGATGTCCCGGATCGAGTGCTCGCGGACGTTGCCGCCCACGTAGGCCTCCGACGGCAGCGACGGGCAGCCCTTGACGTTGCCGTTCGACTCGATCCCCAGCGCGGTTCGGCCGGCGCCGCACGAACCCCTGTGACACTCGGGGAGCGCGTCGCGCAGGAGCTCCTCGTGCGGACCGAAGTAGCCGATGTTGTTGCCCGGCCAGAAGAGCACGTGCGACGCGTCGGCGCGGGTCTTCAGGCGGGCGAGCATCGGCATCACCTCGAGCAACTGGTAAGGCTCGAGGAGCAGCTCGGGGTCGTCGGCGGCGCGCCCCATCGGGACGGTCAGCTGCACCTGCCAGGCGGCGATCCCCGCCGCGATCAACGCGTCGAAGAGGGCCGGAACGTCGCGCGCGTTGCGGTGGCCGATCTGCGTGTTGGCCGTGGCCTGGATGCCGGCGGCGCGCACGTGCGCGATGGCGCGGAGGGCGGACTCGAAGCTGCCGCGGACTCCGCGAAGGGCGTCGTGCGAAGCCTCGATTCCGTCGACCGAGACAGACACGCTCTGGAGCCCCGCCTCCCGCGCCTGGTGCGCGCGGTGGGCCGAGAGACCTCGCCCGCCGGTCACCATCGTGCATCGCATGCCGCGCCGTCGGATCGCGCTGACGAGGTCCAGCCAGTCGTCACGCAGGTACGCCTCGCCGCCGATGAGAGTCACCTCGTCGACGCCGAGGTCCGCCAGCTGGGCGACGACGTCGAGCGCCTCGGCGGGCGAGAGCTCGTCGTCGCGTGCGCGACCCGCGCGAGAGCTGCAATGCCGGCACGCGAGGTCGCAGCGAAGCGTGACCTCCCAGACCGCGTAGATGGGGCGCCACGCGCGGTCCACGCCGCGAGCCTCTTCGAGAGGGGCGGGCTCGACCGTCGATGGCCCGAGGGCGAGGGGGAGCCTGCGCCGTGGCCCGGACATGGTGTCAAGTGAAGCACGAAGCCGCGGCAATGCACGCGCGTCGGGTGCCGGGTGGCGTGTGGCAACGCACCGACAAAGTGACTATGGGAGGCCCGGCGCGCGCCGCCTAGAGTGCCGCGCCATGACCACGTCCAGCGTTTTTCGTCTCGCTGCCCCTGCGGTGATGGGCGCGCTTTGGGTAGCCGGCTGCGGCGGCGGCAAGTCCGACCCGGCGCCCTCCGACAGCCTCGGCGCACGGACGAACGCCGCGCCGGCCCTGGCTCTGGCGGCGGCCGTGGCCCCGTCCGCGACCGACGACCCCGCGGTCGTCGCCGCGTATCGCAACAGCTTCTACGACGACGCGGACATCCTCCACTCCTTTCAGACGACGGTCGGCGAGACGATCGACTGCATCGACTTCTACGCGCAGCGGTCGGTCAAGGGCCTCGTCGCCCAGGGCCAGCGGCCCGACATCACCAAGCTGCCGAAGCCCCCTCCCTTGCCCGGCGGGGTGCCCGAGGCGAACGTCCCGTCGCACTTCGCCTTCGACGGCTCGCCGGACCTGAACGGGAACGCGCGGCAATGCCCTCCCGGCGCCGTGGCGGTCACGCGCCCGAGCGTCACGGACATCACGGCCGCCGGCGGTCTCGAGAAGTTCAAGGCGACGAGGCGCCGTCGCCCGGTCCCGAGCGGCTCGCAGAGCACCTTCGAGAACGACTGCTGGCTCAATAACGCCCCCGGAAACGGGATGGGCTTCCCGACGTACAACTACGATCACGCCGTCGGCATCGTCCGGAACATCAATTACTACGGCCTGCTGACGATCATGCCCGTGTACGCAGGCTTCATTGAGGTGGCGGGCGAGCACGACGTCTCGCAGTTCTGGGTCCAGACCGGCAAGTGCGAAAACTGGTACCGGACCTCGGGACAAGGCAATCAGTGCGCGACCGGCAACGGCGTCAACAACCAGGCCGTGCAGAGCGTCGAGGGCGGCTGGGTCGTCGACAACAACCAACAAATCGCCAAGCTCTTCATGTTCATGACGGGCGACGGCTACTACCAGGACAACTGCTACGCCGGCTCGGACGGCGTGGGCGACACGGTTTGCTGCCCGGGGGGCGTCTCGAACCCGTCGCCCGGCCAGCAGGGAACGAGCTGCTGGGTGGCGGCGCCCAACGCGGCGTTCACGGTCAACGAGTCGCTGCCCACGAGCACCGCCGAGAAGCCGCCGTGGGAGCTCGGAATCCAGGTGTGGAACGGTTCGACCGCCAATCCGCCCGCGCCCGGCTGGTGGGTGTGGGTCAACGGGAACAACCTGATCGGCTGGTACCCGCCGAGCACGTTCAATTGGCCCGACGGGTCGGCCGGCCCGATGGCCAACGGCCCCGCCACGTACTTGCAGGCGGGGGGCGAGGTCTACAACACGTGGCCGAACAACCAGCACACCGACACCGCGATGGGCAGCGGGTTCGCGCCCGACAGCTCGTCGCACGGCTACATGGTGTCGTCGTACCAGCGGGACGTCATGTACATCGACTCGGCGGGCAACTACCACAACGCGCCGCTCGGCTACTACTTCGCGCCGAGCTACGAGGGTGACAATCAGATCGCGGGGCTGTGCGGCTTCGACGCCGCAAGCTTCACGCAGGGGTCCTTCACCGGCGGATACACGCTGAGCACGTCGCTGCCGGCGGGGGGCTCGGGCTGGGGTTCGTACTTCTACTTCGGCGGCCCGATTCTCTAGCGGCTCGACCCTCGGGCCGAGTCCTCGAACCGTGTGTCCACACACGAGTCGAGGTAGTGGCTAGACTCCCGTTGTGGCGGGGTTGCAGGGGCTCGAGGTAACGCTCTCGATCGTGGGCGCGGTCGCGTTGCTCGGCGGCGTCGGCGTCGGGGCGTGGCGGGCGTCGATGTGGCTCTCGTGGGCCAAGGGCCGCGCGACGGTCACCGCGTACAGGCACCAGCGCGCATACCGCGGGAGCGCGTACCGGCGGATCACCGTGGAGCTCGTGACCGGCGACGGCGAGAAGGTCGAGGCGACCGACGACGGGGTCTGGAACCGCTACGCCCAGGGCCAGGTCGTCACGGTCCTGCTCGTCCCGGGCTCGGATCCCCGGCGCGTCGTCGTTCCGGAGCTCCTGCGCTTTTGGATGATGAGCCTTATCTTCATCCCTTTCGGCGCCGCGTTCCTCTACGCAGGGCTCGTGTACGTGCCCGGGCTTGGTTAGCGGTGGCCGTGATAAGTCACCCGCTCATGGCCTCCCCGAGCTCCCCGTTCTCCCCCTTCACGCCCCCCGAAGGCGATCGACGCGCCCGCTACGAGCCGTCGCGGATCGAGCCCGGGTGGCGCGGCCGTTGGGACGCCGAGAAGCTCTTCGAGGTCGCCGACCCGGGCGAAGGTGTCTCGCGCAAGTACTACGTGCTCGAGATGCTGCCGTATCCGAGCGGCCGCATCCACATGGGGCACGTGCGCAACTACTCCATCGGCGATGTCCTGGCCCGCTTCCGCCGCATGCGCGGCGACCATGTCCTGCACCCCATGGGCTGGGACGCGTTCGGGATGCCGGCGGAGAACGCGGCGATCGAGCGCGGCAAGCACCCGGCCGACTGGACGTTCGAAAACATCGCGACGATGCGGGCCCAGCTCCAGCCGCTCGGTTTCTCGTACGACTGGTCGCGGGAGGTCACGACGTGCGAGCCGGACTACTACCGCTGGGAACAGCTCGTCTTCACGCGGATGTTGAAGGCGGGTCTCGCGTACAAGAAATCCGCGATCGCCAACTGGTGCCCGCGGTGCGAGACGGTGCTCGCCAACGAGCAGGTCGAGGACGGGCGGTGCTGGCGGTGCGGGACCGAGGTCGTCCAGCGCGAGCTCGACCAGTGGTTCGTGCGAATCACGTCGTACGCCGACGAGCTCCTCGCGGGGACGGAGTCGCTCGCGGGCGGGTGGCCCGACAAGGTCCTCAAGATGCAGCGCGACTGGATCGGCAAGAGCATCGGCGCCCGTGTGAGGTTCATGCTGGAGCCCGGCCCCGCCGCCATCTCCTCCCTGGACGTGTTCACGACGAGGCCGGACACGCTCTACGGGGTCACGTTCCTGACGGTCGCGCCGGAGCACGCGCTCGCCCGCGAGGCAGCCCAGCGCGACCCGAAGGTCGCCGCGTTCCTCGAGAAGACGTCGCGGCTCGCCGAGCGCGAGCGCGGCTCGGAGGCCGCGTCGAAGGAGGGCGCGTTCACCGGGTTCTACGTGGCTCACCCGCTGAGCGGCGCGCGCGTTCCCGTCTGGACCGGGTCCTTCGTGCTCGCGGGATACGGCACGGGCGCCGTGATGGGCGTGCCCGCCCACGACACCCGCGACTTCGCGTTCGCGCGCGGTCACGACCTGCCGATCCGGGTCGTCATCCAGCCGGACGATCAGGCTCCGCTCGACCCGGCGTCGATGGCCGACGCCCATACGGGGGGAGGACGCATGGTCGCCTCCGACGACTTGACGGGGACGCCCAGCGAGGAGGGCAAGGCGAAGGTCATCGCCAAGCTCGCGGCCGCCGGCCTCGGCGAGGCCACCGTCCACTATCGGCTGCGCGACTGGCTCATCTCGCGGCAACGCTACTGGGGGTGCCCCATCCCCGTGGTCTACGGCGGGGACGGCGCGGCGCTCCCGGTCCCCGACGACGAGCTCCCCGTCGTGCTCCCCCGCGACGTGCAGTTCACCGGTGAGGGCGGGTCTCCGCTCGCCCACAACGACGCGTTCCTCCGGGCGCGCGACCCGCGCGATCCGTCGAAGCCCGCGCGGCGCGAGACGGACACGTTCGACACGTTCTGGGAATCGAGCTGGTACTTCCTCCGGTACGCGTCGCCCCGCTACGACCGTGGGCCCGTCGACCCGACGGCGGCCTCCGAGTGGATGCCGGTGGACCAGTACGTCGGCGGCGTCGAACACGCCGTGATGCACCTGCTCTACGCGCGCTTCTTCCACAAGGTGCTCATCGACCTCGGATTCCTC
>DATGJA010000563.1:0-10096 GCA_035295445.1 Polyangiaceae bacterium | reverse complement strand
AACGTGTCGGTTTTGACAGTGGAACGAGCAACAGTCGGGTTGAACCAGGAGCTGGAGGCGATCCGGTTGTTGTCCGGGAGCATCTAATGCTCCGGCATGAAGATGCGCTTCAGCACGCGGACGCCGGCGCCAGCGTCGCGTGCTATCTTTCACCCCGATGGCCCAGCCCATCCGCCTGGACCACTACTCGTACCTCGAGTACCGCATGCTCGAGGAGGCGAGCTCGACGAAGCACGAGTTTCTCGACGGCGAGATCTACGTGATGGCGGGCGGCACGCCGCTGCACGCGGCCCTCGGGACGGCCGTGGCGACCGCGCTGAGCAAACAGCTCGCCGGCTCGGACTGCCGAGTCCATAGCTCCGACCTTTTCGCGTCCGCGTGGCGACCGGGCTGGCCACGTACCCGGACGCGACGGTCGTCGGCGGGACCCTGGAGACCGATCGCGACGACCGGAACGCGGCCATCAATCCCAAGGTCGTCGTGGAAGTGCCGAGGGAGGGGACCGAGGAATACGATCGGGAAGAAGAGCTGAGGCACTACCAGAGGGTGCCTTCGCTCGAGGCGGTGGTCATCGTGTCTCAAACGCAGCGCCATATCGAGCTCTGGCAGCGTCCCTGCAGCGCACGGTGCCTACCCACCGTTCGGCGAAGCCGTTTAGCATCCCCTCGATCGCCATGAGGGGGGCTCGCCTATCGACGCGAATCGCCGTACGGGGGCGCATCAGCAACCGACTTGCCCCCGCGCCTGCGCGACCGCACCCTGGACTCTCCGGCGCGATCAGCACGACTCGCGCCGAGAGGGTCAGCGGCTCGTCTGAGACGGTCTTGTGACCGCGATTCGCGCGACAGCTTGAAGAGAATCCACCTACGGTCGGCTGTTCACTCTCACGCAAGGACCGCTAACGGTCCCTATGTGAACTCGACCCGGCTGGCCCCTTACGCCCGCTAGCCCCCTTGGTTCTCCTATTCGCCTGCGGCCCACACGATCGACGCGCGCGCGGCGTTCTGCGTGAGCGCGCCGATCCAGCGTTGCTTGTGCACGTAGCGCTCGCGCATGTAGCCCGCGATCGCAGGCAAGCGCAGTTGCCCGTCTTGGTAGAGGGCGTCATCCCGGCGACCCAGCTGCCATCAGCCTCTACGGCGCGACACTAATGCTCGCGTTCATCGCCAAGGTCCAGGCGCGACGCCCATCGCGGTCTACGCAGCGGCAGTGCTGGGCGCGCATTGGAACACAGGTCTGAGCCTCGTCCTGTTCGTCGCGGTGCCGGCGTTGTTCATCGTGCCCAACCGTTTCGTAGACCGGCGCCTTTCCCTATTCCTGTCCTTAGGCCAAGAGCAATGACGACGATGGCCGACAGGCGCTCGAAGCCTCTGAATCGCGCTGGAACGGACACGGAGTCGTGCGGCGAGGCGACGCTTCGACGCAATTCCCTCGAGACCTCCGGAGTCATCCTAGACGTTGGCGGGCCACACGGAATCTGGCCTGATCGGGGGGGAGAAGCGAAGGAGACGCGCCTGGGCCGCCACCCCGCAAGGAGGAGAGGGGGGGCCGGAATGGCGGCCGCGCGGCGCTCGGATCGACGGCTGTCGCTCGACTCGGCCATGAGTCATCCAGGGGGCGGCGAACGCCACGAAGGCGGGCCGCATGGAGGACTGCCATGGACACGGGCGTCGGAAACGCTCGGCGGGCGGGGTTTGCCTTGCTCGGGCTGATGGTGGCTTGCGGTGGCAGCGTGCACGATGTCCCCGGCGACCACCACGATGCGGCGGTGCCATCCGGGACCCCGCGTGTCGACGCAGGGACTCCATCCGGCGAGTCGGACGCGACGTTCAGCCCGCCCTCGCTCGTGCTGCAAGACAGCGGGGCGGGCGTCGGGGAGGAGTGCTTCGGGGGAACCCTCCCTGCCCCCCAATCCCCGGACCTCAAGGCGTGCTGGCCGTGCATTGCGAAGGGATGCCCAAGGCAGATCGCGGCGTGTGGGGCCGATTGCGTGTGCAATGGCGCGATCACCAGCGCCTTCGCTTGCGCCGAGGACGGAGGTTCAACGGGGTCATGCTTGGGGCCGCATATCCCGGACCAGGGCCAAACCGGGGAATTCGTCAACTGCATGTTGTCGGCGATCAGCGAGTGCGGTTGCGGGTTGGATTCAGGCGGCGCAATCCCGCTCGCGGGGCCGACGGACGACGCCGGGTGCATCCAGTCCTCGGGCGGCGGCATCAGCGGCAATGGGCAATGCTCCTCGACGGTCAGCGAGACCTGCGGCGGGATCCTCTATCAAGCGACCTGCGTTTGCCCGGCGGGCAGCTGCGCGTGCTTCGGCCCGTCGACGCGCACGCTCATCGCCTTCGACGGCTGCCCGTTCTGCCCTGGACTCGGCAGCCGCAACCCGGGGGGTACGACGGTCACCGACATCCTGTCGCTCTGCGGCTTTCCGTGATGGGGGGGCGCAAGACGCCGCCGTCAATCTCACCGATTCGCATCAGGTCGTTGTGATGAACAACACTGGCTTTCAATCTTGAGCCGCAATTCGTCGTCGAAGATTCTACCTCGGATCAGGTCTAGTCCGGCGCCGCGAACACCTCGACCGAATCCTCGTTGAAGACCGAGAGCGTCCCCCCGCGTGCTTGCGTCACGTGGCCGTAGGCGCCGGCCGCGAGCGTCGACGTGAGCACGTGCGCGATCCGAGGCCGCTCCTTCGCCGACACGGGGCCGAGCCAGTCGTGCCCGAAGACGACGTCGACGCCGTCGTGAACGCCGACCCGGATGTCGTCGAACCGGTCTTCGAGGGCGCGCGCAAGGGCCTCGGGCTTCCGAATGGAGTCCGGCGTCAGGTACCCGCACCGCACCGGGGCCACGTCAGGAGGACATACGGACGCTAGCAAGTTGATCTGCGGCCCGGGGTTGCGTTGAACGAAGCGCGTCCCGTCGTCGGCGACCTGTCCTCTTCATTTCGCGGAGAGACTCTTTCGACGGGCGGCCGACCCCATCCATCGTTCAAGGTCGCTTCGCCGAGAATTCGTCGCGCTTTTTCGATCGGACGGGCGGCTCTTTCCTTCGTTCGAGCCGCGAGACGAAGGGTCCGAACGGCCTTTCCAATGGAGCGCGCTGCGCGACCTCACGTCCGAGCCGCTCGGTCGACGACGAGAGTGGCGTTCTCGATCCAACGAGCCACGGCTCCCACGGGCGAAGCGGCGCCGCGCCGCCGCGACCGTCAACGTCGCCGGCGGTTGCGCCGCCAGGACAGGGCCGCGAGACCCAGACCCGCCGCGACGATCCCGAGACCCGCGCCGGGTGCATGCGCGGCCAGCGCGCATCCCGAAGATCGTCGACCGCCGGATAGCGCGCCCGGCGTGTCGAACGAGGGCATTCCTCCGTCGTCGCCCGAAGCGTCGACGTTCGGATCCGGACACGGCGGGCACGTGACGGGGCTGTACGTGGGACAGGTCGGCGCGTGGATCGATTTCGAGACGGAGTAGACGTTCGAGTGTGCTCGCTGGTCCGCGGACGCCTGCAGCACGAGGTCGTTGGCCAGGGCCGCCTGCGCGAGATCGGCCCGCATCCTCGTGATTCGAGCCGGGTAAGCCGTGCCCCCCGCAAAACACGTCGCCAGGTCCCGCTTGCGCACCTGGTCCGCTGTCTCCCCGGTCGCCGCGTCGGGCACGGAGGCCCCGCCCTCCCCCGCGTCGGCACCCGGGATCGATAGGTACTCGCTCGCGGCGCTGCGGGCGAGCACGATGGCCTCGATCCTCGTCGGAGAGAGGTCGAGGGCGCTCTCGATTTGCCACGCCGCGTTGCCGAGGGACGCTTCCTTCTGGGAGACGAGCGTCGAATAGTTGCTGAGGTTCTTCGACCAGTCCCACACCAGATCCGCCGGGTCGATCGTGAACGTCGAGAAATTCTGGGGCTCGTAGCTCCCGGTCGAGACGACCCAGAGCGTGATCCCCACGGTGGCGCCGGTGCCCGCCGCCACCATGCGCAGCGGCAGCGAGAGCCCCGCCCCGGGCGCCGTGACGCTCACCGGCCGCATCGCCTGAACGCCCTGCCCCGGCGCGAGGCGCAGCGCCAGGAAGTCGAAGCCTTCCTGCACGTACGCGGCGATGACCGGCTGTACGGCGGTCGGGATCGCGTAGCCGTTCGCCGTGAGCCAGTTCTCGAGGGCCATCGGATCGGTCGATTGAAGCTGCACCGTGTCGTACGGGCCCACGACGGCCTGATCGATGACGGTGACCGCGGACCCGTTCGGCAGCGTCGCGGCGTCGGATGCGAGGTCGAAGCTCCCGTTGCCGTCGTCGCCGCAGTCGCAGGAAGGCGGCGAGGGACACGGCGGGAGGGTCGGCGCGACGATCGTGGTCTGGGTCACCTGATCGAGCGCCGCGAAGAGGGCGTCCGAGCTCAGCCCCACCGCGACGGGGCCGTGAATGGGAAGCACCCACGCGAACGATGCAGCCGATCCCTGGTATTCGATCTCGTCGTAAAGCGTCGTTTGCGTTGGAGAAACGGCAAAGATCATCCGATGATCGGTGATGACGGTGCCGCTTTGCGTCGGACCGCGTTCATGGAAACAGCCCCCGCACGCGCGTGCGTCCCCGGCCGTCGCCACCCACGACAGCGCCGCGCCCAATCCGCCCCACAAGACCGCCCTGGACATTCGCGCGCCTCCCGTCGCCCTATGGTCACGCTCGACGAAATCCTTCGCGCGTCAAGAACACGGAATGCGACGCCGGCGGCCATGGTCGGGGCATGAGCAAGACGACCGCACTCTGCCTCGCTCTCGCGTTCGCCCTCAACGAGGGACGCTCGTGACGGGCGGCGTGGACGCGGGATGGGCCGCGGGTCATCCTCAAGACATGCGAACGGGCATCTTCCTGGCCGCGCTCCTCGTCGCCTCGCCGGCCTTGGCGCAGCAGCCGCCGATCGCCGCCTGGCAGCCGCCCACGACCGGCTTTGTGTCGGCGCAGCCGTCGACGTCCCCTCTCGTCTCGAACCTGCAGCTCACGGCACCCTGGCTGCACGGGGAGCCGAGCGGCCCGGCGGGGCTCTCGACTTGGGTGCTCTCGACGCCGCTGCGCCTCTCGCTCCAGACGGACATCCCGTCGATCGGCGGCGGCTTCTCGAACTGCGCCAGCCGCGAGGAGCCCTCGGGCAACACGATCAACGGGTTCGCGGTGCAGCGGTTCGCGTCCCTCCGCATCACGCACGCGCTCACCCTGCAGGGCTTCTCGAGCGCGGGCTGCCCCGTCGACGGCGCGATCGGTGCGGGCTTCACGTACACCGCTCCCCTCGCCCCGTCGCTCTGGGTCGTCGCGAGCGCCGGGGTCTACGGCGTCCCGCCGCACGCGCCCTTCCCGGCGCGCCAGTCGAGCGACGTGCGAGTCGACGTGACCCGGCAGGTCGACGGCGGACGGACGGTGACCTTGGGCGTCGGGCGGCGGGGGGTCAGCATCGGCGGCGCGTGGTGAACGGCGCAGGCGCGAAGCAGGTGTACCTCGCGTTCCCCCGAGTCGTGAAAATCACACACTTGCCACGCGCGCGCCGGGCACCGCGACGCGCACCCTCGCGACGGGGATCGGCTCGTCGATGCCCTTCACTCGGACCAGGCGGCGCTCGACGACCTGGGCTCCCGGCGGCAGCGCCTCGACGAGCCCCTCGGCGAGAACGGCCTCTCGCTCGCCCGCCAGGTGCAAGAGACGCGCGGCGCCGTTGACTGTCTGCCCGAAGTAGTCGATTCCCCCGTTGGCCGTCACGATCGTGCACGGACCGGCGTTGATCCCGATCTTGAGGTCGAGCGCGCGCGCGGCCGGCTGGTTCTCGACGAGCTCCGGCCATCGCTCGAGCATCTCTGCTCCCGCCGCGACGGCCGCCGCGGAGCTCGTGAACGCTGCCATCACGGCGTCCCCCATCGTCTTGACGACCGTGCCGCCGTGGCGCTGCACGATCGACGTGCCGTAGCGGAAGCAGTCCGTCACGACGCCGAACGCCGCCGCGTCGCCGATGCGCGAGTAGAGCGCCGTCGACCCGCACAGATCGCTGAAGAGGATCGCGACGTGCGAGATCCGCAGGGCGAGCCCGGGGCGGAGCGCCTCGGCGCCGAAGAGGCGGCGGAACTCGGCCATCGTCGTGACGTGATGGGCCGTGGCCGCGTTGAAGAGAAACTCCGTGCGTTCGATCTTCGCGTGGCGTCCCGCGCCCGACTCGTTCGAGAGCTCGATTTTGCCCCGCGGCCGGACCGACACGTGCGCCGGCGACACGCTCTGCGCGTGAATCGCGACGGTCGCCGTCTCGCTCCCTCCGTCCACCACGTCCACGAGCGCCGTCGCGCCCCCTCGCACGAAGAGCCTCACCCGGCAGGGCTCCGCGGGCGTCCCCAGCGTCCCGCGCGCGCCCTTCTCGAGCGCCACCTGCGCGACGACGTGCGGCGTGAGGGCCGGCCCCGCGATGCAGAACGGGCGCGTCTCGACGCGGCGAACCGACGGGTGCGGCAGAAAGAGCGCCTCGACCGCGCGATCGAGCTCGGTATCGAAGCGGAGATCGCACGCGTGGCAGTGGGCCTGCCGGTCGAGGTCGCGGAGCGACGGCAAGACCTGGGAATGGGTGCGGCAGCTCGGACAGAGCACGCCCCAGCGCAGATCGAGCAGCCCCGCGGGCACCGCGGCGAGGCACAGGCGCAGGAGCGCGTTGCGGTCGACCGACCAAGCCGTGGCGAGGGCGAACGGCCGGATCGGCGCGAGCTCGAGATCGTCGGCGCTCCGCAGGTGCGCGACGAGTCGATCGATCAGCTCGCGCGGATGGTCGGCGCCGACCCGCGAGCGCGCCGCGTCGACGGCCCTCTCGGCGACCGCGCAAGAGATCACGGTCTCGGATCCCGCGCCGTCGGCCCCCGACACGTAGCGTTCGAGCGCGGCGAGCGTGCGCGCCGTAGCGAGCCACATGAACGGACGGAGCAGCCACGCTCGTGGCATCACGTCGATGCCGACGGTGACGTCGCACCCCCCGGTCGCGGGGGCGTCGGCGAGCTCGTAGCGGGTGGTGATCGTGCGCGCGGGGCCGTCGAGCATCACGCGGTGGAACGCCATGAGCTCGCCCTCGACGAACTCGTACGGATGCTCGAGGTACGATACGCGGAACCCCGCGATCCGGCATCGCAGCTCGAACCGGTACGTGTCGTCGGTCTCCCGCTCCTTGACGTCGAGCGCGGAGTTGCCGACGTAGCGATTCAGTCGAAGCGTGTCCGCGATGCGCTTCCACACCGTCTCGCGCGACGCACGGCAATGCATGACCCGCGTGAGGGTGACGGGGCGCACGAGGCGAGGCTACCACGCGTCGAGTCCGCCACCGCTCGCCGGCACGCGCGATGCTCCCCTCGACGCCGCAAGTGAGCCTGCAGCAAGCCAGCGGCGGCCGCGACGGCGCGTCCTCCGGGGAGTGAACCGAGCCGATGAGCACATTCGCAACGATGGGTCGCGCCGCGCAGCGCGCCGGCGCACGCTGGGGTCGCGAGCAGCGAGTACTCGCGGCCGTCGTGGTCGTGGTGGGACGCGTGCTCTTCGGCCTGATCTTCATCGTGGCGGCGCCCGGCCACTTCCAACAGGCCGCCATCACGCATGCGGCCGCGCACGGGGTGTTGTTCCCGAGTCTGCTCGTCCCGTTGTCGGGCCTCATCTCCTTCTTCGGCGGTCTCAGCGTCATCCTGGGCTATCGAGCGCGCCTCGGAGCCTGGCTGCTCGTGGTCTTCCTCGTGCCGGTCACGCTTGCCATGCACGACTTCTGGCACGTGCACGACCCGACGCAGGGGCAGATCCAGATGGCGATGTTCATGAAGAACGTAGCTTTGCTCGGCGCGGCGCTCCTCATCACGCATTTCGGCCCGGGGCCGCTGAGCTTCGACGCGCGCCGCGGCCGGTAGGCGTCGAGGGCACGCGCCGGGGCGCCCGCGGCCGGAACGATGGCTCGACGAGGTCGTGCTCTACGGCCCAGCGGTCCGCGCGCGGGCCGCCGGAACCAGGAACGTGACTGCGTGAGGGAGCACGTCCACGTTGGCGAAGCCGCCGAAGGGACGCGCCACGTCGTCGACGTGGGCCCACCTGGCGGCCCCGCGAATCTCGATGCGGCGCCCTCGGTGCACCTCGAAGTGGGGGAGCGCGACGTCGCCTTCGGCGGCCGCGCGCCGCAGGTGGGCCAGGAGCGCCGCGCGATGCTCCGGACGCACCAGCACGACGTCGAGGTGTCCGTCGTCGCACGACGCGTCGGGGGCGAGCCCGAGCGCCGGCCCGAGGCTGCGGAGGTTCATCGCCGAGAGGAGCAGGCACTCGCCCGCGGTGGCGCGGCGGTCGATCCGCACGCTCACCGGCTCCGGCCGGTGTCCCTCGAGCTCCTGCGCCATCAAGTCGGCGGCGCGGCGCAGTCTCTTGTCCTCGGAGGTGGCGCGCTCGGCCATCACGCGCGCGAGCAACCCGAGGCCGAAGCCCTCCAGGAAGTAGGCCACGTGGCCGTCGCGGTCTTCGACGCGCCCCAGGTCCACCTCACGCCGCGCGGCGTGAACCAGGGAACGCACCGCACTCAGCGGATCGACACCGAGGCCGAGCATGCGCGCCGTGTTGTTGACCGTGCCCGTCGGGACGATCGCCATGGGGATGGCCGTCCCAGCGAGGCGTTTGGCCACTTCGCCGACGGTTCCGTCACCCCCCGCGACCACGACCGCGGCGCCCGGCTCGCTCAAGATCCCGTCGAGTCGGTCGCGGCCGACGATCCGGGGTTGCCAGCCGAGCTCCTCGATCGCCCGGACGATCTCGTCCTTGCCCGGCGCGTCACTGACGCCCGCGCCGGGGTTGTAAACCAGCGTCACACGCACGGCCGAGCGAAGTGTGCACGACCCGCGCCGCACGCGAAGGTGGGTTACTCGTGCGAGGGCGATTTGCTCGAGCTGCCCTTCTGCATCTCGGCCGCGCCCGTCTTAATCTGACCGAGCTGGCCCTGGATGACAGGGATCTCGCCCGCCGCGAGCGCTTTGAGGTCGGCCGCGGTGCCGTTCTTCACCTCTTGCTCGAACGAGTTCAGCGCCATGGTGTCGCGGGCGCGCACGTGGGCGAGGAACGCGTCGTCGAACTGGCGGCCGGTGAGCTTCTCGAGCTGCGGAAGCGCGTCCATCAGGCCGGGCGTGACTTTGTCGGGGAGCGTGAGATCGTCCTTCTTGGCCAACTTCTGCAGGTTGTTCAGTGCGGCGGTCTCGTCGTTGACGATGCGCGAGCCGATCGTCTTGACCTGCTCGCTGGCGCCCTGGTGCGCGGCGAGCGTGCCGACGGCGAGCTCTTCGTACTCGTGGTCATATGCCGTCACGAGGAACTTGCGGTCGCTGGGCTTGAGCTTCTTCGTGTTCTCGCTCGGGCTCTTGTCGGAGCTCTTCTGGGCCGTGTTGTCCTGCGCCACAGCCGGTGAGGCAATGGCGCTCGATGAGAGCAACAGCGCAGCAGCTAGAATTCGAACGACTCGCATGACTACCTCCGCGCGGGGGAGAGGCATCGGGCGTTCCAGTTCCGCCTGAGCCGTGACCCTGCTTGGGTTGCCTCGGCTTCGAAGGGCGGACATCATCCCTGTTTCTCCGGGGCCGTCACCACGCGGAGGTGAGCATGAAATTTTGCACTCGAGCACCGACCCTCTGCACGCTCGCGCTTTTCTCGCTCGCCGCGTGCGGAGGTGACGAAAACGGCTCGTCCAAGTCGGGCGCCGCCGATAGCGGTAACGGAAGCGGCGGCGACTCCGCCGCGGGCAAGAACGGCGGGCCTGCCGCAGGGTCCGACGGGGGCGGCGGCCTCGATTCGAGCGCCGTCGCGCAAGGCGATGCCGGAGCCCGCGGCACCGACGCCGGCGGCTCGGTCGACGCGGGCACGGCGGCCGAGACGGGGGCCGGCGAAGCAGGTTCGACGGACGCGAGCACCGCAGCCGACGTCTTGCCCGGATCGGACGCAGGCGCAGGAGGCGATTCGGCCACTGGATCCACGGGCACGACGGCCTCCGGCGTCCCCGTTCCCCCCGGATGGACCCTCAAGGCGTGGGATCAGTTCGGCACCGGCGGCAACGTCACCAACTTTCAGCAGCTCCA
>DATGJA010000562.1:0-2126 GCA_035295445.1 Polyangiaceae bacterium | reverse complement strand
TACTCCTGGACGGCCTCGCGGGCCAGGTCACGGAAGGCGTCGGACGACTCGACCGTGGCCGATCGTGACACGCCGATGATCCGGTAGCGCCGCGGCAGTAGGCCGGCGGCGGCGAGGTGAAAGAGACCGGGAAGGATCTTGCGGCTGGCGAGGTCGCCGGTCGCGCCGAAGATCACGATGATGTGGTCGTCGGGTATCTGTGCGTCGGCCGGCTTCGAATGGGGGCTCATGGCGGACCTCCCGCGGTCACGTGTCGCACGGTCGCGCCCACGCCCACGATCATCTCATCAACCATGTCGGGCGCGAAGAGGCCGTGCGCGACTAGCCCCGGCTGGGCGTCCAGGAGCCGAGCCAGTCGCTCGGGATCGCCGATCTCTCCGACGTAGTCGGCGATGACGCCGCCGTCGGGGCTCGCCGCCACGCCGCGCAGTTGCACGGTGCGGAGCTGCGCCAGTGTCGCGTGGAGACCGAAAGCCATCAGCTCGAGCGGAACCGGGGGATGCAGTTCGGTCACGAGCTTGGAGGAGTCCACGATGACCACGAAACGATCGGCGCCGTTCGCGACGATCTTCTCGCGCGTGTGCGCGCCACCGCCACCCTTGATCAGCCAGCCGGCGTCGGAGACCTGATCGGCGCCGTCGATCGCCAGGTCCAGGTGCTCCCAGGTCTCGAACTCCTCCATGAACAGTCCCTGGTCGCGCGCGGACTGTTCGGTTCGCGGCGACGTCGCGACGAATCGGGCCCGGGAACCGCGACGGGCCAGTTCGGTGAGCAGGAACGCGACGGTCGTTCCGGTCCCGAGGCCGACGCGCATCGAATCGTCCACCAGTTCGGCGGCGGCCCGGGCGGCGGCCCGCTTCTCGTCGTCGACGCCCACGACTCAGACCGCCGCGCGCTCGGCCATGATCAACGACCGCGGCGCCTCAACGCGCCCGGCCGGAAGGGTGGTGTCGCCCGCGAGCAGACCGGCCAGGGCCTCGCGCTTGTTCGCGCCGCCCACGAGCCAGAGGAGTTGGTCGGCCGCGGCCAGCGCAGGGTAGGTCAGCGTCATCCGCCGATGACCCTCGTAGACGCCGGTCACGGCGACGCGTCGATCGGACACGTCGAGCACCGCGTCGCCGGGCACGAGCGAGGCGGTGTGACCGTCGGCGCCGAGCCCGAGGTGCACGAGGTCGAGGCGCGCGGGCAGGAGCTGCGCGTACCGCGCCGCGGCCGCGTCGAGGTCCGCGTCCTCTACGTCCATGGGCTCGATGCGGGCCGGGACGTCCGCCAGGCTCTGTCGCAACTGCGTCAGATTCCTCTCGGGGTCGTCGACCGCGACGACACGCTCGTCGACCTGGAAGATCACGGTGGCCGCCCAGGGCATCGCGTGCTCGCTCAGCGCGGCGAACATCGCCCACGGCGTACGGCCCCCGCTCACGGCGAACGCGAATCCACCCTGTCGTTCGACGCAACGGTTCGCCACATCAGAGACGTAGGCGGCGGCGGCCCGGGCGAGCGAGCCGTCGTCGGCGAACTCGCGCAGCTCGTGCTTCACCTCAGGAGGGCTTTTCCACGTGTCCGCCGAACTCGGAGCGCATCGCGGACAGGACCTTGGCCGTGAACTCGCCTTGGCCGCGCGACTCGTAGCGCTGCCACAGGGCCGCGCTGATGACGGGCGCTGGGACGGACTCGTCGATGGCCGCCTCCACCGTCCAGCGTCCCTCGCCCGAATCGGACACGCGCCCGGAGTACTCCGCGAGTTCGGGCGAGCGCGCCAGGGCGTCCGCGGTCAGATCCACCAGCCACGAGCTCACCACCGACCCGTGGCGCCAGACCTCGGCGACCTCGGCGACGTCGATGTCGAACGAGTAGAACTGTGGATCGCGCAGGGGCGCCGTCTCGGCGTCCGCACTCACCGACACGGCGCCGGCGTTGGCGTGTTTGATGATGCTGAGACCCTCGGCGATCGACGCCATCATCCCGTACTCGATGCCGTTGTGAACCATCTTGACGAAGTGTCCGGCTCCGTGGGGGCCGCAGTGCAGGTAGCCCAGGGTCGCGGTCCCCGCCGCCCCGGCGCGCCCGGGCGTCGGCGCGACGCCGTCGGCGCCCGGCGCGATGGTCTTGAAGATGGGGTCGAGGCG
>DATGJA010000561.1:0-5765 GCA_035295445.1 Polyangiaceae bacterium | reverse complement strand
GTACCGGATCGCAGGCCACCCGCGCGTCCGCCAGATCTTCGCCGCCACCCGACCCATCGCGCCGGGCGTCCCGGCGTCGGCGACGCCGCTATGGCGCAGGCTCTTCTCGGGCGAAATCCTCGACGAAGGAGAGCTCGAAGTCCTCCTCGACATCGGCCACGCGGCGCCGCGGCGCGCGAATGCGGCCCAGAACCACTGGATCTGCGACGCCGACGAGCTCGAGCTCGGCCACCGCTTGCTCCCCATCGTGCTGGCCCTGCGCGCCACCAATCGCACGCTCGATCTCGTAGCGGGAGCGGACGTCGTGCCATCCGCATGGAGCAACGCGCATCCGTCCTGCGCGTCTGCGGCGCTCGAAGTGCTCACAGCGGCCGGCTGGATGCGCCGGCGCGGTGAACGTTACGTCGTAGGGCCGCTCGGTGCGCGCGGCTTCGCGCGTGGTCCGGGGCCCTTCGGGATCATCGAGACGTACCACCCCTACATGGCGCGGGGCCGCGACATCCTCCTCGAAGGCCCCGGCGGCGTTTCCGTCACCCGCAGCGAGAACGTCGGCGCGAGCCAGGACGCAAACGGCGCGACCTTCGAGCAGGCCAACGAGTCGCTCGACAAGTTCTGCGCCGCGACGGGCTTCCGCTACCGCGTCTTCATTGAGCACGCGATCGGCCGCGGCGAGGCTACACGGCAGCGCTACGCGAAGAGTGGCGCGTCCCTCACGTACATCGGCGCCGATCTGGAGGACGCGGCGATCGAGGCGGCCCTGGCGGAGCAAGGGCGCGGCGTGCTGCCGCCCCAGATGCTCTTCGTCCGCCGAGCGGACATCGGACGGCCCGAGGCGCTGCTTGCGGCCCTGCGCGAGCGAGGCATCGATCCATACGGGGCGGTCATGCTGGTCGGCAACGGCTTTCACGAGGTGCGCGGACAGACCGACGACACGATGACGGACGTGTTCGCCGGCTATCACGAGGCCGGCATCGTGCTCCTCTTCACCGAGGAGAGCGCGCTCTCGCTTGACGACTTGCGCGCCACGGCCTGGAACACCTATCACGCCGGCTTCCGCTACGTGCACGACAAGAGCGGACAAGCCCTCCGGCCGGCCGATCCGAACCCACGCCCGCCGCGCCTCGGACACGCGCTACGCGCCGCCTGGAGCGAGTGCGCACGCCGCGCTGGCTACCTTCGCGCAGACGCGTTCTGCACGCGCACGCGCACCGTCTATCCGTACACGCCGAAGAGCGGGCATAACCCCTCGATCAGCGCGAACCACTTCTTCGTGCCGAGACCGATCGCGGCCGCGGCCGGCTTATGACGCGTCAAGAGCCGACCTGTGTTCGTTTGGCTGCGGCGAGTGAGGCCGCACTCAAGGCGTGAACGTCGCGTTTGCCTGCTGCACGTTGACGGCGATGATACCGATGCCCGCGTTCGTCGTGAGGACGCGCCTCGGCTCGATGCGCTCCATGACCACGGTGCCGGTCGACGCGGTCAGCATGCCGAGCAACGCGGCGGGCACCGTGAGCGTGCCCGCGGCGTCGTCCATGACGCACCCGATGTGCGGCATCAGGGCCCCCTGCGACAGGCCGAAGCTAATCTGAGAGCACGCCTCCTTGGCGGGCGTCCACGACACGACCAAGTCCGATTTGAGCGGGACGTTGACGGTCGCGGTGAGCGCGGGCGTCACTCCGGCGAGGAGCGCGGGGGCCGCGACCATCCCCATGAACGCGTCCACCATGCCCCCGCTCGACGAAACCTTGAGGACGGTGCCCGGCGTCCACGTGAACGTGCTCACCGTGGCGCTCGACACGGCGTACCCGGGTCCCGTCAAAGTGCCGAGCGTGTTCGTGGCGTCGGTCACCGTGACCGTGCCCGCCGTGGCCGCCGTCGGGGTCGTCGTCGCCGTCATCTCGTAGCAGCAAGGCCCCATCAGGGTCCCGCTGCATCCGCTCGAAGGGGGCGCAGTCGCCGTCGTGTCGAACTGCGCGATGCCGCCGAAGCGCGGTGCCGCCGGCGGCATCATCACGCGACTGAGCTCGACGATTCCCGTGTACGGCAAGCCGGCTGCGTCGGGCCCCGTGCACGAGACGGCCCCGCCCTCGCCCGCCGTGCCGCCGTCGCTGCCCCCTGCGCCGTCGGCCGGTCCCCCGCCCGGTCCGGCGTCGTCGCTCGACGGGCCCTCGTCGCCGGCGCCATCACCCGCCGGACCGGGGCCCGCGTCGCCGCTCGCGGGCGCGTCGGAAGCGACCGCCGCATCGCCCTTTGCACCGCCGTCCGACGGTCCGCTGGAGCTGCTCCCGCTGCATGCGAAGATGGCGCCGCTCGAACCGAGCACGCCGATGCAAGTCCACGCTGCGCGCGACATGAGACCCTCCCGGAAGGAGCGGGCAAGGGCCCGCACTCCCATTCTGCGGGGTGTCGGCGAGCCATGCTACGGCTCGAGCCGCGCCGGCGCGAATCCAGGTGCGAGCCGCACCCCGGACGTCGTTTCGTCCAGCAGGACATTCCGTGGCGCCACGGCACCGGCCGTCCCGAGGGCGAGGCGAAAACGCGACACGACGCGATTGTCTCGGGATCTCGGCCCGGTTGCACGCGCATCTACGCGGCGTCACGAGGGCGCCGCGACGACACGACGATGGGCAGCCCGCGCGAGGGCGTGATCGTGACCCCCCGTCGCCTCACGCCCACGTGCGGCGAGACGAGATGCGCGTCGACGCGCGCCAGGATCGCAGCGAGGACCATCTTCATCTCGTAGACCGCGAAGGCCGCGCCGACGCACTTTCGCAGCCCGCCGCCGAAAGGAATCCACTCCGAGGGAGCCGGCTTGAACGTCGAGAAGCGCTCGGGCCGAAAGCGCTCGGGATCGGGATAGATCGACGCACGATGGTGGACGAGATAGATGGCCGGCGCCACCATCGCTCCCGCGGGCAGCGAGAGGCCGCCCAGCACCATCGCCCTCTTTAGGACGCGGCCGACCAGCGCGATGACCGGCTGGAGACGAAGCGACTCTTTGACCGCTCCGTCGAGCAACGCCAGCTGCGCGATCCGCCGAGGATCCCCGGCCGCCGAGGCCACCTCGTCGCGCAACGCAGTCGCGAGCGCGGGGTCCGCGAGGATCCAGCGCAGCGCCCAGGCGAGCGCGGTCGCGGTCGTCTCGTGACCGGCCGTGAGGAGCGTGACGAGCTCGTCGTGAAGCTCGTCCTCGTCGAGCGGGTGCCCCGCCTCGTCGCGGGCGTCGAGCAGCAGCGCGAGCACGTCGGTCCGCCCCGCCGTCCCATGCTCGCGTCCGGAGCGGATCTCGGCCCGCAGAATCTCCGCCGACCGTCGCGACAGCCGCTCGAACCGACCCCACGGACTGAGCGGACCGAGGTCCCGCTGCATCGCCGGAAACGCGAGCAGCGGCGAGCCGCCCGCGTCGAGCATTCGCGCGAGGACGTCGGCCAGCGTCGCAAAGCGCGGTCCTTGCTCGACGCCGAAGACCGTTCGCAAGATCACCTGCAGCGTGATCGACTGCATCGTGCGTTGCGCGGAGAACCGTCGGCCTAGCGGCCAGCCGTCGATCGCGTCGTGGGCCAGTTCGAGCATCGTGCGCCCGTAGGCGTGCATGCGCTCTCCGTGGAGCGCCGGGAGCATCATCCTTCGGTGCCGAAGGTGCGCAGCGCCGTCGAGCAGGAAGAGCGAGTGCGCGCCGAGGAGAGGCTTGAGCAGCGTGTTGGTCTCGCCGGCGTGCCCCTCGTCCGGCCCGAGCGCGAAGACGTCCCGGATGACGTCCGGGTCGGCGACCACCACGATGGGGTGCGGCATGCCCGGCAGGCCGACGGTAAACGCGTCGCCGTAGCGCGCCTGCAGCTCCGCCATCACCGGGAACGGGTTGCGCACCCATCGCAGGACCTCGACGGGACCGAGCCGCCCCGGCCCCGCCGGCAGCGATGGGACCTTCGACCCCCCGCCGTTCGACCCGCTGCGATCCTCCAAGTAGCGAGTCAACCCGCGACCCGTGCGCACGAGGTCCGCCTGGATCTTGCCGACGAGGAGCGCCTCGACGGCGCGACCCACGCGCTCCGCGAGGAAGCGCGGCACCCCGGGGAGCCGCCGACCGTCCACCTCGAGGGCACCGCGAATCTCGAGCAACGTACCCGCCGCGTCGGGGAGGAAGCGGTCGCGAGCCTCGCAGCGAATGGCCGAGGTGAACGCGTGCATCTCCGTCCGCCAGTCGCACTCGAGCGTGTCGGCGTTCCACGTCGCGCGGTCGGTCCACGACAGGATCGAGTCCGGCAGGAGCGCGCGCAGAGCCCGCGGCGTGTCCGCACCGGCGAGCCACCGAACGACGTTGTCGACGACCGGGCCCGCCTCGGCGCGCTCGGTCACCTCGATGCTTCGGATGCTCGGCAGGTACGGCTTGAGGCTCGCGATTTCGTCGCGGCATGCCGCGAACACGGTCGCGGGCGGGAACGGAATGCGGGCGTCGGCGCGGAGCTCCATCGGGAGCCCATCGTATTCTTCAGAACGCCGCCGCGCCGCTACCCCCTGCGCTCCCGCCGCTCGAACCTCCACCCCCGTTGCAAAGGATCACCTGGCCGCAGCTGTTCTGCGGGCCCGGCGGCAGGTCCAGATCGCAGCCGGGCAAGCAGCAGGTGCCGTTGTAGGCGACCTCGCCGGGCAGGCAGCAGATCGTCCCCTGGCAGCTCGTGCCGGCGCCGCAGCAGTCGAGCGTGTGCCCGCAGCCGTCCGAGTGACCGCAGCCAGCTCCGCCGAAGTCCGCGCAGGTCTTGGGCGTGCAGGCGGCGCAGGCCGATTGGACGCAAACCTCGCCCATGACGCACGGCGCGCACGACTTCTTGACGCCACACCCGAGGTCGACCTCGCCACAGCCCGAAGCGGCGCCCGCCTCGAGCGCCTCCCCGCACGTCCTCGGCGTGCAGCAACCGCCGTCGTCGCAGACCTCCGAGCCGGAACAGCTGCCGCAGGAGATCGCCGCGCCGCACCCGTTGCCGACCGAGCCGCACTTGGCCGCCCCGCACGACGGAGGACTGCAGGACGTACAGGTCCCGCCCACGCACTTGCTCGAACCGGCGCACCCGCCGCACGCCACCGTGCCGCTGCCGCACGCGTTGGTCACCGACCCGCAGCGAGCGACCCCTCCCGCGTCGCACTCGGGGGGCGGCGGCGCGCAGACCCCACCCACGCAAGACTGCCCGCTCGGGCAAGAGCACTGCATCGCGTGGCCGCAGGTGTCGCGAACGGCGCCGCACAGGTGCATCTGCGCCGTCGGGGCGCACGAGAGCGGGGCGCACGCGTCGGACACTCCGGCGTCCGCGGGGCTCGTGCTCCGGGCGACGCACTGGTTGTCGACGCAGTCGTCGCCGGCCGGACATCCGCCACAGCCGATCGCGACGCCGCACGAGTCGACGCCGAGGACCCCGCACTTGCCCGCGCAGGACGCGGGCTGACAGCTCTGCGCGCCCGGGCCCGAGCTCGCGCAGACCTGTCCGGACGGACAGGGCGACCCGCAGGCGAACGATTGCCCGCCGCAGGGGTCGACGTAGCGACCGCAGAGGACCCCGGTCGGGCACGCGGTCACCGGCGTGCACGCCTCGACGACGTCGCTCGCGCCGGCCTCGCCCCAAAGCGGTCCCCAGCCCGCGTCGTCGGCGGACGACGACCCCGCGTCCGCTCCCGCGTCGCTCGTCGCGTCGACGGTGAACACGAAGCTGCCCTCCGCACCGCCGTCGCCGGCGCCGGAATGGTCCGCGGTGCCACACGCCATCGCGGCGACG
>DATGJA010000560.1:0-2061 GCA_035295445.1 Polyangiaceae bacterium | reverse complement strand
GGCGCTCGCGCTGCGAAGGCACTCCTCTCGCCGCAGGCTCTTCGCGCCTCGCTCGCCAGCTTCATGAGGCAGACCGTCGAGTTTGCGACCGAGGAAGGCTCGGCCCTGGGTTGTCTCGTCGTGTGCGTCGCGCCGCTCGTGGACGACGCAGAGGTCCGGCAGTTCCTACAGAAAGCTACGGCTGGCGCCCTGGCGATGGTGGAACGTCGTCTCCGGGACGGGATCACCGCGGGTGAAATCCCGTCGGACTTTCCTGTTGCCGCGCGGGCGCGCCAGGTCATCGACCTCGTCCACGGCTTGACCATGCGTGCGAGAATGGGCTCGACGCGCAAGACGCTTCTCAGGGACGCAGAGGAAGCGGCCGACTTGGTGCTTCTGCCGCGCGGGACTGGCCACGGGCCGAGCGCAAGTGCCCGGAAAGCCCGTACGGTTCGCGGCAGATGATCGTGTCCGCCACGCGAGACCGCGCCCCTCGCGCGCGATAGCTGCTCACGCTCGAGGATCTCGCCGCGTTCGCGCATTGCGACATTCGGTCGTTTACGCGCTGGTTTCGGGCGGGGAGACGCCGACCTCCGCCCCGTTACGTGATGCAGGCCCATGTCGAGCGTGCCGGGGATCTTCTCGCGAACACGACGCGGCCGCTGAGCGAAATCGCGTTCGAGTAAGGCTTCAGCAGTCAGATCCATCTGGCGACCGTCTTCCGTCGCTTCACGGGGCAACACCGAGCCGCTCCCGGAGAGGATGAGGAGGCTGCGTGAAGGCTGGGCGCCCAGCGATCGAAGGAGACGGCGGTGCGCGCCACCGGGGTCGAGTCGAGACGCGGCCGACCCGCCGCCGGGGTCGCATCGTGGTACAGTGCGTGTATCGCCCCCGCGCAACTACTGTCGGAGGCGGCCAAGCCCGCCTCCTCCCTTCGGGGGCTCTTCGGCTCTACTCACTCGCCCGCTCTTGCATTTCACCTCGGGGAGGGGGACCACGGCGGGCCGGGGTGGCGCTCCTGGGTGGCGCTGCGAGTACTCTTGGGACCGTGTCGGAGCAAAGCGGCAACGTCCTCTGTCAGGGGCTCGTCGCCATTCTGCTTCTGTCCGGGGGGTGCTCTCGGAGAGCGCTCGGGACGTCGCCGGACGGCGCTGCATCGGGGCCACGGCTGCTCGTGGTGCGTACGCCCGCCGCGCTGAGCATCGCGCGCGGCATCGACTCCCTGTCGGTCGCCGTCGACCCCGCGTCCCTCGGGCTCATCCAAGTGGCGACCGACGCGGGAATGAGGATCGGCGTGGAACGGGAGGTCTTCGTCTTCCCCGTGGGGCAGGGCCGCCCGGACGCCGGGCGGCGCGGACTCGCGCCGAGCGCTGACTTCACCGCAAGTACCGACACTTGGAAGACCAGCGAGGATGGCATTCCCCTGGCGGGAACCAAGTACGTCGTCGAGGTGCAACTCATCCTCTTCGAAACGGCCGTTCCGCCGGCTAACGAGTGGAACCCCCACGCCGGCGAATTCAAAGCCCTCTGGTCGCGCACGATCCGCCAGTCCGAAGAGTGACGGTAGCTACCCGCAACGCGCGCGAGGTGCGCGTGCGGCTCGAGCGGGGCGACTGACCCGTCATCCGCGCCTAGCCGAAGTCACGTGGCCTGAGCTACCGCGAGTCGGGATTGCGCGAAGTGCGCTCCGTGCTCGTACGAGCTGGCGAAAGCGAGCATCCGCTCGCGGACGTTGCAGCGCAAGTCCCAGAGCCTCGACGCGTCCTGGGCGGAGACGAGGGCGCGCACCGTCACCGAGGTCGAATCCGCATCGGTCGTCTGGAGTGAGCACGTGACCTTGTCCCACAGCGGGTCGCTGCTGCAGATGCGCCGGAGCTCCTGGCGAAGCGCGTCGATCGGCATCGTGAAGCCGACCTTGACGACGACACTGCCCACGAGGTCGGTCGTCGTTCGCGTCCAGTTCTGGAACGGCTTCTCGAGGAAATAGCTGATGGGCACGATGAGACGGCGCTTGTCCCACAGCCGCAGAAGGACGTAGGTGAGGTTGATCTCCTCGACGTCCCCGAACTCGCCTTCGACGAC
>DATGJA010000559.1:0-14488 GCA_035295445.1 Polyangiaceae bacterium | reverse complement strand
CGAAGTCCTCTACGGAAGCCGGCAAGAAGTCCTGCTCCGCGCCCCGGACCTCGTCCGGCAGCTCGCGTCGCGGAGGCCGGGGCTTGGTCGGCGCACCATCGACACCCGATCCACGGACGGCCTCATCGTCCACGACTCGTCATGCCGCCTGGCGCGATCGGGCCGCCACTTCCACCTGTTCGCGCCCATGATGGCCGTGCGGTCCTTCGGTTGCAGAGGGCGACCGCTCCCGGCGCACGTCTTCGACGTGCTCCTCGAGTTCGAATGGGGCCCGCTGGCCGTGCTCGACCAGTCGATCCGAGACGTGCCCTTCCACGACCGCCGCCTCGCGACCCTCTTCCGGAGCTTTCTCGCGCACTGGCCCCCGTGCTGGGCCGAGGGCCGGCGCTACGCGACCGGCGCGAGCTCGCCGGTGAACCTGTGGGACGCAGCGTTCGTGCTCAAATACTGCCTCATCTTGCGGGGCGTCCCGGCGCAGGAGCTCCTTTCGCCGCCGCCCGGGGGGAACCTGCGCGCGTTGCTCGAGCGCCACTCGGACAAGTTCTCGGACGTCCTGACGAGCGAAGCCCCAGCTCTCCGGGCGTCGGGTACGTAACGAGCGGCGCTGCGCAGAGTTCACGTCCTTGGCACACCCCTCGGGGGGGCGGCCGGTGTAAGCCGGCCCCCGCATGGCCCCTTCGCGCGCCGTCCGCCTCGCCGTCCTGGCGGCCGCGGCGATCGCGGCGAGCGGCTGCACCACCGCCCCCCCGCTCGACGTCGCGCCCAACGTCGACCTGTCGCGCTTTCAGGGCAAGTGGTTCGAGATCGCCAAGCTACCGCGACCGACCCAGACCGACTGTTTCGCGACGGCGGCCTTTTACACGCGCACCGCATCCGACGCGCTCACGTTTGTCAACCAGTGCAACGTAGGAAGCACGACCGGGCCGCTCAAGACCGCCACGATGAGCGCCAGGGTGCCCAACTCTTCGACGCCGGCGAAGCTCGCAATCGACGTGGGCGGATTCTACGGCGACTACTGGATCCTCGAGCTCGGCGGCAGCTACGAGTACGCGGTCGTCGGCCACCCTTCGCGCGACTATTTGTGGATTCTGAGCCGCACGCCCTCGCTCGACGCGGCCACCCTGCAAGGGATCCTCTCGCGCGCTCGCGCCCGGCAGTTCGACGTCTCGCGGCTCGAGATGACGCCGCAGTCTCCATGACGATGGGACGCGTCGCTTGGGCGGCGACCGCCGTCGCGCTCCTGACCGCCGGCCCGGCGCGTGCCTCGCCGGAGTTCCCGGGAGTCATCCGCGACGACCTCGGGCTCTCGTACGCGCCGGCGTGTACGCTGTGCCACGCTGGGACCGACTCGGACTCGGGCGTCAGCCCCGCGACCACGCCGTTCGCCCGGGCGGCCATCGAGCGCGGGCTCAAGGCCGGAGACGACGACTCGCTGCGCGCGGCGCTGAGCGCGATGCGCAACGACCGCGTCGACTCGGCCGGCGACGGCGAGAGCGACATCGACAAGCTGATCTGGGGAAGCGACCCCAACATGGCGGACGTGCCCAAGGGGGGCGCCCCGCCGCCCCCGGTTGACTATGGGTGCACGACGGCGCCCCCGCTCGGCGCGCCGGGGACACAAATCGCCCTGCTCGCGGGCGCGGGGTGCCTCGTCACAGCCCGCCGCCGGTCGAGGCGATCCTCTTGCGCAACGGCTGCACGGCCGCCCGACGCAGAGGGCGTGGACGAGCCGCAGGCATAGCGCCCGCGCCCACCGCATGCCCACGTTCCCCGGGCGTGCGAGGGATGTAAAGTTCGCCCGATGACCGATCCCGCCGACCGTCCCCTCCCCTCCTGGCGCTACGCCGAGCCCGGACGCATCATCGGCCGCGGCCACCCGGCCGGTGATTTCCTCGAGGCCTACGACTGGCGCATCGTCGAGAACCGACCGGGCTATCTCAAGCTCGACGTGCACTTACCGGCGCACCTCAAGAACCCGCGCGGGCAGCTCTTCGGCGGGTTCACGCCGACGTACGTCGATCTTGTCGCGCTGCGAACCGTCTCCGAGACGCGCCCGGCCGGCGACCCGCCGGCGTGGCTCACGACGTTGAAGATGAACGTCGACTACTTCGAGCCCATCGTGAAAGAGCGCTTCTTGCTCGAGAGCGAGGTCGTCCACCGGCGCAAGGGCACGTATCTGGTGCAGGTGCGCTTCCGGGATCCGGAGGGGTCGCTCCTCGCCTTCGCCGTCGTGACGCTCCGTGAGGTGCCGCGTTAGTCCGCAGGCTCGAGCGAAGCGAGAGAACGGACTAAAAACAGCCCCCAGTCCGCTGGCTCGAGCGAAGCGAGAGAGCTCGACTAGGGGCACCCTTTGGGCGTTCCACGCGAATGTTTCGGAATCGCGCACGCTGCCGTTTCGTGCAGGGGCCGATCACAAAGGCACCGACGCGCACTTTATAGTTTGCCTCCCGGTCACCTCGAGGGCTTAACGTTTTCTCGACACGGTCCGATTCTTACGCGGCTCTCACCACTCCACCGCGCGTGACCATGCAACCACTCCCTTCCCCCAAGCGTTCGTCGTCTCCGCCCTCTCGCCCGGATTCTTCGCCGCCTTCCTCGCGACGTATCCCCTCGCGTCCCCCGTCCTCGCCGCCCGCCTCGACCACCCGCCCGACCCACGAGGACTTGAACGGAGCGACGGGCCGCGGTGTCACCTTCCGGCCGACGCGGCTCGACGCGGCAGAGCTGCCCGCCCCGATCGCGTATCGATTCCGGTGCGACGACGCGGAGGTCGGTCCCCTTCCGGTCCTCGACCTGAGCGCAGCGGGGTTCGGCGGGGTCGGACCGCTCGACGCGACGCTCCCGCCGGGAACGATCCTCGACCCGTTCGAGTTGCTGATGGAGGATCAGGTCATCTGGCGCGGCTCCGCCGTCATCGTCCACGGAAGCAACGAACGCATCGGCGGACGGTTTCTCTCCGGCGTGGTGGACCTGCATCACCTGCGCCTCGGCGCGACGCTCGAGGGACGAATGGCCCTGCAGCGCGAGCAGCGCGAGCGGCTCCCGCCCGAGTGGCGCGCCGCGGTGAGCGACGTTCGGCAGATGTTGGAGGAGGTCCGGTTCGAGATCGAGGAGATCGAGCGAGCCGAGACGCACGACCCGCTCCGGCGCACGCAGGAAGAGGCCGAGCTCTTCGCCGGTCTGCGCGCCTGCTGGGGGGTCGAGTTTTACGCGGCGCTGTCGCGTCTCCACGAAATGAGCAAGGGCCTCGACGCGCGCGCGGCCGCGCTGGGTCGCAGCTACGCCGCCTCGATGCTCATGCCCATCCTCATGGCGTGCCCGCTGCAGCGCCGCGCCTACGAGAAGCCGCTCGGGTACGCCGGCGACTACCGGATGATGGAGCTCTGTTTCACGACGGAGCTCGGCGGAGACGGGCTGTTCGGCCGCTTCCTGCACTCGATCACGCAGAACTACACGCTGGCGCAGGCCGTGGTGGCCCGAGCCGACGTGGTGCGCGAGGCGCTGCGCGACGCGCTGAGCCGAGAGGGCGATGGGCCGGTGCGCATTCTCGCCCTCGCCGCGGGGCCGGCCATCGAGCTCCGAAAGCTCTTGGCGGAGACGAGGTCGCTGCGGCGCCCGGTCGAGCTCATCTTGCTCGATCAGGATCGCGACGCCCACGAGACGGCGCACCGGCACCTCACGCGGATCCTGCTGGGACACCACTACGGAACGCTGCCGGTCACGGTCCGCTGCCTCCACTTCTCCGTGCGTCAGCTCATCAAGCCCGCGACCCCGGAGGAGCAGGAGATCCGGGATTCACTGACGGATCTGGACCTCATCTACTCGGTGGGCCTGTACGACTATCTGCCTGACCTCATCGCTGCCCGCCTGACGCAGCTCCTCCATACTCGCCTGCGCGACGGCGGCCGACTCCTCCTGGGCAACCTCGTCGAGACACCCGACAGCACGTGGATCATGGACTACGTGTGGAGCTGGCCGCTCATCTACCGCACCGACGAGGCGATGATGCGTCTCGCGCACGGCCTCACGCCGGCGCCGCAGCACGCCGGGATCACCCGCGACGCGACGGGGTGCTGCCTCTTCCTGGACGTCACGAGGCCGAACCGCCGGTGACCTTCGGCAGGGCGGGACCTTCGAGCGTTTCCTCTTCGTTGATCTTCGGCACCCGCGGCGCCGCGAGCGGGGGAAGGGTCTCGAGCACACCGGACGCCGGCGGGCGGCTGCTCTTGCGCGCGGCTTCGATCGCGTGACCGAAGGTCCATTTGCCGGCGGTCGTGCACGACGCAAGCGCGAGCGCGAGCTCCGCCGCGTTGGCGTACCGGGCCGCCGGCTCCTTCTCGAGCGCCCGCATCACGACGGCCTCGACGTCGCTCGGGATCGGACGCCCCAGGCTGTCCGAGGGCGGTTTCACGCTCTCGTGGACCTGCGCGAAGATCACCGCCGCGGCGTTCTCCGCCTCGAAGGGCGGATGTCCGCAGAGCAAGAAATAGAGCACGGCGCCGAGGGCGTAGACGTCGGACCGGGCGTCCGCCACGTCGCCCGACGCGACCTCGGGAGACATGTACGCGGGCGTCCCGAGCACCCACCCCGTGTCCGTCATCGTTGCGTTCGCGCTCTGCACCTTGGCGATCCCGAAGTCGATGACCTTGACGAAGTCGTGCTCGCCGCCGAGCGACGTGAGAAAGAGGTTCTCGGGCTTGACATCGCGGTGCACGATTCCGCGATCGTGCGCCTCGGCGAGGGCGCGCGCTGCCTGCCCGACGATGTGGACCGCACGGGGCGTCGGCAGCGGACCGATCCGCGCGACGTGCTCCGCCAGCGTCTCGCCCTGCAGGAGCTCCATGACGTAGTACCAGAGGCCGTCCTCGGTCGCGCCGTAGTCGAAGACCCGCACGGTGTTCGGGTGCATGAGCTCGGCCGTGGCGCGGACCTCGCGCTCGAAGCGACCGAGGGCGCTGCCCGACCGCTCCTGCTGCTCGGGGCGCAGGATCTTGACGGCCACGTCGCGCTTGAGGCCGGGGTGGTAAGCGACCCAGACGTCGCCCATTCCTCCGGTCGCGAGGCGGCGCTTGAGCCGATAGCGGCCTAGGCTGCGCGCTTCGAACACCTGGCGGCGAAGCGACCAGACGATGTGCCCGCAGATGACGAGTAGGACATACGTGCTGAGCACGTACGCCGAGTTGACGAGGAGCGTCGTGATCGCCGCCGCGTCGGCGAACTGAGCTGCGACGGCGGGCGAGAAGAGCGCCGACCCGATGAGAACGGCGAAGAAGGCCGCGACGGGGACGCCGCTCATCGCGATGCCTCGCTTCCACGGGTCCTGCGCGGTGACGGTGCGCCCGAGGAGCACGAGACAGCAACCCGGAACGTACGGGCTCGCCAGGCCGCGGAACTCGACGCACATGAGCGCGATGCCGACCGCCGCCGCCGTATAGGTGACGAGGTCCGCCCTCCGAAGCGTGCTCTCGGAAGGCGTGGTGGCCTGCTGCATCCGGAGGCGGATCAGAAGCAGGACGGCGAGCACCGCCACACGGAGCGCGACGAAGTAGCCAAGGGGGCCGGCCCCGAGGTAGCGCACGACCGCGACGTCGATGACCGTGAACGACGACCACATGCCACACGCGAGCGTGAGCGCGCGACGGAACCCGATGTGCATCGCGACGAGATCGTCGCCTTGCGTCGACGCCCCGCCGACATGGCCGCCGCTCTGGGGCGAAGGGGTGCGTATGCGGCGACCGGGCTCAGTCGTCTCTCCTTTTCCCGCCGCCACAGGTTGTCCCCAAACCTTCAACACGGCGCATCCCATGAGACGCCCATTGCAGAAAGGATCAATCGCGCACGTTTGTGCAGGTGAGCAACATTTCCGACGAGACGGTCACGAAACAGAGCCGTAACGAACGCCTTCTCGCGCGGGGGCCACGACTCCGCACGTGCGGTAATCCTGTCGGGTGGAAATCGTGAATGGATCGACGGCCGGCGCGCTGCGTGCGAGGGCGAGGACCGCAACGCTCTTCGTGGGTTGCGCGGCCCTCGCTGCCGCCGCATGCCGCCGGCCTGCCGATCCGCATCCGCCCCCACCGCACGCGATCGATCGTACCGAGCCCAACGGCCGGCCGAGCGTCACGGACGCCGACGACGCGACCGACGACGCACGGGACGACGACGCAGCGCCGCTGCCGCCGATTCCACCGGCGCCACTCTTCACGAACCTCGACGTGCCCGGCTTCCCCTCGCCCGTCGTATCCGTCCCGAACGGCGCGACGTCGCCTCGGCCGCTCCTCGTGGCCCTTCACGGCAGCGGCGATCGCCCCGACTACAACTGCGACGCCTGGCGGCACATGACCGGCGCGCGCGGCTTCGTCCTCTGTCCACGCGGCGACTACGACCCGCGCGAGTCGACCAAGGACGACACGAGGTACACGCTGCGCGGGGGCGCCCCGCTTCGCCGTTATCTCGACGCGGCCGTCGCGGCGCTCGCGGCGCGGTTCGCCGGCTACGTCGACGCGGATCGCCCCGTCGTCGCCGGGTTCTCCCTCGGCGCGACCGAGATCGCCCAGGTCGCGCTCCTCGACGCGCGCCGATTTCCGCGGGTCGCGATGGTCGAGGGGGGTCACGGCGTCTGGACGGACGAGGCCGCACGCCGGTTCCTGGCCGAAGGGGGACTGCGCGTGCTCTTCGGGTGCGGATCGCCGTGGTGCCCGGCCCCGGCGCGCGCGGCGGTCGCGCGGCTGACGAAGGCGGGCGTGCCGGCGCGCGCCGCCCAGGCGAGCGTGGGGCACACGAACGATCGACCGTTGCAAGAGGCGCTCATGGAGGACATCCCTTGGTTCCTCGAGGGCGACGCGCGGTGGAAGTGAGCGGCGACCTCCTCGACCTCGACCCCACCCTGGCAAAACCGGGCCGGGCACCTACGATCCCTCGCCTCATCCCATGTTGCCCGTGCCGTCCGACCCGCTCGACACGGTCCTGCGCGAGCGCTTTCGCCTCGAGCGGTTTCGTCCCTGGCAGCGTGAAGCGATCGAGGGGCTCTTGCGCGGCAGCGGACGCGTGCTCGTCGTGGCGCCGACCGGCGGCGGCAAGTCGCTCACGTACCAGGTGCCGGCCGCCCTGCTCGATGGGACCACGCTCGTCCTCTCGCCGCTCGTCGCGCTGATGGAGGACCAGGTGCGGGCCCTCGAGGCGCGCGGTGTGCCGGCGACGTTCCTCGCGTCGACGCTCGACGTCGAAGACCGGCGCCATCGCGAGGCGTGGATGCTCCGCGGTCGGTACAAACTCGTCTACGCCGCTCCGGAGCGGCTTGCGTCCGAGGCGTTCGTCGAGACGCTCTTACGCTGCAACGTCCAGCTCGTCGCCGTCGACGAGGCCCACTGCATCGCGCAATGGGGGCACGATTTTCGCCCCGACTATCTGCGGATCGGTCGGCTCCTCGAGCGCCTTCGTCCGCCGCGGATCCTCGCATGCACCGCCACGGCGACGCCGGCGGTTCGCCGCGAGATTCGGCAGCACCTCGCCCTGGGCGAAGCGTGTCACGAGGTCCTGCGCGGGTTCGCGCGACCGAACCTGCACCTCGGCGCGCGAAGCGTGGAGGGCGCCAAGGAGGCCCGGGGCGAGGCATTCGATGCGCTCTCGACGGCGCTCGGCGACCCCGGCTCCCCCAAGGGGGGGGCGATCGTGTACGCCGCGACCCGCCGACAGACCGAACAGTGGGCCGAGACGCTCCGCGGCGCCCACTGGAACGCGTCGTCGTACCACGCCGGGATGCCGGCGGACGACCGCTCCCGCGTCGCCTCCCGCTTCGCCGAGCGGTCGCTCGACGTCGTCGTCGCCACCAACGCGTTCGGGATGGGCATCGACCGGCCCGACATCCGCGCGGTCGTACACGTGCAGCCGCCGTCGTCGATCGAGGCCTACTACCAGGAGGTCGGGCGCGCTGGCCGCGACGGGGCCGAGGCGTGGGGCCTTCTCCTCTGCTCGGGGGCCGACATCGGCCTGCGGCGACGGCTCGTGACGACCGGGGCGGACGGCACGCCGGCGCCTCCGGAGCTCGCGGCGCGCGCGTGGGCGCTCTTTCGAGAGCTCCTCCAGTACCTAGACGCCCGAACGTGCCGGCACGACTTCATCCTGCGGTACTTCGGCGACGAACAAGAGCTCCTCGGTGGGTGCGGACACTGCGATATCTGCGCCGCGCTCGACGAGGGCAAGGACGGCGACGACGACGACGCACGCATCGCCAAGGTGGTCCGCATGGCCCTATCGGCCGTGGCGCGGGCCCGCCAGCGGGCAGGCATGCTGGCGATCGCCGACATGCTGCGCGGCGTCGACGACGAGCGTACGCGGCGGTTCGGCTTCACCGAGCTCTCCACGTTCGGACTCCTGCGAGGGCGCTCGCAGTCCTGGTTACTCCAGCTGCTGCGCGGTTTGCTCGCGGCCGGGTGGATCGACCTGACCCCGACCGATCACCCGGTGCCTCTCGTCACGGCCACCGGCGGCGAGGTCATGCGGGGGACCGGACCCGTACGGTTTGCCTTGCCCGTGGAGGCTCGTGCCGCGCGCGGCCGAAAGCGCACGACCGTGCCGACGGGGCCGCGCTCAGCCCCCGCGGGCCTCGAGTCGCTCGACGCCGAGGGGCGCGCGCGCTTCGAGCGCCTGCGTTCCCACCGCGCGAAAGTCGCGCGATTGCGCGGCGTCCCGGCGTACGTCGTCGCGTTCGATCGGACGCTCGTCGAGATGGCGGCGCGCACGCCGCGATCCACCACGGAGCTCCTGAACGTCTACGGGATGGGGCCGGCGCGGGTCGAGGCCTACGGCGACGGGTTCCTCGAGGTGCTCGCGGGGGCCTGACGAACGACAAGACGCGGAGATGAGCGTAACCTCGCTGACCATCCGCACGTTCACCCAAACAAGAACGTAACGAAAGGGATCCTCGGATGGGCGATCTGGTGAAGGAGACGCTGAAGGTCGGCACGGGCGCGGAGGCGAAGACCGGGGACCGCGTCACGGTGCACTACGTCGGAACGCTCACCGACGGCAGCAAGTTCGACAGCTCGCGCGACCGCGGCGAAGGGTTCCGCTTTCGCCTCGGCAAGGGAGAGGTCATCCAGGGGTGGGACCAGGGCGTGGCGGGCATGCGTGTCGGCGAGCTTCGCAAGCTGACGATCCCCGCGCAGATGGGGTACGGCGCCCGAGGCTATCCCCCGGTCATCCCGCCGAACGCGACCCTGGTCTTCGAGGTGGAGCTCCTGTCGGTGGGTTGAGATGACCGAGCCCGTCGGCACCTTTGCCCCGACGTCGAAGCATGAGCCAAGCGCGCGCAGATCCCGATGAGCTGCTCCATCACGCGCTCGAGGACGAGAGGCGGCGCAGCCGGGGCAAGCTGGTCATCTTCTTCGGGGCGGCGCCCGGCGTCGGCAAGACGTACGCGATGCTCGAGGCGGCGCGGGCCGAGCGGGACCTGCGCCGCGACGTCGTCCTCGGCATCGTCGAGACCCACGGACGGTACGAGACGGGCGCGCTCGTCATCGGGCTCGAGCTCCTGCCGCGCCGCCGGGTGGAACACCGCGGCGTGACGATCGACGAGTTCGACCTCGACGCGGCCCTGGCGCGCAAACCAGGTCTCATCCTGGTCGACGAGCTGGCCCATACGAACGCCCCCGGATCGCGACACGCAAAGCGCTGGCAAGACGTGGAGGAGCTCCGCGACGCGGGCATCGACGTCTACTCGACCCTCAACGTGCAGCACGTCGAGAGCTTGAACGACGTCGTCGCCCAGGTGACCGGCGTGGTCGTCCGCGAGACCGTCCCCGACCGGGTGCTCGAGGAGGCGACCGAGGTGCGGCTCATCGATCTGCCGCCCGACGAGCTGCTCGAGCGCATGACGGACGGCAAGGTCTACCTGCCGGAGAAGGCCGAGCGGGCCGTCGAGAACTTCTTCCGCAAGGGCAACCTCATCGCATTGCGCGAGCTGGCGCTGCGGAGCACGGCCGAGCGGGTCGACGCCCAGATGCGCACCTACCGGACCGCCCACGGCATCACGCGCGTCTGGGCGACGACCGAGCGCGTGCTCGTCTGCGTCGGACCGAGTCCATCGTCGGCGCGCCTCTTGCGAGCGGCGCGGCGGATGGCGGCGAGCCTTCACGCGCCGTGCATCGCGGCGTACGTGGAGACGCCGGCGGCGCTGCGGATGTCGGACGCGGACCGCAGACGCCTCGCGGAGAACCTGCGCCTGGCGGAGCTGCTCGGGTTCGAGGCGGTGACCCTGCAAGGCGAGCGCGCCGCCGAGGAGACGGTTCGGTACGCGCGCAGCCACAACGTGACCAAGATCGTCCTCGGCAAGCCCACGCATTCGCGCTGGCGCAACCTGGTGAGCACTTCGTTCCTCGAGGACATCGTCCGGTCGAGCGGCGAGATCGACGTCTACGTCATCTCGGGGGACGAGGGGCCCGCGCGCGCCGCCGGGCCGAGACGGCGGCCCCGGACACGCCCGCTGGCCTACGCCGCGGCGGTGGGCGCGAGCATCGCATCGACCGGAGTGGCCTGGTTCTTTTTCGGACGCCGGCAGCTCGCGGACGTGGTGATGGTCTATCTGCTGGGGATCATCCTCGTCTCGCTGCGCTTCGGATACGGGCCCTCCATTTGCGCCGCGGTGGTCAGCGTCCTCTTGCTCGACTTCTTCTTCGTGCCCCCGTACCTGAGCTTTTCGGTCACCGATTTCCAGCACGTCGTGATGTTCGCCGTGATGTTCGTCGTGGCCGTCGTCATCAGCAACTTGACCCAGCGCGTGCGAGTCCAGGCGGAGGCCGCCCGCCAGCGAGAGCAGCGCACCGGCACGCTCTACAGCATGAGCCGTGAGCTCGCAGCGACGCGCGCCACGCGCAACCTCGCCCACGTGGCGCTCGACCACGTCCACGACGTGTTCGACGCGCGGGTCACGCTCGCGCTCGAGGGACGCGACGGGCGGCTCGAGAACATCGCCGCCGGGGAGGCCGCCTACGTCCCCGACGAGAAGGAACAAGGGGTCATCGAGTGGACCTGGTCGCGCGACAAGCCCGCGGGCCTGGGCACGGACACGCTCCCGTCGGCGCGCGGGCTGTACCTGCCGCTGCGCGGCGCGCAGGGACGCGTCGGGGTGCTGGGCGTCATTCCCGCCGATCCGCGCCGCTTGCAAGACAACGAGCAGCGCGCTCTCCTCGACGTCTTCGCCCAGCAGATCGCGACGGCGCTCGAGCGCGCGCGGCTCGGAGAAGAGGCCCAGCAGGCGCACGTCGAGGTGGAGGCCGAGCGGCTGCGGAGCTCCCTTCTGAGCTCGGTCTCGCACGACCTTCGCACGCCGCTCTCGGTCATCACGGGGTCCGCGAGCGCGCTCGTCGAGTCGGACGCGGTCCTCGATCCCGCGGCCCGCCGTGAGCTCGCGCGGACCATCGAGGAAGAGGCCCAGCGCCTCAACCGGCTCGTGCGCAACCTGCTCGACATGACGCGGCTCTCCGCGGGCGCCGTGCACATCACGAAGGAGTGGCAGCCGATCGAGGGCGTCATCGGCGCGGCGCTCGGCCGGCTGGAGGACGCGCTCGACGGCCGCACGGTCACGACGAACGTCCCGGCGGACTTGCCCCTGGTCCCCATCGACGGCGTGCTCGTCGAGCAGCTGCTCATCAATCTGCTCGAGAACGCGATCAAGTACACGCCCGCGGGGAGTCCGATCGACGTCTCGGCGCGCCACGAGCCGGGCGCCATGATCCTCGAGGTGGCCGACCGCGGCCCCGGCGTCCCTCCGGACGCGGCGAAGAAGATCTTCGAGAAGTTCTACCGCCTCCCGCGCGAGGGCCAGGGGGGAGGAGCGGGCCTGGGCCTCGCGATCTGCAGCGCGATCGCCGAGGCGCACGGGGGCCGAATCTGGGTCGACGCACGCGACGAAGGCGGCTCCGTGTTCCGCGTCGAGCTGCCCATCACGGGGACGCCCCCGCCCCCCGCGCCCGAAGAGGCGCCATGAGCGCGCTCATGCTTCTCTTGATCGACGACGAGCCGCAAGTACGGCGGTTCCTTCGAAGCTCCTTGCCGCCGGTCGAATACAAGCTGCTCGAGGCCGATACGGGCGAGCGCGGGCTGGCCACCGCGTCGGCGCAGCGTTCCGACGTCATCCTGCTCGACTTGGGGCTCCCCGACCTCGACGGCGTCGAGGTCACTCGACGCCTGCGCGAGTGGACGGCGACGCCCATCATCATCCTGTCGGCGCGGGGCCAGGATCAGGACAAGGTCGCCGCGCTCGACGCGGGCGCCGACGACTACCTCACCAAGCCGTTCAGCCTCCCCGAGCTGCTCGCCCGCATCCGCGTGGCCGCGCGCCACGCCTCGGAGCGCGGCGACAAACAAGACGCGGTTTTCGAGGTCGGCGACCTGCGCATCGACCGCGCGGCTCGCGTCGTGACCCTCGGGGGTGAAGAGGTGCGCCTCACGCCCATCGAGTACAAGCTGCTCACCGCGCTCGCGCGTCGAGCCGGGCACGTGCTCACGTACCAGCAGCTGCTCAAGGAAGTCTGGGGGCCGCGATCGCTCACGCACAAGCAGTACCTGCACGTGTACATGGGACACCTGCGCGGAAAGCTCGAGCACGACCCGGCCAAGCCGCGCTTCCTTGTGACCGAGCCCGGCGTCGGGTATCGGCTCAAGGGCGAATAGACTGGGGCTCCGCGGCGATGACGGGCGCGATCGTGCAGGTCGAACGGCCCGCACGAGCGGTGACATCTTTGAACACGCTCGTCTTTAGATCTCCTTTAGCGAAGTGGGATTACAACCAATCAGTCGCGAGGGAATCATGGATATCGTCTACATCGGCCTCACCGTGTTGCTCGTGGGCCTGAGCTTCGGGCTCATCCGGCTCTGCGATCGGGTCTAAGAAGCGAGCACGGCGGTCGCCAGCACGCGCGGAGTTTCCCATGTCCGTTCTCTACGTCATCGGAGGGGTCGTCTCGTTCGGCCTGCTCGTCTACCTGTTCGTGGCGCTGCTGAAGCCGGGGGCGCTGTCGTGAGCTGGCAAGGCTACGCGCAGATCGCGGTCCTTCTGGCCGTCGTCATGGCGTCGGTGAAACCGCTCGGCGCATACATGGCGCGCGTCTACGAGGGGGAGCGGCTGCTGCTCGACAGGCCCCTCGGCTGGCTCGAGCGCTTGGTCTACCGGCTCTGCGGGCTGCCCCGGGACCCCGAACAGCGCGAGATGCGGTGGACGACGTACGCGGTCGCGATGCTCCTCTTCAACGGGGTCGGCATCCTGACCGTCTACGCGCTCGTGCGTCTGCAGGGGATCTTGCCGCTCAACCCTCAGGGCTTCGGCGCGCCGACGCCGGACCTGTCGTGGAACACCGCGGTGAGCTTCGCCACGAACACCAACTGGCAGGCGTACGGCGGTGAGACGACGATGAGTTACCTGACGCAAATGCTCGCGCTCGCGGTGCAGAACTTCGTCTGCGCGGCGTCGGGCATGGCGGTCCTCGTGGCTCTCGTGCGCGGCATCGCGCGCAAGACGACGTCGACCATCGGCAACTTCTGGGTCGACCTGACGAGGAGCACCCTGTACATCCTCTTGCCCCTCGCGCTCCTGTGGTCCATGGTCTTCGTGTCCCAGGGGATGGTGCAGACCTTCCGCGGCTACGCGTCGGTGCACCTGCTCCAGCCGACGCACGACGCCAACGGGAATGCCGTGACCACTCAGGTCCTGGCGCTCGGGCCCGCGGCCTCGCAGATCGCGATCAAGATGCTGGGCACCAACGGGGGCGGCTTCTTCAACGCGAACTCGGCGCACCCGTTCGAAGGCCCGACCCCGCTCGCCAACTTCTTCAACATCTACGGCCTCCTCATCATCCCGGCCGCACTCACGTACACGTTCGGCAAGATGGTCAAGGACACCCGGCAGGGGTGGGCCATCCTCGCCGCGATGTTCGCCGTGTTCCTGCCGCTGCTGTGGCTCTGCGTCGCGCAGGAGCAAGCCGGCAACCCGGCGCTCGCATCGCTTCACGTCGACCAGGTGGCCAGCGCCCTGCAGTCCGGCGGCAACATGGAAGGCAAAGAGGTACGCTTCGGGATCTCGGGCACCGGTCTCTTCGCGACGGCCACGACCGGTGTGTCGTGCGGCGCGGTCAACGGGATGCACGACTCGTTCACGCCCCTCGGGGGCCTCGTGCCCCTGTGGCTCATCCAGCTCGGCGAGATCATCTTCGGCGGCGTGGGCGCGGGGATGTACGGCATCCTGATGTTCGCCGTCATCGCGGTCTTCGTCGCGGGGCTCATGGTGGGCAGGACGCCCGAGTACCTCGGCAAAAAGATCGAGGCGAAGGAGATGCAGATGGCGTCGCTCGCGGTGCTCGTCCCGGCCGCGACCATCCTCATCTTCACGGCGATCGCGGTCGCGACCGAGTCCGGGAAGAAGGGCGTCTTCAACCCCGGGCCACACGGCTTCAGCGAGGTGCTCTACGCGGTGTCCTCAGCCACCGGCAACAAC
>DATGJA010000558.1:0-5906 GCA_035295445.1 Polyangiaceae bacterium | reverse complement strand
AACAAAAGATCCACGGCCCGTACGGCGTGGGTGCGGGATACCCGGGGAAAAACGAAGGGGAAAGTGCAGGGGTCGCGGCGGGTGCGGGCTACCTGGCAGCCGAAGTCTCTGGGGTGCCGCGTTATAAGAAGCTCGTTCTGCTGGGTGCTTTTCACTGATCGCCACGCGCCTGGTCCGGCCTGGTCCGCCCGGTGGGAGAGGCATGTACGCAACTGCACGAGCGCACCGGGACGCGACTCGAACGCGCACGCCTGCCCTCCGTGCTTCCCGGAGGGCCAGGGGCCTCGTTGCGACGAGCGCTCTGTCCGCATCATCTCGGTCCCTCCGTTTCGAACCCGAAGAATCGAGCGTAGAGCCCAAGAGCGCGCCCGACCCTCGTCGTGCGCGCCTTGCTTGGGGATGTCAGCCACGAGATCGAGCAAGCGGCACGTCTTCCACGAACAGGACGTCTCCAGGTCGCGACCACTTGCCCGTCGACGACGACGACTGGCCCCAGCACGTCGAAGGGCGTCAGCCGGACGGCGCCAGGCGCTTGCAGCGCCGCTGTGCGATCCGCATATCCCACGAGCAGCTCGTCGTAAGGCGGAAGCGCGTGGGCCAGACCGGTCGACCGCGTCGAGACCCGGCCCCCGAATGACGTCGCGAACCAGTGGGGCTGGCCCGCGAGGGTCTCCTGCTTGAGTGCCTTGCCGGCCGAGTCGATGGCCGGGCGTGCGTCGGCGAGCGTCAACCCGGACCACCAGGCGAAATCCCGATCGGTCGCCGGCCCGTGGCTTGTGAAATAGCGGCGCGCGAGCTCGGCGAGCGCTTCGTCGCGGGGGAGCCTCTTCGCCCCCGGCAGCCACTCTTCGAGCAGCACGAGGGTCGGTTGCTTGCCCTCGCGCGGACCGAGGCACAGGACGCCGTCGTGCGCGAGCCGCCAGAGAACGTGCAGCCCGCGTTCACCCCGCGTCGAGATCCCCGTCTGCTCGAGCGCGCGGTACGCCGCCGGACGCGTCAGACGGCGGCCACCTTCGAGTTGCTTCTCGAGCGTCCGCCGCGCGCGCGAAACGACACGCTCGTCGATGCCCATGGATCGCAGTCGGCTCGCAGCGCCGGCCGCCGCGCGTGGCGCGAGGAGATCCACCATCCATCGCGCATCGGCTGATGCGACGAAGTGAAGCGTCCCGCGCATGGGCCACGTTCGAACGAGGGTACGCTCCTCGATGGCGCGCTCCACGTCCGTCGCGCGCGCGCCGGCGAGACGAACGCCGATCGCCCAGAGCGCGCCCGCGTAATCCTGCGCCTGAACCGCTCCGAGGTGTCCTACGACTTCCGCGGGGCGCGCCAAGGTCGTCGTCCTCGCTAGGAGCTGCGCGCGCACGCGGTGGCGGGCGATGTCTTTGGTCGCGGACGACGCCATGCCTCACGCTATTTCAACACGAAGGTGTTGAGCGCCGCGACCAGGACGCCCGCGATGCTCTCGCCCGCGATGAGCCCCGACGCGATCGGCACGACGAAGCGCTCCGCCTGGCGGCGACGGGCGGCAGCGAACGCCTTCGCCCCTGCGGCGCCTAGGACGAATGACAGCGACGTGAAGAAGGGGAGCATCAAGCCCAGGCCGATGCCCGGCGCGGAAGGGATCCACGCCCGCTCCTTCGGCAAGGCCCACTCGGCGACGGCCAGGAGAGCCCCACCGACGAGGCCGATGACGATGGCTTCTCGCGCCATCGGGTGCAGGTTGCCGATGCCGCCCCGAAAGAGCTCCGCCACTGCCTTCCACTGCTGCGCCGCGGGCGCGGCGAACTGGGGCGGCCGGTCGGCCGTGCCGGTGAGCGCCGTCGCGTCCGGGACGAGCAGGAAGTATCCCAGCACCGCCGCCGCCGTACCCGTAAAGATACCGAGGAACTGCGCCACGAACTGCCGGCGAGGGTGGGCACCGAGAAGGTATCCCGACTTGAGGTCAGTGAGCAGGTCCGCCGCCTCCGCCGAGGCGCACGCCGTCACCGAGGCCGTCATGAGGTTGGCGACGTAGTTTTGCGGCAAGAGGACGCCGTACGTCAGCTGCGTGATCTTGCCCATCGCGCCGACGGGGGTGATGTCCGTCTCGCCCGTGGCGCGGCAAGCGACGAGGGCCAGGAAGAACGTCATCAACACCGCGAGGGCGCCGTAGTAGAGCGGGACATCGAACGCGGCGCGCGCGAGGGTCACGATGGCGGTTCCCGCGACGGCCGTCCCCACCACGAACCACCGGAAGGGGACCTCGTGGTCGCCCGACGGGTCGAGAGCCGTCTGTGCCCGGGTCAAGAGGCCCGTCAACGCGCGCCCCACGGTCCGAAATTGGAGCGCGAACGTGACCAACCCGTGCGCCACCATGAGAGGCGCGCCATACCAGAGGCCGATCTCCTTCCACGCCGCGCCTGGCCGCGACGCCGCGCGAACCGCGTGGCCCGCAAGGTCCGTCCACTCCGCGCCGAGGGCCGCGGGGGCGATCGCGAAGACCTGCAGGACTCCGCCGGCCGCCATCCACAGCGTCGTTCGAAGACCGACGATCGCCCCTGCGGCGACGAGCACGAGACTGTGGTCGAGCACGACGTTGTACGTCGAGAGGGGATACGGATCGCGCACCACCGCGTGGGCCGAGGCTTCGAAGCGCATGGCGGGCAGGCGAGGGAGCCAATCGAAGATCTTCGAGTGTCCCGGCAACAGCGTCGTGCGCACGGTGCGGCCCCCGGCGACGGTGTGCCGCACGATCTCGAGGTCCTTGAGGACCGGGACGGCGAGTCCGACGAGCCCCGAGACGAGCAGAGCGCGTCCCTTCGCCAGGGCCTCGGCGCCCTCGCTGTAAAGGCTCTGCAGGAGCACGGCGGCGGCGGTCCCGGACGGGAACTTGAGCCGTTCTCGGTTGATCATGCTCCTCTTCATGGGAATGGCGAGGAGCACCCCCAGCGCGGCGACCGCCAGGACCCAGGCGGCGACCAGGTACCATCCCATCTGGGTCCCGCGCGGGTTCGCGTCGGTGACCGACAGGAGGAGCATCGCCGGCACGGCGGTCACGACCATCGTCGCCGTCGTGTATCCGGCGGCCGACGCCGTCGACTGCATGCAGTTGTTCTCCAGGATCGTCATCGGCGTCTTCGCCACGCCGGCGCGAACTAGCGCGCTCCAGATCGTGAACGACGCGATGCACGCCGTCAGCGCGACGCCGAGGCCCCAACCGGTCTTGAGCCCCACGTACACGTTCGTGAAAGCGAGGAGGAATCCCAGCACCGTCCCCATCCCGACGGCGCGCCACGTCAACTGCGTCGATTCGCCGCGGAAGGCGCGCTCGCGCCACTCGGCCTCGTCCATTGCGCCCACCTCCTCCGGGGGGATGGCGAGGGGACGGTCGTGCTCGGCGTCCAGGGAAGTGCTGGGCGGCTTCTGGAAGAGGGGCATTCAGGCCGGGGCACGCTATCGCGACGCGAGGGGGGCGTGGGGACCGGCCGACTATGCTACGCAAGGGCTGGGCGCGCGCCGAGGCCCTCTCCCGTCCCGCACACTGGCGAGGCTCAGCCGCGGCGCGCGCCCTTTTTTCCTCTTACCCGCCGGTCGGGGATTCGTTCAATCGGGCAGCGGTCGCGGTACGAAACATGCTCGACACGGTCTCGCCGGCAAACCGGGGGAGAGTTCGACCGATGCCCGATAAAGACATGGATCCGACTCCGCGGGCCGAGGTCGCTGACGGGCCGAGCGACGACATGCGGATCGAGCGGTCCAAGTTCGACCTCGGCGGCCCCCCCGTGCCGATCGATGCTGGCCAGATCCCTTGGAGTTACGGTGAGGATCGCATCACAGCCATCGTGCGGGATCCCGACTCGGCGTACCTCTACTGGGAGATTACCGACGAGGGGATCGCCGCCGCCCGGAAACGCCTCGGCCCCCCCGGCGAGCACGGGTGGTGCAACCTGCGCGTTTACGACACGACCGCCCGCGCCTTCGACGGCACGAACGCGAACGACTATTTCGACGTCGGGATCGATCGCGCCGATCGCGAATACTTCTTGATGGTGCGGCGGCCTACATCCTCGATGCACGTCGAGATCGGCATCAAGAGCTCCGAGGGATACTTCCAGCCCATCGCGCGGTCCGGTCGGGCCGACTTTCCGCGCAACGACCCCTCGCCCAACACGAGGCTCGAGTGGCTCACCGTGACCTCGGACAGCGCCCCGCCCGCCGCGGCGCCGTGCCGGTCGCGCTACTCGGGGCCCGAGCCGACGCTCCCCGGCCGCGCGGGAGCGGGATACGTCGACGTCTGGCGGGCCGCGTACGCGCCGTCGCTGCCGGGCGAGGCTGCTCCCGCCCAGCCGCCGCGCGTCGGGACGAGCGGATCGACGGTGCGACGGCACGTCGAGCGTGCGGCCGAGATCGAGCGCTGGTGGCACCTCGAGGAGTGGCGCTCGGAGTGGCGCGGCGGCCTCCGATTTCAGCGCGTCGAGGGCGGGATGGGGCGCGTCTCCTGGGAGTGGCACGCAGGCCCGTTCCCGGTGGACATCGGAGACCCCGGCCGCGTCGTCGTGGAGCTGCTCGACCAGGCTCCGGTCCACCTCCACGCGCCCGGGGTGGACTTCACCGTGATCGGTCCGTGGCGGGTCACGATCCAGACGGGCGCCGGACAGGTCGAGCGGCGCGTACTGGGGACGTGGTCCATCCGGTGGGTGAGCGCCACCACGCCGGTCGTCGAGCGATGGGGCTTCGCCGCCGAGCACCGGCGGCTGCACGCGTTCGAGCGGGGCGAGGTCCTCGTCGGTGCCTCGGAGCAACGATCGCTGCTCGAGCGTGGGGCGAGCGAGAGCCTTCACCTCGGCGGCTCGGAGCGGATGTGGCTGGGCGCCAGCGAGTGGCGCCTGCGGGGAGCGTCCGAGACGCTCTTTCTCTCGGCGTCCCAGGCTGGCGCGGCGAGCGCTTTCTGGGCGGCCGGGGCGAGCGAGCGCCTCGGCGCCAGCGAACGGCTCGGGGCGAGCGAGCGCCTGCGCTCTGCCGCGTGGATCGGGGCGAGCGAGTGGGTCGCCGCGAGCGCCTGGGGGGGCGCTCCGGGCTCGCTCGGGGGGGCGTCGCGCGGCGTGGACGGCACGCGCGCCGAGGGCGAGCGCTGGGCCGCGCGGCCCGGGGGGGAGGGTCGCTGACATGCCCCACGGGTATCTCGCGCTCGTCCTGCACGCGCACCTGCCCTTCGTGCGTCACCCCGAGGCCCCCTCGTTCATGGAAGAGGAGTGGTTCTTCGAGGCGATCACCGAGACGTACGCGCCGCTGCTCCTCGCCTTCGAGCGCCTCGCCCGCGACGACGTCGACTTCCGGATCACGGTGTCCTTCAGCCCGTCGCTCCTGTCGATGATGACCGACGATCTCTTGAAGGAGCGCTACGCCGCGAAGATCGACCGCCTCATCGAGCTCGCCGAGAAAGAGGTGGACCGGACGTGGAGGGAGGACCGGGCCTTCCACGAGCTTGCCAAGATGTACCAGCACCGGTTCCACGAGATCCGCGACTGCTGGCGTCGATATGACGGCGACCTCGTCCGTGGCTTTCGCGCGCTGCAGGACGCCGGACGTCTCGAGATCATCTGCTGCACCGCGACGCATCCGTTCTTTCCGTTGCTCGACCGGAACTGGGCCGCGTTCCGTGCGCAGGTCCATACCGCCGCCACGGTGTACGAGCGGCTCTTCGGGCGGCGATCGCAGGGCATGTGGCTCGGCGAGTGCGGCTACGTGCCGTCGGTGGACGAGCTCCTGCGCGAGGAGGGGATCCGGTACTTCTTCGTCGACACGCACGGCATCCTCTTCGCTGAACCACGCCCGCTCTACGGCGTCCACGCGCCTGTCTATTGTCGGTCAGGTGTCGCCGCGTTCGGGCGAGACGCCGAGAGCTCGAAGCAGGTCTGGAGCGCGCA
>DATGJA010000557.1:0-4139 GCA_035295445.1 Polyangiaceae bacterium | reverse complement strand
TACCTCTCGTACGGCGTGTTCGCGACCGTCATCAAGGATTTCGCCGAGAAGAACTGGTCCGTATTTTTCGGCTACGGCTTCGGACACGACACCGCCGGCCGGTGCGGGGCGGGTGGCGCGTGCACCTCGTTCAGCGTGTTCTCTCGCGACCTGCAGCGCGGCACATTCAACGGGGGGGTGGACTTCGTCATCGACCGCGAGTCGCTCGGGTCGATCGTGGGGGATCTCGTCATCGAGAACGGCGATCAGTCGAAGGTCTACCGCTACATCCCGATGTTCTCGCCGCAGATCGGGCCCCTCATCCCCAAGGGCGCAGCGATCGATCTGGTCAACGCGTTCCGACTGCCCGAGCGCCCGCTCGAGCAGCTGCCGCTCTCGCGACGCCGCCTGGCGTTGACCGGCCGCTACGCGCATCGCTTCGACGGGTCCACGCTGCGGGTCGAGGAGCGCCTCTACGACGACGACTGGGGTCTCATGGCCTCGTCGTCCGACGGCCGCTGGATCTTCGACCTCGGCAAGCACTTCGCCGTCTGGCCGCACGTCCGCTTTCACGTGCAGTCGTCCGTGTCTTTCTGGCAGCTCGCCTACGTGTCGCACTCGACCAACGGCTGGGATCTGCCGCTCTATCGAACAGGCGACCGCGAGCTCGGCCCCCTCTGGACGACCGAGGGCGGGCTCGGCTTGCGCATGTACCTCGGGAGCGACAAAGACCCCGGCCAGTGGGCACTTCAGCTCACGGGCGACGCCATGTACACGTCCTATCTCGACGACCTCTACCTGACCGATCGGAGCGCCGTCCTCGGGGCGCTGCTCTTCGAGGGAGAGTTCTGATGCGGCGTTCGATCAGCACCGCGGTGATCGTGGTCCTCGCGGGCGGCCTGGCCTCTCTCGTCGCGTGCGTCGACGTCGTCCACGAGGACCAGGTGCAGGCGCTCGGCGGCGAACAACCCGGCGTTCCGCCGGGACCGCTCCATCGGCCCGGTCAACCGTGCCTCGTCTGTCACGGAGGATCGGGCCCCGCATCGAGTCAGTTCTCCATCGGCGGGACGGTCACGAGGACGCAGGGGCAGCCGGATCCGGCGCCTGGCGTGCAAGTGATCCTCGAGGACATCAGCGGCGCGGTCGTGACCCTCACGACGAACCCGGCGGGAAATTTCTACGTACCCTTGCAGGACTGGACCCCGCAGTACCCTCTGCAGGTCAACGGGGTCTTGCTCGGCAGCAATCAGGCTCCCCCCATGTCCACGCATATCTCGCGCGAAGGCTCATGCTGCGGGTGCCATCAGCCGACCGGCGGGCCGACCTCCCCCGGTCCCATTTACCTGAACACTGTGAGCTCCCCGTGAATCGCTCTCTTCTTGCCGTCGCGGTCGGAGGTGTCATTCTCGGCGCCGTGGCGTGCTCGTCCATCGCGGCGGACCAGCGCATCGGGATCATCACGCCCGACGAGACGCAGTTCGATCCGGTGGCGGGCGTCGTCACGATGGGCAACCCGGCCGACTTCCTCGAGCACCGCTGCGGGAGCCTCGACTGCCACGGGCAGAACGGGCGAAACCTGCGCATCTGGGGGTGCGAAGGGATGCGGCTCGGCGACGCCGCGCCTGGCTGTGGCTTGATCGGGGGGCAAGGTCCGACGACGCCGGACGAATACGACTCGACCTTCCGCTCGCTCGTCGGCCTCGAGCCGGCGGTGATGACGAACGTCGTCACCCACCACGGCGATCCCAGCGCCCCCGTCGAGGACCTCACCTTCATCCGAAAGGCGCTCGGGACCGAGGCGCACAAGGGAGGGCAGCTCATGAAACAGGGGGACAGCCAGTACCAGTGCCTCAAGTCCTGGCTGACGGGCCCGACGGATCAAATGGCTTGCTCGATGGCGATTCAGATCCCTACCTTCCCCATCCCCGACGCCTCGACCGAATGACCCTGGCTCGCTTCAAGTCGGCGGCGGCCGTCGCCGCCGCGATCTCCGTCACGCTGCTCTCGATCCGCCCCGCGGCGGCCGTCGACGCGCGGACGGAGGCGGCCGCCAAGGCGGCGATGAAGAAGGCCAACCAGCAGTACCTTCGCTCGAACTACGCCGCGGCTGCGAGCGTGCTCGACCGGGCCGCGCGCGCGTGCGGCGTGTCGAAATGCTCGTCGGCCACGCGCGCCGCGGTCCTGCGGGACCTCGGGACGATGCAGGTCAAAAAGGGGGACCAGGCCGGAGCGTCCAAGTCTTTCACTGACGCCATCGCGCTCCAGCCTGGGCTCGAACTCGACCCAGACTACGACACGTCCGACGTACGCTCGGCGTTCGAGGCGGCGAAGGGCAGCGTCGGAAGCGGCGGGGGAGGGAGCGGCGGCGGTGGAGCGGGCGGCGGCTCGTCGGGCGGGGCCCAGCCGGCGGGGGACTTCACCCACCACCCGGCACCCGAGCAGCAGGCCAACACGCCGCTGCCGATCTACGTGCAGGTCCCCGAGGACATGAACGTCGTCCGCGTCGTCGTGAAGTACAAGGGCGCGCAGATGGACGACTGGACCCGGCTGGAGCTGAACAAGCTCGGGCGCGGTTGGGCGGGGCTCATCCCGTGCGCGCACGTGACGACGGGCACGATCCAGTACTGGATCCAGGGGTTCGACCAGGGGGGCGAGCCGGTCGCAAGCTCGGGCGATCCGAAGCATCCGTATACGGTGCCCATCCGGTCGGAGATCACGGCGGAGGCACCCCACTTGCCGGGCAAGCCGGCGCCCGCGGCATGCGCGGGGGACACCGACTGTCCCCCGGGCTCGCCCGGCTGCGGCGGCGCCGCCCGTCATCACCACAAGCAGGCGGAGGACGAGGGTTCGACCGAGAGCAGCGCGTCGAAGAGCGACGAGGGGACCTCGAAGGAGGAGAGCAGCGAGGGGAGCTCGGAGAGCAAGCCGTCCACGTCGGGTCGCCTCGCGTACGCGAAGATCTGGCTCGGCGTGTCGGGAACGATCGACTTCGTCTCGTTGCCCCAGGTAAGCGACGTGTGCTTGACGCAGCCCAACGGGCAGCCCGCCAACGCGTCCAACATGTACTGCACCGCCCCCGACGGGACGGACTTCCCGCCGCGGTCGACGGTCCCAGGGCAGCCCGCGGCCTCGCCCTTGACGCGCGGCCAGGCGGGGACTTCGTCGGGGGGCCTGCTGCTTGGCAACGTGCGCGTCATGCTCACGTTCGACTACGCGCTGAGCCCATCGCTCCTGCTCGGCGGGCGCTTCGGGTACGTCATCAACTCGTATCCCGGCCAGGCCGCAGCGAACGACGGCCGCGCTTTCGGCGCCAAGTTCCACGTCGAAGCGCGCGCGACGTATCTTTTCGGGGACAAGCCCCTCGCGCGCCCCGGCTTTGCGCCGATGGTGTTCGGGGGCCTCGGCGCGTCCGAGTTCGACGGCCACACGACGACGTTCGTCCTCTTCAACGGCGCCTCGGAGCCGGTCGACGCGTGGCTGACCAACGGGCCGTTCTTTCTGGCCGTGGGCGCCGGCGCGCGCTATCAGTTCTCGCTTCGCGCCGCCTTCACGGCGGCGGCTCGATTGAACCTGGCCGTCGGTGGTAACGGCGTGCTACCGACGTACGGGCCCGAAGTCGGGCTTCTGTACGGCTTTTGACGGAATGACGCAGTCCCCTACGGCGCTCGAAATCACCGCGAACGGTCTGCCGCATCACGTGCTCGAATGGAGCGGCGCGCCGGTCGACGTCATCCCGCCGACGGTGCTGCTGCTCCACGGGTACATGGACGCTGCGGCCACCTGGAACCTGGTGGCGCCCTCGCTCGGCGCGACAGGGATGCGCGTGCTGGCGCCCGATTTACGTGGCTTCGGCGACGGGCCGCGCGTTCCCGAGGGCGCCTACTACCACTTCCCCGACTACGTTTTCGACGTCGCCGACATCGTCGATGCGCTCGTGCCGGCCGACGCGCCGCTCTTCGTCGTCGGCCATTCGATGGGCGGGACCATCGCCACCCTCTTCTCCGGGGCGTTCCCCGAGCGGGTCGGACGCCTCGTCTTGCTCGAAGGCGCCGGCCCGCCGAACAACCCGCACGAGGTCGCGCCCGATCGATTGCGCCGCTGGGTGCACGAGGTGCGCATGACGCGTGCGCGGGGTGAGCGAGCGATGGGATCGCGCGACG
>DATGJA010000556.1:0-11983 GCA_035295445.1 Polyangiaceae bacterium | reverse complement strand
GTCGACGATTCCGGTCGACGGAGAAAGAAGCGCGCGAACGCAGGAGACGCGAGGCTCGAGCGCTGCGGCCTCGCGCGCGTCGAGCACGACGAGGTCCGTCACCCCGTTGGCTCGAGCGCTCGCGGCGCAGCGATCGAGCGCCGGGATCTCGTCGTCGGTCACGGCGACGATCAACTTCCCGAGGCGGCGGTGCGGCACACCCTGCTCCTCGCAGTAGCGGTACAGCGTCTCACGGCCCCGAACGCAGAGGCGCGCCTTGAGCGAGCCCGACGGGTAGTAGATCCCCGCGTGGATGACCTCGGAGTTGCGCGAGCTCGCGTGCGTGCCGAGCGCCCCTTCGGCCTCGAGCAGGACCACGTCGCGCCCAGCGAGGGCGAGCTGGCGCGCGACGGCGAGACCTACCACGCCGCCGCCGACGACGAGGACATCGATTTCAGGTGATGACATCGACGGCGTTCCCGCGCGGGGCATGGTACACGTCGAGAGGTCGGCATGAAGGCCCTGCTCGTCGGCGGCACGGGACTCATCGGCACCGGGATCGTCAAGCACCTGCTCGCCCGCGGCGCGTCGGTCACGGTGTACAGCCGCGCGCGGCGCGGGGCGACGATGGCCCCGGGCGTCGAGCACGTCGAGGGCGACCGGTCCGACGCGACCACCTTCGCGCGCACCTTCGAGCGCTCTCGCTACGACGTCGTCATCGACATGATCTGCTTCACGCCCGCCGAGGCCGAGGTCACCGCGCGCGTCTTCGGCGGACGCTGCGATCAGCTCGAGTTCTGCTCGACGGTGTGCACCTACGGGGTGAAGGTGCCCGCGAACGTCCTGATCGACGAGCGGGTCCCCCAGGAGCCGACGACTTCCTACGCGCGGGACAAGCTCGCGTGCGAGGAGGTGTTCCGGCGCGCCGCCGATCAGCGGCGTTTCCACCTGACGATCGTCCGGCCGAGCCACACGTACGGACCGGGGGCCTCCCTCGTCGATCAGCTCGAGTTCGACGGCCCAGTGTGGGATCGCGTGGCGCGCGGGCTGCCGATCTTGTGCGCCGGCGACGGCCTCGGCCTCTGGCAGTCGACCCACCGCGACGACTGCGGCAAGCTCTTCGCGCACGCCGCGCTAGAGCCCAGGACCTACGGCGAGGCGTACAACGCGACGCGCGACGAGACGTTCACCTGGCGCGAGTACTACCGTCGCGCGGCGGCGGCGCTCGACGCGCGAGCCCGGCTGGTGTTCGTGCCGGCCGCGTGGCTGCTGGGGGCTGCGCCCGGGCGCTTCCCGTTCCTCGGCGAGATCACTCAGTTCCACGGCGCCTACTCGTCGGCGAAGGCGCGGAGCCACGTCCCGGCCTTCGACCCCACGACGACGCTCGAACATGGAGCGCGCGAGACGTTCGCCGACGTGCGCCGCCGCGGCGCCTGGCGCGACAGCACCGCCGACGTCGAATACGACCGCCTCGTCACCGCGGCGATCGGGATGGGCTTCCCCGTCGTCGACGCGTGAGGGGAGCGCTAGCGCGAATACCCTTTGTTTCCCGCGAGCGACCGCACGAACCGATAGGCGTCATACGTGAACGGCGCGGCGATGTACGTCCGCTCGCGCAGCCGGCCCACGAAGTTGGGCCGGTACCAGTTGGCGTGAAACGTGATCTTGCCCGCGTCCCTCTTGAACGGATCCTCGAGCTGACTGCCGCCGGCCTCCCACGTCAGGGCGACCATCGGCCGCGGGACGTTCGTGCGGTTCGGCATCCCGCGATGCCACAGATTGGAGGTGCGAATCAGGATGTCGCCTTGCTGCATCGGAAGGCGCGTCGTGCGGCGCGACGCGCGCTCCAGCGCGAACCGCCAGAACGGGTAGAACTTCTTCTGGGTCCCCGGCAGCACGTCGATCGCACCGTTCACGAGATCGGTGTCCACGACCGCGACGTTGACGATCACGAAGTCTTCCGTGAAGTAGTTGCTGTCCGCGTGGTAGTGCTGCACGACGCTGCCGGGCAGGTTGAGATTGCACCCCACGTTGGGCCCGCGAACGACCTTGGGGAAAACCGCCTTGACGACGTCCATGATCCCGCGATCGATGAGCGTCTCGTAGATGAAGCGCGCTCCCTCGCCGGGGAAACTATTGAGGTGGCCGGCCATCAGGCCCCCGCCCCCCTGAAACAGCGTTCCCCTCGCACGCTCGAACTCGTCGAGAATCCGCGTGCGCAGCTGCGACAGACCGTCCTTGGAGACGACGTTGCGCAGGACGAGATATCCGTCCTCGGCAAAGGCTCGTTTGTAGCCTTCGATCTCCTGCGGCGAGGGCCGCGCTGCAGGCGCGGGGACGGGCGGACCGGCGGCTTGCGTCATCGAAGTACCCACGACCGTGGCCGCGCGGCGCGCGGCGAACCGACTAGATGTATACCGGCCTTCGAAGGCGGCGCAAGACAGTGCGCCTGCCACCAAAATGGCTGACAGCGCAAATCCGCGCGTGATCGCACCTAATCTCCCGGGAGGGTCTCGAGGATCTGCGCGGGATTTCCCGCGACGAGCACGTTCTCCGGGACGTCCTTGCTCACGACGGCGCCGGCCCCGACGATGGCCCCTCGACCGATCCGTACGCCCGCGAGCAAGATCGCCCCGAGTCCGACCCAGGCGCCGTCCTCGACGACGATCGGACGGGCGTCGGTGTTGAACTGCATCCGCCGCGACGACGGACCGATGAGGTGCGTCGCCGTGTAGAGCATGGCCCTCGGGCCGATCGACACGTTTTCTCCGAGCGTAATCGTCGAATCCAGACTGAACGTCACGTCGGGTGCTATGACGCAGCCGCTCCCGATCCGGAGGTTTCGCGCGGAGCCATGAGGACCGCTCAATCGCACCGGCCCGAGCACGCCCACCCCCTGCCTCACGTCGCAACCGGTGAGGCGCAAGAGGTGAGCCCGCGTTCGCGACAACGTGAACTCCGGCAGCCAGCGCGTCATGTCCCAGGCGATCCGGCGCGCATCGACCCGCCCGAGGGCATCGCGGGCCTCGTCGACGAACCGCGCAACGACGCTCGACCGGTCCGGCGCCTTGTGGACGCCCTCGAGCCGCACGACGGGCGCGCGCGCCCCCACGGGCGGACGCGCGAGGGGGCTCGTCATAGCGCCTCTTGCGACGCCACGCCGAAGCTCGCGACGTGCGGGGTGACCGACGCGATCCGCGGGTGTTGCGTGAACAGATCGTACGGCAACGACCGCTTGAACTCCTTCTCGAGCGCGACGACCGCGCGCAGCGCGGCGAGCGAGTCCCACCCCTTGAAGGTTCTCAGGTCCACCTCGGCGTCGGCGGTCGCCACGCTCGGCACGACGCGCGCGATCACCGCGCGCACCTGCGCCTCGATCGCGCGGAGCGACTCGGTCTTCACGGCCTGGGCCTGTCCCGTGGACGCGGCGGCTCCGGCGACCGTGGTCGAGCCGAGCACAGCGCCGCGCTCGATGACGGAACCTGGCGCCACCCGCGCCCCCCCCAGTAGGACCGCGCGCTCCTCCACCCACGCGCGATCGCCGACCTCGATGGGGAGGAGATCCGGCCCGTCGTCGTCGACGACGCACCCGGGACCGAGCCGCGCTTCCGCACCGATGCGGACGCTGCCCCGAACGCGCAGCGTGACACCGCTCTCGAGGACTACGCCGTCCGCGATCGACAGCACGCCCCCCGGCGCGACCACGATCCGGATCGGCGCCGGGGCCGAGACGAGCACCACGTTCTTGCCGAAGGTGACCTCGCCCTCGCTCGCGACGGCCGGCCACCCGAAGACCCGCACGCCGGTACCCACCCGGGTCGCGCCCGCGAGCGCCACGCGCCCCCGAAGCCCGTCGAGGGCGCCGGCCGCGAGCCGAGCGAGCGCCCTCGATCCGATCACTCGAGCCCCTCGACCACGACGAGCGGCGGCGCCGGCTCGGACCCCTCGAGCGGCGCGGCGTACCCATCCCCCGCCCGGTCGAGACCCGCGCGGGCGAAGAAGTCGACGCACGGCTTGTTCTTCGCGGTCGGCAGCGGCACCGCCACGAGACGCCGCCCGCCGAGCGCCGCGCCCCGCCGCCGGGCCGCCCACACCATCGTCTCTTCCACCCGCCGGCCCATGACGCGGCAGCTGAGCACGTAGTCGGCCAGGTGGACGTCGTCCCCCTCGCGCGCGACCGCAAGGATCCCGGTGAGGCCCGCCGCGCCGAAGCGGTCCGAAACGTGCACCGCCCAGGCCTCGTGCCCGTCCTCCTTCGCCCACGAGAGGAGCTCGCCCTCGCTCAGTCGCCGAGTGCGAAGGTTCATTTGGTTGGTCTTGTTGAGGAGCTGGGCGGCGCGCGCGATGTTCGTCGGGGCGACGCGCTCGAAGCGGACCTTGAGGTCGAGCGTCGCCAACCATTCGTCGAACGAGGAGACTTTGCCGCGCAGCGCGCTCCGCTCGCGCTCGGTCGCGTACATCGCGTTGCGCTCGACGTCCTCGGCGCTGATGTGCGCCGTGTCGAAGCAGCGAAGGCCGTCGAGTGCGTCGGGATACCGCGTCGGATCGCTCGGCCACTCGGGGACGTACACCTCGGGAAGCGCCTCGCGCACGCGGCCGCGCTCGATGGGGTTGTCGTCGATGAACACGACCGACTGCAGTCCGAGGTTCAGCTCCTGCGCGATCTCGACGATGTTCTGCGCCTTGTCTCGCCAGTTGATCCGGTAGGCGGCGAGCGCCTCGGGCCGAATCGCCATCTCGGGGTGACTGCGCATCGCGTGGAGGGCCGTCGACTCCTCGTTCTTGCTCACGACCGCGAGCGCGATCCCGCGCTTCGTCAAGGCGAGGATCTGCCGCTGCAACTGGACGTACGCCTCCCCGCTCGGATCGTGGCCGCCGAGACGCAGGTTCTCCCAGCCGACGTCGCCGACGATGCCGCCCCACAGGGTGTCGTCGAGGTCCACGACGACGAGCTTGCGGGACATCCCCGTCAGCCCGCGAACGGCGGCGCGGACGTCCCGTGCCGCCTCGGCGAAGACGTCGGTGCTGAACGCGACCTTTCCCGCGTACCAGAGCTTCGGATCGATCCCCCCGTCCCCCGCGCTCGCCAGCCAGCGCTGCGCGTCGAGGACGAAGACGTTCGGGAGGCCCGCCGCGGCCTCGGCGAGGCGCAGGTTCATCCTCGCGAGCACGCTGGTCGCGCCCCCGGCGCGCCACTCGAGCAGGCCGTACCCTCGCCGCGCCGAGGGCAGCACCCAGTCGGGGACGAGCACGAAGCGAGCGCCGGACGCGTGGGACCGGAGCACCGCGGTGAAGGCGTCGACGTCGGCCAGGATGCCGTCGATGTCCGTGCTCTCGCCGAGCAAGAGCCTCCCGAAGGCCGGCGAGACGCGATCGGGCCGCGTCCAGAGGAGCGCGACGTCGGGCTTGGCCGCCTCCGCGGCGAGCGCCATGAACCCTGGGACCACCTGATCGAAGGGCCCGACCTCCGCCTCGACGACCAGCCCGTCGAAGTCCTCTTCGCCCAGGTGCTCGGCGAGCTCGTTCACCGTGAAGTCCGCGAGCAAGACCGCCCGCACCTTGCGCGCCGCGACGCGCGCGGCGACGCCGTTCGTCGCGTGTTCGCCGGACGGGATCCCGCTCTCGTGGACGGCGTCCCCGTGGCTCACCCCGTTCGCCTCGTGCCCTCGCGCCGCGGCCTGCCGCGCTTGCGGCTCGACGGTGGCACCCGCCGGGACGTCCGCTCGAACGACGGCCCCGGCGAGGACGACGGCGCCCCGGCCGACCCGCACGGGTCCGAGGACCTGCACGGCCGCCCCGATGCGCGCGCCCGGCTCGACCACGAGCTCGCCGCTCCGCCCCTGGTCGTCCCGGTCGCACACGAGGGCGCCGGGCCCGATCTCGACCCCGTCCCCGATGCGCACGGAGGCCTCGGAAAAGACCGTGGCGCCGACGTCGAGGAGGACGCCGTCGCCGATCGCGATCGACCCGGAGGCGGTCGCGGTCAATCGGACGGGGGACGCGGAGGACCGCAGGAGCGCGTAGCGACCGATCGAGATGCGTCCCTCGTTGTGGACCAGGGGCCGGCCCACCGTGCGCGCACCGGCACCGACATGGTCGCACGCGCTCAGGTAGACCGCGGCGAGCCAACGCGACGGCGCGAGCCAGCGGCGTTCATGGGCGGACGTGACAGCCAAGGCGGACCTCACGCGAGCGAGCGAGTGACGGACACGCTAACATACATGCCCCGGCCGATACCGCCATCGCCACTTGCCGCGTCAGCGCCTCGGGCGAGCCCCCTGCAGATCGCGCCGCCGCTGCATCGCCTCGCGCCGGATCTGCGCGCGGTCTTGCCCTTCCTTCGCGCCAGCTTCTCCCTGTCCCGCCGCGCCGCCCGACTCGACGTCGCCGAGCGCGGCAGCGAGTTTTCGAGCCGTGGGGAACTGGAACAGCTTCACGAGCGGCACCGGCCGCCCGAGCACGGTGCGCAGCCGCACGCTCGCCTGCACGAGCAGGAGCGAGTTCGCCCCGACGTCGAAGAAGTTGTCCTCCGCACCCACCGCGCCGAGGCCGATGATCTCCTGAAGCACCGTCAAGATGCCCTTCTCGAGGTCGTTCTTCGGCGGCTCGTGGGCCGCTCCTCCCTCGGCGCGCGCCAGCTCGGGCGCGGGCAGCGCCGCACGATCTATTTTGCCGTTGGGCGTCAGCGGCAGGGCGTCAAGCACGACGAAGGCGGCAGGGATCATGTACTCGGGCAGGCGCTCGCGCGTCAGCGTCCGCAACGCGGGGATCAACCCGTCGGCGTCGGCGGCGCGCGGCCGCGGACGGTTCGTGAGGGGGGTCGTCGCCCCGGTACGCGGGGAAGACGCGGCGTCCGGTGAGCCGTCCTGGGCGCCGCGCCGGCGGAAGAGCACGTCGACCTCGTCGGGCCGTGCGTCCGAGAACGAGACGCACGCGTCGTAGTCGGTGGCGACCGACGCGACGTCGTCCGGGTCGAGCCCCGCGGGGGCCTCGGTCGCCACCGCTTCTCGCACCGACCGCGCCGTCACGGCGAGCGCCGACGACCGGAGCAGCTCCCACGCGCCGACGTCCCGCGCGACGCGCCGATTCGGGATGCCGACGACATGGAGCGCCCCCGGGGCGTCGCGGAGCAGAGCGCTCAGCGACTCGAGCGTACAAGGCCGAGGCGCCGCGATCGTGCGGACCTCCCGTTCGCGTGTGCCGTCCGAACTCTCGCTTCGCTCGAGCGTGCGGACGGCGTCCCGCTTGCGCAGGAGGACGTCGTACCGGAAGCGCGTCATCTCGTTGTCTCCGCGGCCGGCCTTTACCTCGGCCCGCACCTCGCCCAAGCCCGAGAGCGACCCCGCGAGGTCTTCGAAGAACCGGGGGGCGACGACGAGCTCGCGCTCCTCGGCGACCCGCTGGGCGACGCGCGCGCGGAGCTCCGGCGCCGTCATCGCGTCGGGCGCTCGCGAGAGCTCCACCGACGCGTGGAAGACCTCGAGGTGCGGCAGGCTCCGGACGTCGCCCACGAAGATCGCGCCGCCCGGCGCGAGACGCGCGAACGCCGCCTCGATCACGCCGGCGAGGTAGGCGGCGTCAGGGAAGTACTGGATGACCGAGTTCAAGACCACGAGGTCGAACGATCCGTCGGCCGCGAGGCGACCGATCGCGTCGGCCTGCAGGCGCTCGAGCTTCACGTTGCGAAGCCCCCGAGCCTCGACCTCCGCCCCGATCGACGCGAGCGCCGCCGCGGAGAAATCGACGCCCACGTACTCGCTGCACTCAGGGGCGACGCGCAGGAGGACCATCCCGGTCCCACACCCGATCTCGAGCACCCGGGGCCGCGGGCTCGTGCGACGGGCGGCCGCGAGCACGCGCGCGGCCGTCGCGTCCACCCACTCCCGCATCTGCGCCTCGGGGATCGCCTCGCCCGTGTAGCTGCTCTTCCACCCCGCCGTGTTGAGCCCCCCCTCGACCGACGCGGCCCCGCGATAAGTCTCGTCCCACACCGCGTGCCACGTGGCGATCGAGTCGTCCCGCCCACCGGCGGCGTTTGAGGTCTTCGGCACGACGTAGGCGACGAGGGTCGCTCCCCCGGAGGCGTCGCGACGGGCCGCCACGACCGCGTCCCGCACCCCCGCGTGCGACGCGAGCACCGCCTCGATCTCCCCGAGCTCGATGCGGTAACCGCGGACCTTGACCTGATGGTCATTTCGCCCGAGAAACTCGAGCTGCCCCGAAGGCAGCCACCGCGCGAGGTCGCCCGTGCGATAGAGACGACCGGCCCCCGGCCCGAACGGATCGACGACGAAGCGCTCGGCCGTGAGGTCGGGGCGACGCAAGTACCCTCGGGCGACGCCGTCGCCTCCGATGAGGAGCTCGCCGGGGACGCCGATGGGCAACGGCCGGAGGTGCCGGTCGACGACATAGACCTGCGTGTTCGCGATGGGAGCCCCGATCGTGATCCCCTCGGCGCCCCCGACCACCGCCGTGGTCGACCAGATCGTCGTCTCGGTCGGTCCGTACATGTTGCGAATCGTCGTGGCGGAAGCGTCGCGCAGTTTTTCGACGAGCGCCGGCGGGAGGGCCTCGCCGCCGAGCAGGAGGGTCTCGAGCGACCCGAGAGCGGCGCGCGACTCGTCGTCGGTCACCAGCATCCCCGCGAGCGACGGGGTGCATTGCACGTGGGTGACGCGGTAGCGGCGAATCTGGGCGGCCACAGCGTAGTCCTGGTCGTCGGCCGTCCCCTCGGCGTTGCTCGCCCTCCGGAGGGCGTCGAGGTGGACGAGGTTGGCGATCACCGTGTCCGTGTCGACGCCGAAGTCGAGCAGGCACGCGATCTCGTCAACGCCCATGTCCCTGAGCTGGTCGACCGTGGCGAGGCAAGTCTCCGGCGTTCCGAAGAGCCCGGCGATCGCAAAGTAGCGCTCGAAGGCGTGGTCGAGCAGGGCGTCCATGTCCTCCTTCGACAGGTCGCCGAGGTCCATCGTCACGCCCGGCTTCGGCGCCTGGTGGTCGTCGCCCTTGGCGAAGGCGGTGAGCTCCCACCGCGCCTTGTTGATGAGGTCCGTCGACGTCCGCAGATACTCGAGGAACGGCCCGCGGACCTTCGCGCGCACCTGCTCCATGTCGGCCCCGACGAAGGTGTGGAGCATCAGCGTGATGTGGCCTTGCCCAGGGTGCCCCGCCTCGCGGTACGCCTTGCGGTAGACCGCGGCGTTGGCGACGAACTCCTCGCGCTTCATGACGAGGAGGTTCGTGAGGATGCGCGCGCCCATGCGCCCCGCCATTGCGAACGTGTCGGGGCTGCCGCTCGCGGTGATCCAGACGGGCGGCTCGCGTTGGATCGGCGGCGGATACATCTTGACCTCGATCGCGCGCCCGTCGCCGCTCGTGGCGGCGACCTTCTCCCCACGCCAGAGCGCGCGCACGGTCTCGATCCCGCGCGTCATGAGCTCCCGCCGTGCTTTGAAGTTCTCGGGCGCGAGCGCGAAATCGCTGGCGTGCCAGCCCGACGCGAACGACAGACCCACGCGACCGCCGGACAGGTTGTCGACGACGGACCACTCCTCGGCGCATCGGATGGGGTGGTGGAGCGGAAGCACGACGCTCCCCGCGCGAATGCCGACGTTCTTCGTGTGGACGGCGACCGCGGCGCTCGTCAGCGCCGGGTTCGGGTAGAGGCCGCCGAACGGGTGGAAGTGACGCTCGGGGGTCCAGACGGCCTCGAACCCGTTCTCGTCCGCGAACTTCGCCCCCTCGAGCAAGAGCCGATACCGGTTGCCCGTCCCCTCTCCCGCGTCGGCGGCAAAGTAAAAGAGGCTGAAGCCGATCCGGCGGGTGCGGTCGGTCCGCGGCGCGGGCGCGACGGGCCCGCGGTTGGCCTCCTCTTGCAGGACGACGGTGAAGCCCCGCGTCAGCGTCCAGAAGATCTCGAGGACGGAGATGTCAAAAGAGATGCTCGTCAGCGCCAGCCAGACGCCCGGCCGGGTCCCGAGGGCGGCGTCCATCGCCCCGAAGAAGTTGACGACGTTGCGATGCTCGACCTGGACCCCCTTGGGACGGCCCGTCGAACCGGAGGTGAAGATGACGTACGCGAGGTTCTCGCCCCGCGCCCGACCCGGTAGCCGGCCCGAGGGCCCCGACGCAATCGCGTCGAGGGCGAGCACGGCCGCGCTCGTCGGCGGCAGGGCCGAGCGCAGCCGTTCGAGCGTCAGCACGACCGGCGCCTCGGTGTCCTCGAGCATCACGGCGATGCGGTCGCGCGGGTAGCCGGGGTCCATCGGCACGTACGCCGCGCCGGCCTTGAGGATCCCCACCAGGCCGATCACCATCTCGAGGGACCGCTCGACGAAGACGCCCACCATCGAGTCCGCGCCGACGCCGCGCGACGCTAGCTCGTGAGCGACGCGGCCGGCGCGCTCATCGAGCTCGCGGTAAGTGAGCGATCGACCGCGGAAGACGAGGGCGACCGCGTCGGGCGTCCGGTCGACCTGCGCCTCGAACGCCTCGTGAATCGAGGTCGGCCCCGCCAAGCGCACGCCTGTGTCGTTGAACGTGCCGAGGAGCTTGGCCTCGTCCTGCGCCGGCACCCGCGGCAGATCGCGCAGGCGCGCGTCGGGCTTGTCGGCCATCGCCGCGAGCAAGTCGCCCAAGAGGCCTGCGATGCGCTCGACCGTTTCCCGCTCGAACCGCGCTCGCTCGAAGGACAGCTTGAACGAGATCTCCGGCTCGTCGTACGCCATCACGTTGAAGGCGAAGTTGGTCTGATCGTGGAGGTCGAAATCGCGTCGCTGCCAGCTCGGGCCGAAGGCCTTGAGACGGGTGTCGTTGTCTTTGTCATTGAAGACGACGATCGTCTCGAAGAGGGGCGTCCCCCGGGGCACCGCCGAACAGGCCAGCACCTCGACGAGGGGCGTATGCTCGAACGGGCGGGCCGCCACCTGGTCGGCCCGGAGCGCGCGGAGCAGGTCGAGAACCGCGGTGTCGGGGGCGACGCGGGCGCGCACTGGCAACGTGTTGATGAAGAGGCCGACGATGCGGTCGGCCCCCTCGATGGACGTTCCGCGGCACGCCCGGGTCGACCCGAACACGACGTCGTCCTCGCCGGAGAAGGCCGAAAGGACGAGGCCCCACGCCGCCTCGACGAACGTCGTGACGCGCAGCCCATGCGCCGCGCACGTGCTGCGTATGCCTTCGGAGGCCTCGCGCGAAATGTGGAAACGCACCGTGTCGTGGCCGCCCGCCTCGCCGGCGTCCCCCTCGCCCGAGCCCGACCGCCGCGCCGACCGCTGCACGGGGTTCAGGTTGGTCGGCGTCACGAAGGCCGCGAGGCGCTCCTTCCAAAAAGCCGTCGCGGCGGCGCGCTTGTCGCGGAGGTCCCCCTCGAGCCACGCGATGTGCGCGGCGTACGAGGGACGCTCTTCGAACGCCGCCGGCTCGCCGCGGAGCGACGCCTCGTACGCCGCGAAGACCTCTCGGAGCACGAACGCGTAGCAGCCGTCGAGGAGGGCGTGGGAGTAGGTCCACACCATCGTGTACTCGGCCGCGCCAAGGCGAAAGAGGGTCACGCGCCACAGCGGCGCGACGGCCATGTCGAATCCGGCGAGCCGGTCCTCGCGCAGGAACCGGGCGACGCGATCGACCCGCTCGGCCGCCGGCAGGGCCGCGAGATCGCGCACTTCGAACGGTGTGGCCACGGCCCGCAGGACCTCTTGTCGTGGAGCATCGAGCCCCTCCCAACGAAAGCGCGTCCGCAGGATGGGGTGGTGACCGAGGATCGCTCCCCACGCGCGCGAGAGGGCGTCCGCGTCGATCGTCTCGTGGAGCCTGCACTCGAGCTGTTCGATGTCGACGCCGTGATGACGCCCGGCCTGGACGTGGTGAAAGAGCATGCCGTGCTGCAGCGGCGACAAGGGGTAGGCGTCGACGACGTCCGGCGATTGCGGCGCTTCGGGCATGGCGACCCTAGAGCCTACACGCTTCGGGCACCCCTGGCTCCGGCTGGGCGCCTCACTCCTTC
>DATGJA010000555.1:0-3110 GCA_035295445.1 Polyangiaceae bacterium | reverse complement strand
GTCGCGAAGGTGAACGTCCCGTCCGACGCCTGTCGGAGGTTGTCGCCGCCGTTGTCCTGGAGAGTCACGCTGGTGCCCGCGGGCAACCCGGTCACCGTTCCTCCGATCGTATAGAGGTTGACCGTGCAGCTGACGGTGACGTTCGTCACGTCGGCGCCGTTCACGGTCCCCGTGGCGTTCGATACCGTGCACGTCTCGCCGCTCGGCTGTACGGCGACGGTCACGTCGTAGGACGCGCCGTCGGCGAGCCTAGTCGGGAAGGTGAACTTGCCGTTCGAGGAGGGGCTAAGGTCAGCCCCCCCGTTGTTCTGGAGGACCAGGCCCGTGCCCGAGAGTCCGGAGAGCGTCCCCCCGACCGTGTGGGTGGCCGCTGCGTCTGCGGCGTCCGTGGCGCCGGCCTCGCTCGGGGCGTCGGTGGCCACGGCGTCCATCCCGCCGGCGTCCGTCGTGGCGTCGACCATGGCGTCCATTCCGCCGGTCGCGTCGGCGCCCGCCTCGGCAGACCCGTCGCCTGCACCGGCCTCCGTCCCGCCCGTCGCGTCGGTGGCCCCCGCAGAGTCCCCTCCGGCCTCGCCGGTCGCCGCCTCGGCCCCGCCGTCGGTCGCCGCGGCTTCGCCCCCGCCGTCGTCGCCCATCGTGCCGGCCTCACCCCCGTCGTCGCCGGTCGTCGCTTCGCCCCCGCCGTCGTCCCCCGCCGCGGCTTCCCCCGTCGTGGCGTCGCCGGCGCCGCCCGAATCCGGGTGGGCCCCCGAAGAGCCGTCCTTGGGATGCGCTGCGTCAGGAACGCTCGTCCCTCCGCCGTCGTCTCCGAAGCCGCTGTTCGAGTCGCCGCTCCCGCAGCCGGTCAGGCACCCAGCCGCAATGGCCAAAACACCGAGCCATAGGCCAACGAACGCGCGTTTCACGGCAGTGCCCTCCTTCAGCCGCAGGGGCGGAAGGCAAACCCCCTAACACGAAATCAAACGCCGGGAACTAAGCAATGTGGAGCGGACGAAGACGAAAGCCGAATCCGCGCACCGTCTCAATCATCCCGGCGTGCTCGCCGAGCTTCTGCCGGAGACGCCGGATGTACACGTCGATGACGTTCGAGCCGTCGTTCTCCTGCTCCCAGACCCGCGCGATGACCTCGGAACGCCGGACCGCGCGATTCGCTCGGTCCACCAGGCAGAGAAGGAGAGCGTGCTCGCGGGCGGTCAGGCGCAGATCCCGTCCGGCGAGCGCCGCGCGACGTCCCGTGCGATCCACCTCGAGCTCTCCGCAGAGCGCCTTGGCCGGCAGCGGGGGGAGCATACTGACGGGCAGCGGGGGAGGAGCGCCGTCGTCACGGCCCGCGTTCGCGGCCGGGGGTGCCGTTCGAACCACGTGGTTCTTGCTCAGGTCCATCGAACGGCCTCCCTTCTGGGGAACGGGGTGGGGTTGGATGGATGTGCACGTGAAATCACGGGCCTACCAGGACTATGAAACGCGCGCACTGGTGCCGAAATCAGCGCGGTAAAGGTCGCCGCCCTCAGAGCCCCTCGAGCAGTTCCTGGAGGAGGTCCGCGAACGCAGCCGCGGCCACGGGAAGAACGCGGTTGCGGCGGGTCGCGAGGGCCAGCGTCGCCTGCGCGAAACCGGGGTCGGTGAGCGGGATCGCATGCATCCCGGGAGGGGGCTGGCCGGCGATCCGGTATTGGAAACACACGGCCCGGTTCTGACGCGCGTACGTGATCGTGAGCTCGATCGAGTTCGACACGAGCGCGGCCTCGAGCTTGAACGACGCGCGCGCCAGGGCCGCGTCGAGCAGCGCTCTGGCCGCGAGGCTGTCGTCGGGCATCGCGATCGGGTAGGCGACGCATTCGCGCAGGCGCAGCGTGGCGCGGTTGGCGAGCGGGTGATCGGGCGCCACGATCGCGCAAAACGGCTGGTGCACGGACGCGATCACGCTGACCTGTGGACGCTCGACAGGGCCGTGCGTGAGGATGAGGTCCGCCTCGTCCGTCTCGAGAGCCTCGAACAGCCGCTTCGGTCCGTCGATCCATACGTGGAAGCTCACGTTCGGGTGCTCCGCCTGAAAGCGCGCGATCGCGGTCGGCAGCATGTGCCCGGTCACCGATTCCGCGACCGCGAGGCGGACCCTCCCCCGAAGGAGACGCCGGAGCCCCTCGATCTGCGCCCCAACGTGCTCGAGTTCGCGCATGCAGCGCCGGACGTACCCGAGGTACAGCTCCCCCGCCGCCGTCAGGCGCACGCCGCGGGGAAGCCGCTCGAACAGCGGTGCGCCCAGCTCGTCCTCGAGGTCGAGCACCCGCCGGTTGAGGGCTGACGAGGCGATGTGCAGCGCGTCGGCGGCCTTGCGGATGGAGCCGTGCCGTGCCACCGCGTCGATGTACGCGAAGATCCGCGGCGGCGAGAGGGGACGCGGGGGCCGCGGCGGGGGCATGGCGGTCTGGACGCCGCGGCGGGCGCGCTCGGCCTTCGGCCCGGCCTTTCGCGTCGAGGCGCCCATGCGGCGCCGAGTGTACATGCGGCCGCTAGGCGCGTGGGCCGTCGTGCCCGTCGTGAGCACCGTGCCCGGCCATGAACTTGCCGAGGGTCGCTGGTTCGGCGCCCTCGACGGGGGACTCGTGCACCACCCGGCCCTCGCTCATCACGAGGATCCGCGTCGCGAGCGCGAGGATCTCGTCGAGGTCCGCGCTCACCAGGAGCACCGCGGCCCCCCGGTCGCGGGCGGCGCGCAGGCGCGCGTGGATCTCGGCCACCGCGGCGAAATCGAGGCCCATACACGGATTGGCCGCCACGAGGACGTCGACGTCGCCCTCGAGCTCGCGCGCCAACACGGCGCGCTGGACGTTGCCTCCTGAAAGCCGGCCGATCGGCGTGTGGATCGACGGCGCGCGGATGCCGTACTCGACGACGAGCCGCCGCGCCGCGTCCTGGATCCTTTTCTGCGAGACGAACAGGCCCATCACGACGTACCCCGGCTCGTCGAACGTGCGCAAGGCCATGTTCTCGGCCACGCTCATCGTGGGGATGCAAGCGTTGCGCAGCGGCTCCTCCGGCAGACAACGGAAACGGCGCGACCGCATCTGAGCGCGCGTCGGCTCGAACGCCGTCCCCGACACGCAGAC
>DATGJA010000554.1:0-9963 GCA_035295445.1 Polyangiaceae bacterium | reverse complement strand
ATCCAGATCGGCAACCCGGTCAGCGCGCCGCGCGCCATGGCGGCGCTGAAGGCGATGAACGGCGTGGTCGAGCAGGCCACGGAAGGCGAACTGGCGGACGCGTGCGCCCGCGCCGACCGGACGGGTCTCTACACGTGCCCGCACACCGGCGTCGCGCTCGCGTGCCTCTTCAAGCTGCGGGAGCGCGGCCTCATCGACCCGAAGCAGCGGGTGATCGTGGTGTCGACCGCGAACGGGCTGAAGTTCACCGAGTTCAAGCTCGCGTACCACGAGCGGCGCATCGCGGGGGTCAGCGCGGGGCGCGCGAACAGCCCGATTGTCATGTCGCCCGACGTGGAGCGGGTTGCCGCCGCCATCGAGGCGATGTAGGCCCCGCTCAGCCGCTGTCGTCGCCCGCGGAGTCGATCGGGGCGTCGCTCGCGCCCTCGGCCGGAGCGTCCTCGCCGGCCTCGCTGCCTGCTTCAACCGCCGCCTCGGCGGAGGCGTCTGCCGTGCTGGTCTCGACGGGCGCGTCGGCCATGCTCCCCGTCTCGACAGGAGCGTCGACCGTCCCGGTGTCCGGCGTGGTCGGCGCGTCCTGCCCCGCCTCGGGCGGACCCACCGCGTCCGCGCCGCTGTCCGCCTCCGCGGGGGCGTCCTCCCCGGCTTCGACCGCCGCCTCGGCGGGTGCCGGCTCTTCGGTCGCGTCCGGACCGCCGTCGCCCGCGTCCGGCGGCGCGCTCTCGGCACCCCCCCCGCCCGCCTCCGGCACGGTCACGTCCCCCCCGCCAGCGTCCTGCGGGATCTTGCTTCGGTCGAAGCTGACGATCAGCTCGCAGCCGGGCACCGCCACGGCAGCCAGCGCGAAAGCTGCCACGAGGCCCACAGTCACCGAACGCCTGTTGTTCATCGCCGTCCTTCTTCTCGAGCTCTCGACCCATCGCCCCGGCGGCGCCGGAGCGTGCGCCGTCAGAACTGCATCAACACGCCCGCGCCGCCCGCGTGCGGCCCCACGATGGGCGTTGGGGTGAACGTCAGCGACCGCTGCTTCTGCTTCGCGACGCGGGGCTCCGGCGGCCTCGCCTTCGAGGTCGTGGGCGTGGCGGCCGTGTCGTCCTTCGTGAGAAACAGCACGGCGCTCGTTACGCCGAACGTCAGCGCCACCCCGAAGGCCATATCCGCGATGAGGGCGTGCGTGTCGCCGTTGTCCGCGGTCTGCGTCGTCGGGTTCTTGTCGAAGTCACTCTTGTCGCCGAGAGCGATGATGCCGAACGCGGTCCCGACGCCGGCGGCCACGACCGCCAGGCCCCCTGTGACATACGCGGGGATCTTGCTGCGCGGCTCGGGGGGCGGCGGGGGAGGCGCGGGCGGGGGGGGAGGGGCGGCGGCCACCGGCGGGGGGGGTGGAGGCGGAGGCGGCTCTGGCTCGAGGTCCGCCGTGACCGTTTGCTCCGCGGCGAAGGCGACGTCGATCGACTTGGTCGACGGGAGGTTGCCCGCGTGCGTGAGCCTGAGCGTATGCGCGCCCGGAGCAAGCTCCGCGTCCATCGGCGTGGGCGAAGGCAGAGGCTTGTCGTCGACCGTCACGCTCGCGCCCGACGGGTTCGACTCGACGTGCACCTTGCCGGGCATTGCCTTGATTTCCCCGATGCGCTTTCGAACCTCGTCCCCTTGGGCGGAGAGCTTGTCGGGCACGTGCGCGAGGAACTTGTCGAACCACTCCGCTGCGGCGACGTAGTGGTGCTGCGCGTCCTCGCACAAGCCTAGATAGCGCTCGGCCTGGGGGGTCGACTTGACGTCGTTCGCGGTCTTGAAGTCGGCCTCGGCGCCGACGAAGTCACCCGCCTTGAACTTCTTTTCGCCGTCCCCGTAGGCCTTCTTCGCGACGGCCAGGTCCACCTTGCCCGGGGCCGTCGCGGCCTTGTCGGTTTTGCCCGCGGCGACGGGCCCCTCCGCCCGCGCCGGCGACGCGTGAGTCAAAGACAACGCCCCCGCCAGAACGCCCGCGAGGACCATGCACCCAGATGCGAAAGGTCGCTTGTTCAAGCGCGGCCTCCTCCTTTAGCCAGCGTACTCGAGCACGAGCATACTTGAGGCGCGCGGGCGGCCGCTACAAGGTTCGCCAGAGCCACGCACGTCGCGATGCCGCGCCGTTCTCGCTATAAGGGGTCGGCCACTCGCGTCCTCTCGAGTCGCACCTTCACGTCGAGTTCCCCCGTCAACCCCCGCCGAGGCCCTACGATGACAACGCATCGCCCTGCAGCCGTCCTTGCCACCTGCGCGGCTGCGCTCGCCACCATCGGCTCGCTCGGTTGTAGCTCGCTGTCGCCGCCCTTCGACAAGATGAAGGACTCGCCGATGACGGTCTATCGGCTGCAAAACTTCGAGCCCCCCGCCCAGGCGCCGGCGGCGCCGACGTCGGGCTTCCAGCTCCCGCCGCAGATCGCGGCGTGGGTCCAAGCGGGCGCGTCGCTCCTTCCTCCGGGGCTCCTCCCGCCGGGCCTTATTCCGGGGACCGCACCGGCTGCCCCGACCGCGCCGACCGACGCCACGAACCGCTTCCACGGCTTCCGCATCCTGGGCTTTCAGCAGATCACCGACCCGAGCATCAAGTCCGACATCGTCGACGCGTTCGGGCACTCGAGCAACTTCCAGAACGCTCCGCCGAGCTGCATGTTCGCCGAGTTCGGCTTCGCCATCGCGAACCCGAACGCGCCGACGCCGGCGGACATCCTCGTTTCGCTCTCCTGCCAGCAGGTGCAGGCCTATAATTTCAGCTGGCCGTACGCCCAGACGGGCATCACGCCCGACACCGACAAGAAGATCGCCGCCGTTGCGCAGCGGGTCTTCGCGGGGCGGTAGCGTCGAGCCGCGCGCTCCCCCGGCCGCCCAGGACCCGCGCACGCCATGAGGGACCGACCGCTCGACTCCTACGAGCCGAACCCGGTGCTTGCCTGGGTGTACCGGCGGTTCTTCGAGAACATTGAGGTCGACGAGGCATGGATGCGCGCCGTGCGCGACGCCGACTCGCGCGGAACCGTCGTCTATGTGCTTCGCAACCTCTCGTTTGTCGACTTCCTAGCGCTCGACTACCTGACGAAGCGCCACGACCTGCCGCGCATCCGGTTCGCGAACGACCTGGGGCTCTGGATCCTCGAGCCGATGCGGGCGGGGCGCCTCGACTCGCTTCGCCCGCGCGGGCCCGAGGGCGACGTGCGGGATCTCGATCGCGCGGTGTCGACGGGCGCGAGCGCCGCGCTCTTCCTCAAGCGGCCGCCGCACTTACTCGAGGGCGCCGCGCGGGGCAAGATCGAGGGGGATCACCTGCTCGGAGCGTTGCTCGACCTTCAGCGCCGGCGCCCACAGCGCATCTTGCTCGTTCCGCAAGTGTTCGTCTGGTCGCGCAGCTCGCGCACTCGGGGCGCCAACGTCATCGACGCGGTGTTCGGCCCGAGCGAGTGGCCCGGCAACATGCGATCGGTGGGCCAGTTCCTCGCGAACTGGCGGAGCGCCACGCTCCGCGCCGGCGAGCCGGTCGACCTCTCGGAGTTCCTCGCGAAGGAGAGCGATGGCGCCGCGGACGAGGTCTTCGTCCGGCGGTTGACGTACACGCTGCTGCGGCGCCTCGAGCGCGAGCGGCGCGCCATCGTCGGACCGGTGAAGAAGCCCGCCGACCGGCTGCGCGAGGACGTCATTCGCAGCCCCAAGCTGAAGAAGGTAATCGCCGAAATGGCCGGCGAGGGCACGACCGAGCGCTCGATCATCACGGCACGAGCGCTGGCCATGCTCAAGGACATGCAGGCGTCCCTCGACATGAACGCCATTGCCGCGCTCGACCGCGTCGTCGCAGCGGCCGCCGCACGGATGTTCTCGGCGGTCGAGGTGGACGAGGCCGGGATCGAGCGCCTGCGCGCGCACGCCAAGGAAGGCACGCTCATCCTCTTGCCATCCCACAAGTCGCACATGGACTACGTGGTGCTCGCGTGGGTGCTCTACCGGCGCAAGCTCCCGCTGCCCGCGGTGGCGGCGGGCGACAACCTGAACTTCTTCCCGCTCGGCCCCGTCTTCCGGCGCGCCGGGGCGTTCTTCATCCGGCGCAGCTTCGGGGGCGACCGCCTCTATTCGGCCGTGGTCGACGCGTACGTGCGGCGGCTCATCAAGGAAGGGTCGCCGCTCGAGTTTTTCCTGGAGGGCGGGCGTTCCCGTACGGGCAAGCTCTTGCCGCCGAAGCTCGGATTGCTATCGATCGTGGTCGACGCGGCCCTCGGCGTGCCCACCCGCACGACCTGGTTCTGCCCGGTGAGCATTGGGTACGAGCGCTTCGTCGAGGAGAAGGCCTTCGTCCGCGAGCTCACCGGCGGCGAGAAGCAGAAAGAGAACGTCCGCGGGCTGGTCAAGTCGCTCGACGTCATGGTCGGCCGCTACGGACGCCTGAGCGTGCAGTTCGGCAAGCCTCTTTCCTTGGCCGAGGTGCTGCGCGAGGTGGACGAGAGGGCGCGACCCGAGGACCTGGCGAAGATGACCCCCGTGCGCCGCCGCGACGTCATCCGGCGCCTCGCCCACCGCGTGATGAACGAAATCAACGCCGCGACCGCGGTGACGCCCGGCGCGCTCGTCGCGACCGCGCTCCTCACGCACGACAAGCGCGGCATGCCCCACGCGGACCTGGTCGCGGCGTGCGAGCGCATCGCTCGGACGCTGCGCCTCTTCGGGGCACGGTTCAGCCCTTCGCTGGCGGACCCGGGCGCGCCGGGCGGGGTCCGCACATCGGCCTTGCGGGAGGCGGTCGAGCTCTTCGTCCGTGCCGAGCACATGCAGGCGCGTCGCGTCGGCGACGACGTCATCTACCTCGTGCCGCCCGAGGCGCGGATGTCGCTCGATCTGGCGAAGAACACGATCGTCCATTTCTTCGCGCCGCGGGCGCTCATTGCGACGGCGTTGCTCGCCCCGCCGGGAGCCCCCCTCGCGGCGCCCGTCTTGCGCGAGCGTGTCCTCGCGCTGTCGCGCCTCTTCAAGTACGAGTTTTCGTTCCGCGCCGACGCGCCGTTCGAGCGCATCTTCGACGAAGAGATCGCCGCGATGGAAGTCGACGGCGAGATCGTGCGGGTCGTCCACAAGCCGAGCGACATGGCCAACGCGCTCTTGCCGAAGGGCGAGGACGGGCGCAAGCAGATCGAGCTCTACGCCCGGCTCGTCCAGAACTTCGTCGAGGGCTATCGCGTCGCCGCCCGCGGGCTGACGGCCCTCCTGCGCGGTCCGCTGGCGCTCAGGGACCTCATCAAGCGATGCATCACGCTCGGCGAGCGAATGTTCCTCGCCGGCGAGATCGCACACGGCGAGTCGGTGAGCCGGCCGCTGCTCGAGAACGCGTACACGAGCTTCGTGGATCAGGGGTATCTCTCGCGCGCCGCCGGCAAGCTCGCGCTCACGGATTCGTACGCCACCGCCAGCGCGGTCGCGACGATAGAAGCGCGCGTGGCGGCCATGGGACAGGTGACGTGAATGGAGGAGATGCGATGCATTCTTCGCTTGGCCTCGTTTGCGCCCTGGGCTTGAGCGCCGCCCTGGGCTGCAGCAGCTCTTTGTCTTCGAATGGGCCCGACGGGGCCGCCGAGGCGTCCTTTCCAGGAGCCGACGGCGGCGATGGGGGCGGCCTGCCCGATTCCGGTGAGGCCGGCGTCGCGCCCGAAGCGGGCCCCGACTGCAGCTATCCGGCGGTTGCGAACGACCCCCACTGCCCGTCGACGTATTCGGGCTTGGGAGCTCAGGCTCGGCCCTGCTCACCCGTCGGGCTGGCGTGCGCGTACCCGGGCGCCGGCGACGGCACGTCGAGCGGCTGCGCGACGGCCATGATGTGGTGCCGCGTCGACGGCGGCGACGGCGACGCTGGGGCGACGGGCATGGGCTCCTGGGTCGTCGCGCAGTAGCGGAGAGAGGGTCGGGACCCGGCGCCTGCACGGGGCCCCTCCGGGGTGGGATGTGGGGAGCCGAGAATGAGATTTGAACTCACGACCTGCGGTTTACGAAACCGCTGCTCTACCCCTGAGCTATCTCGGCACACGTTACGCCTTCGAGAACCTCCACCTGGAAACCCAGGCCCCGGCGCTCGTCGGGGCCACCCACGGGGAGGCTCCGTTTATCACCCCCGTGCGCGTTCAGCAAAGTCCCTTCGCACGGGACCGCGATCCCGTGCGATGGGACGCAAGACCCAGCGCTTGAGACCTTAGGCCCTTGCGAGAAGCAGCTCTTCACCTCGCTCGTCGCCTCGATCCCGAGCGAGGAGCCCTCGTGCACGAGCGAAGGGAGCCCGCCCTCAAACGAAGGGACCGCGTTCTCGAGCCAAGCGATCCCACCCTCGAGCGAAGGGATCGCGTCCTCGTGCGAAGCGACCCTGCCCTCAGGCGAAGGCACAGCTGAGGCGCGCGACCTACTACGCGGCGCGGCGCGCGCGCCTTCCCCCAGCAGCGAGCCGCGTCGCCGCCAGACGGCTCATCGCCATGATCGTGTGCTGCGGGTTCACCCCGAGGTTCGTCGGGAAGACGCTCGAGTCGACCACGTAGAGGCCGTCCACCTCGTGCGACTGAAAGTCCGTCCCGACCACGGCGCCCCGCTCCTCGGGACCCATCCGCGCCGCGCCGAAGAGGTGTGTCGAGATGAACCCGAAAGCCCGCGGGTCCGCCGGGATCTCTTCGATGAGGCGCACCTGGTCAATCGACGTCATCGTGCTCGGCAGGCCGTGCAGGCCCGGCCACACCTCGCGCGCCCCCGCCTCGAACATCATCCGCGCCAGAAGGGCGACCCCCTTCCTCGCCCGCTCGACGTCCACCGTGCGCGCCGTCCACTGGATCTTGTCGCGTCCGCGCCACCCGTCGCTGACCTCGCCCTCGGCCTCCGCCCGGACGCCGAGCGCCCAGACCGCCAGGTGCGAGAAGACGCCAAGTCGCCTCATCAGCTCTCGTCCGATGCCCGGAATCCGCACGGCCGCGAGCTCGGGCGGCATCGACAGCGTCTCGAGCTTGATCCGGTCCGTCTTGCGCAGGTGAATGCTCTCGGCGCCCTGCGTGGCCCCGAAGTCCATCTCGACCGGGTCGTCGAAGAGGCCGCCGATGCCGTACGACGGATGACACTGGAAGTGCCGCCCCAGGTCCTTCGCGCGCAGACCGCTGCGCCGCAGGAGGTTCGGCGTCTGCACGGTGCTCGCCGCGACGAGGACGCCCCGGTTCGCGAAGAGCGTCATTGAGGTTCTCGCCGCGCGGCCCACCACTCCTACCGCGCAGCCGGCCTTGACGAGCACGCGCTCCACGCGACACGAAGCGAAGAGGCGCGCCCCCAGGCGCAGCGCCCACGGCACGTACGTCACGTTCATGCCCTGCTTGGCGCCGCTCGGGCAGCCGGTGAGGCATCGGGCCGACCCGCGGCAACCCCGCTCGTAGCGCCGCATTCGCTCCGCCGGCAGCCCGTGGGCCGACGCCTCGTCGAGGAACATGCGGTTGTTGCGGCCGAGCGCGTCGTCGCCGACCCCATGGACGTTGAGGTCGCGCTCGAGCGCCTCGAAGTGTGGCTCGAGGGCGCCCGCGGTGATGGCCCCTCCCAACCCAAAGCGCCGCGACCACTCGTCGAGCACGTCCTCGGGGGTGCGATGGGCAATGGCGGAGTTGATCACGGTGCTCCCCCCGACGCAGCGGCCCTGTAGAATGGGGATGTACGAGCGCCCCTGCATCACCTGCGTGCCGGCGTCCCGCAGCATCCTCTGGAACGCGTCCAGGACCCGGTCGCCGAACTGGCGCGTCTTCACCCAGGGTCCCTCCTCGACCAGCGCGACGGACCACCCGTGCTCGGCCAGCACGTGGGCGGCCACCGCGCCCGCCGCGCCGGAGCCGACGACCACGTAGTCGAACACCTCTTCGACGTCCTGGGCGAGCAAGTCGCCGTCCACTACCGCCCCGTCGGGCAAGGACTCGTCGGCGAAGGGTGCTGGAGGCGACGGATCGGACGGGTGAGACATGGTGCTGCTTTCTTCGAGGGGCGCGGCGTCAGGTGGGTGCACCCTTGACGCGCAAGGAGACGAGGCGCCGTGTGCGCGACGTGGCCAGCATGCGGGCACGGACGCCGTCGTCGCTGGCGTAGAGCAGCGCGCCGAACGTCTTTAGGACGAGGACAAGCGACCGGAGCGCGTACCACCGGCTCGACGCCAGGCGCTCGACGACCGCCTCGCGATCCTCTTGCCCCAAACCCGCGAGCGTCACCGCCCGACCGACGAGAAGGACCGGCGCGAGCGCGACGATCCAGACCGCTGCTCGGAACCCCGCGGCGGCCGCGAGCGGCACGCGCCGCAAGAGCTCCGCGAGGAAACCCGCGACGTCCATCGAGCGGATCCCCCTCAGGCCGGCGTCCTCGGCGCCCGGAAAGATCGCGGTGAGGGCGGCCTCTGCCCACCTCGTTTCAAACCGCGTCAGCTTCATCGCCACCTCCCGCAGCTCGCGCGGACGCGCTCGCGAGGCCGGCGCCGCTCGATTCCGGCGCGCGAACGGGAGCGGGCGCCGGGTGGCGCTGCGACCACGCGGCGTCCTTCTCGATGAGCGCCGCGCGGGCGAGCGACCGCGCCGACTCGCCGTCCCGTGACCGGATGATCTCCATGATGGTCGGGTAGAGCGGCGCGGCCCTCGCGCAGTCGTCGTAAAGCAGGCAGACGAGCTGCGGATGCTCGTCGGGCCACCGCGCGAACGTGTTGAGGAAGAGCTCGAGCCCCACGTTGCGGGCCGCCTTGCAGACCGCGCGCATGAACGCGAGGTCCGCGCGGGCGAACGCGATCGGATCGTCGACGTGCTCGTTGAGGACCTGGGCGCACTTCGAGATGCCGAGCAGATCCTCCTCGGTGTGACGCTCGGCGGCGAGCCCCACCGCCTCGATGGCGAGGATGCGCCTGAGCTCCAGGGCACCACGCACGATCTCGTGCCAGGCGGGGTCCGCGAGCTTGAGCCCGCGCACGAGCGTTCCGAGCATCTCGAGGCCGGCACGCTCGCGCCAGGACGCGACGACCGTTCCGGCGCCGTGCCGCGTCGTGATGAGGCCGAGGGCCTCGAGCCGGGCCAGCGACGCGCGGAGGGTCAGCCGATTCACCCCGAGCGCCAGCGAGAGCTCGCGCTCCGACGGCAGCCGTGACCCGGGGCGCAAGCGGCCGGCAAGAATCTCGCCGCGCAGGCGATCGGCCACGGCGTCGACGACACTCTGCCGCGCGACGGGCGCGATCGTCGCGAGGGCCTGGGCGGCGTCGGTGCCAAAAGGCGGCGGAGGCTGCGAGTCGTCCGGCATCGGAGGCCTTCCTATTGGTTCAACCACTTAACCTCTACTCCCCCTCCATCCGTGCGCAAGCTCGTTCGCTGTAAATGGTACTACGCAGACCCACAGAACCTCTGCCTCCGCCGGCTCCGCCGGGCGCCTCTCTCCGGTACGGTCACTACCGTCGGATGTCGATGATCGACCTGCGCAGCGACACAGTGACCCGGCCGACCCCGGCGATGCGCGAGGCCATGGCCCGGGCCGACGTGGGCGACGACGTTTTCGGCGAGGACCCGACGGTCCGGGCGCTCGAGGAGGAGGTCGCGCGGCTGACGGGCAAAGAGGCCGCTCTCTTCGTCACGAGCGGCACGATGGGCAATCAGCTCGCCATCGCGACTCAGTCGCGCCCCGGCGACGAGGTCATCGTCGGCGAGGGGGCGCACCCCGTGCACTACGAGGCCGGGGCGGGGGCGGCCCTCAGCGGCGTGCAATTCACGGTGGCGGGGCGAGGCGGTCTCTTCACAGCGGGCGATATGGAGCAGGTTATCCCGCCGGACGTCTACTGGAACCCACGCGCATCCCTCGTGGCGATCGAAAACACCCACAATCGGGCCGGCGGCCGGGTCTGGAGCCTCCCCGACGCGCGAGCCGTGGCGGCTCGGGCGCACGCCAGGGGACTCGCCGCGCACCTCGACGGGGCTCGGA
>DATGJA010000553.1:0-4882 GCA_035295445.1 Polyangiaceae bacterium | reverse complement strand
ACTCGTCGACGGCTGACCAGAGCGCGTGGTTCGGCGACGTCGGGCTGCTGGTGTACGCTGCCTCGCAGCTCGCGGCGCCGAGGGAGCGCGACACGCGCGCGGCGATGGCGCCCCACGCCTCCGAGCTCATTTTTCCGTCCTTGTACACGCCGAGGACGGACACGACGTGGTTGCGGGGGCTGAAGTCCGGAGCGAAGGTCGTCGCGTAGACCGCCTCGTGTCGACAGCCTGCGGCGAGGAGGAGGAGGCCAAGGGGAACCTGCAGGAGGCGGGACATCGTGGCGGCGAAGACTGTCCCAACGGCGTCGCGGCGTCCAGCGCAGATCCCACCGCTCGTAGTGCTGTTGTCGTCCCAAGTCCGTATCCGTCCGGTGAACCGCACCCTGCCTTTCGATAGAGCTCGTCGCGTATCTCTCCGACGAGAAATGACCGATCTCAATTACCGATAAACGAGACGCGCATACGCCGTAGAAATGACGCAGCATCCGTGCCCGAAACATTCTCGAATCAATCGACGGCACTCAGAATCGGACGAGCAGCGCGGCGATGAGCTTCGACTCCGCCTTCACGAGGTCGGGGCGCCAGCCGCTCGGAGTGGACGTGGTGACGTACCCGTCGGGCGAGGTGACCCCCCCATGGCCGGCGAAGTACGGCACGCTCGCCTCGCGGTGAACGAACTCGAGCTCCCAAGTCTCCTGCTCGTTTGGCATCCACTGCAGCGTCGTCGAGGCGTCCCACGCGTCGAACTTCGTGCCGGCGCTCATGTCGAAGCCGGTGATCGGCGTGCCCGGAGTCGCCGCTCCCGTCGGGGCGAGGACCAGGTATCGCCCGGGGTTGTGCATCACCCCCCCGCCGAACGTCCACCCGACCCGGTCACGCCAGAACCACATCCGGTGGTAGGCCATTCCGCTCACGAAGTTCTGTTCGCACGGGGTCGCCGTGGTGCACCCGTTCTCCTTGCCCCTGCCGCCGAACGGGGTGACGCCGTCTCCCTGTTCGCCGCCGATGTCCGCGGTGATCGAGAAGGCGGCGCGGTGAAAGAGGGAGCCGGGCGCGTTGTAGTACCGGAGCTCGAGGCTGTTGTCGCTATGGAACCGCATGCGGCCGGCGTCGTCCTGCGTGTCCCACCCGACGTAGCCGTTCGAGAGGATCTCGAACGACTCGACGGGGCGCCAGAGGACCTGGAAGCCGACGCCGGGCAGCTCGTTGAACTTTCCGTACGTCTGCCAGCCGTTGATGAGCCACAGCTCCGCCTTGAACGTATCCGTCGGGAAGGCTTGGAGGCGGGCGCCGTTGAAGAACCAAGGCGTGTTGTCCGACGTGAACGACGGTTGGTACGCCCAGTTCTCGAAGCTCGCGTACGAGAAGAGGCCGACGTAGGACATGAAGATGCCGATGTCGAGGTTGATGCCGTGCCACGCGTCCCAGTGGTATCCCCCGTACGCCTCGCTCACGTAGCGGAGCGCGGTGGCGAGGTCGAACTGACCCCGGTTGATGCTGCCGTCGTTGCGCGGAATCTGCGTGGCGCGCGTGCCGAACTGGGTCATGAAGCGACCGCGCGCCGCCCCATAGTGCAGGTCTCCGCCGAAGCCGAGGAACTGGAGCGTGAGCTCGTTGTTGCGGGAGATCGCGGTCGAGCCGACCACCGTGTCGTCGATGGGCCGATTGAACGAATACGCATAGTTCACGTCCAGCATGACGCTGCCCGTGAAATACTCGGAGTCAAGTAACGCCTTGTGCTGCCGGTTGGCTCCGTTCAGCCAGCTGAAGTCTCCAAACGCAAATGGCTCGGAGCGGGTCTCATGGGGCGATGCATCGCCGTCCGCTTGGGCGCGGGCCGAAGGACATACTGCCATGATCGCCACAAACGACAGTCCCCCGCCGCGGACTCGAAGCCACGAGAGACGCATCTTTCCTCCTTCGCGGAGGCGCGCAACATACGGTGCGTTGGTCTAAAAATTGGGTAAAAGCTGACCGCGCTCGGCGTTTTGGAGCGCGCCGTTCATTGCACGAGAGGTCGAGCGGCGTGGTCAGCCACTTGCCGTCGGTACGGGAGCACGATGCACATGCTCGCGGGCGACGGCTGCGCCGGGCGCCGAGGTCCCGTCGACCTCACCTCGCCCTCCGCCACGCGCACCGCCCACGCCTTCGATTGAATGATTCTCCCGCCTGCGGGAACGAGTCAGTGTGAAGCGGGTCTCCGGCACCTTACCAACGGCCGTCCTGGTGGCGACGCTCGCGGCCACGGCCGTCCCGGCGACTGCGCTCGGTCAGCTTCCTGCGCCGTCGTCCGGGCCTGTGACGCTTGTCCTCGATCTCGCTCCGGGTGGACCGGTGGACGCGGAGCGGCTGCGCGAGGGGATCGCCCGGGAGCTCGGCGTGCCGATCGTCTGGCAGCGCAACGCCGGCGGGGGCACGATTGCCGTGCGGCAAGAAGGGCCGCGGGTCGTCGTGTCGTTCGACGGTCCGGACGGCCGACACGACGGAAGGAGCATCGCCCTCGCAGACTCCGCGCAGGCCGAGCGGGACATCACGCTCCTCGCAGGAAACGTCGCTCGCGACCAGGCCGCGCAGTTCGCGCCACCGCCGTCAGAACCCACCCCGGCGCCCCCGCCCGCGGCTCCGCCCCCGCCCCCGCATGCGCCGTGCGATGCACCTGGGCCGCGTCTTGCCGTGGGCGCCGACGTCGTCCCGGGTGTGGGTGTTAGCACGGTGGACGGCGGCCGATCGACCCGGAGCCTCTCGGTCGGGGTCCTCGGCTCGCTCTCGGGCGGAGTGAAAGGACTCGCCGTGAGCGGTCTGGTCGATATCGACCGTGGTCCGCTGTGCGGCCTCCAGGTGTCCGGTGTCGTCAACATCGCCGACGATTCGTCGGGCTTGCAGTCCGCAGGCATCGTGAACAAGGCCGACCGGCTGACTGGCGTGCAGATGGCGGGTGTCTTCAACGACAGCCGGGGCGACTCGACCGGCGTCCAGATCGCGACCTTGAACGTGGCCGGCGGGTATCTCCACGGGGTGCAGATCGGAGTGCTTAACTACGCATACGACGCCGACCTCCAGCTGGGCCTCATCAACATCAATCCGTCCGGGCGCTTCTCGCTCGACGCGTGGGCCAACGCCGAGATGGGACTCTTCCTCGCGGGAGTCAAGCACGGGGGTGCGCACTACCACTGGCTCTACGGCGTCGGTGACCGCCCGGCGGACGCATCGCGACCGTGGGCGGCCCTCGGGGTGGGCGCGCACCTGACTCCATCGCAGAGGCTCTACGTCGACCTCGATCTCATCGACGAGCTAGAGATTGTCTTTCGGCCGTCGGCGCCGGTGACCGATGTCCATCAGGCGCGTGTCGTCGTGGGATATGAGCTGTTCCCGCGCGTCAGGGTCTTCGCGGGCCCCACCTACAGCGTGCTGGTCGCCGCGCCGAGCGCCCCGGCGGGAGCGCCTGCCTACGCGGCGGATCTCGCCGATTCGTCCTCCATCGTCGTTCGAGGGTGGCCCGGCGTCGCCGTCGGCGTGGAGGGATTGTGAATTCCAATTCACAGCATCCCGACGGGCTCCTGGGCCTTCTGATCGCACGAACGCGGCTCCCCGCGGTATGGTCCGGCGTGCAGCGAGAGTCGCTTGGGTCGACGGATCTCGATCGCGATCGCGTCGAGGCCGGCGACGAAACCGCGCTCGTGACTCTCTACCGGCGCCACCACCAGGTCGTGCGCGCGTTCGCGCGACGCCTGCTCGGCGATCCGTCGATCGCGGAGGATCTCGTCCACGACGTGTTCCTCGCCGCACCGGGCGCGCTTCAGCGCTACCGAGGCGAGGCCGAGCCGCGCGCGCTGCTTCTGGGTATCGCGGTCAACAAGGCCAAGCACCACTTGCGCGCGGCCATACGCTCCCGGCGGGCGATGGAGAGGCTCGCCGACGAGTCCGCGTCGCCGGAGATCGAGCGGCCCGACGGAGAGCTCGAGCGTCGCGAGCTGTGCGCCGAGCTCCAGCGCGGGCTCGATCGGTTGCCGGTCGAGCAGCGTGTGGTCATCGTCCTCTGTGCCATCGAGGAGCGCACCGCGGCCGAGGTGGCTGTGATCGTGGGCGCTCCGGAGAACACCGTGCGTACGCGTCTTTATCACGCCAAGCGCAAGCTGCGCGAGCTGATGGGAGGCGCGGCATGACCGATCGACTCGAGCGCGCGCTGCGCGCCTTGCGCGAGCGCGAGGGCGGCGACAGCCCCGTCGCGGAGGAGACCCTTCGGCGTATCCTCGCGGAGACGCGGGCGGCGAAGCGTTCGCGAGCGCGGCGCGCCCGCGTGTGGATCCCGCTCGCGGCGGTGCTGGCGTTCACCACCGCGGCGCTGGCGTGGGGGTCGATCGGCACCGTGCGGGCGCTGTTCATGTCGCGCAACGAGACCCGCGCGCCCATGCCCGTGCCCTTCGCGTCGACCGACGTGTCTTCGCTGCCTTCGGCGATCGAACCCATCCCGCCCGCCGATCCGGTCGCGGCGAGCGCCGAGACCCCCCACCCGACGCCGGTGCCTGCGGCGCCACCGGCGGCATGGCCGGACGCAAGCGGTTCTCCAAGGGCTCGCGTCGCGCCCGCGGCGTCGTCGCCGCCTGTCGCCACGGCCGAAAGCCCGGCGGCCCCGTCGCCCGTCGCGGAGCCGCTATCCGAGGACGACGCCGATGCCTACGCCCGCGCCCACAGGCTCCACTTCGACCGCGGCGATCCCCAGGCGGCCCTGGCGGCGTGGGACGATTACTTGTCGCGCTTCCCGGCCGGGCGTTTCGTCCCGGACGCGCGCTACAACCGGGCGATCGATCTCCTCAAACTGCGCCGCTACGGCGAGGCGCGCGCGGCGCTCCAGCCTTTCGCGGAAGGTGCCGTCGGCGGCGGG
>DATGJA010000552.1:0-9186 GCA_035295445.1 Polyangiaceae bacterium | reverse complement strand
GTAGACCCAGGTGCCGTCGACCCCGATGCCGGAGCAAGACCCAGACGCCGATGCAGGCCCGAGCGTCGTCGGCGTACCACCGCTCAAGGGCGCGCTCATCACGGAGGTCCCGGACTCCCAGTACAGGGTCGCACCGTTGATGGCGAGCGCCATGGGACCGGCCGTCTGGCCGGATACCAGAGTCGTCACCGTGCCTCCCCCGATCGGGACGCTCGCGACGGTGCCCCCCCCCGCGGTCGTCCAGTAGACGATGCCTCCGAGCAGGGCGATGCCGTACGGTTTGGACTGCCCCGACGCCAGGGTCGCGACGGTTCCCCCGCCGAGGGCGACGCTCGCCACGGTTCCGCCGTTGTAGTCCGTCCAGTAGACGGAGGTCGCGTCGACCGCGAGCTGAAACGGGCTTCCCTGGCCCGAGGCGAGGGTCATCGGGGTACCCCCGCCGAGCGGGGTCTTCAGAACGACCCCGGCGCCGAAGTTCGACCAGTAGACGGAGGTCGCGTCGACCGCGACGCCGTACGGAGTGGACTGACCCGACGCGATCGTGACGGGAGTCCCTCCGGCAAGCGCAACCTTCAAGATTCGTCCGTCGCCGTAGTTCGCCCAATAGACCGAAGTGGCGTCCACCGCGATCCCGGAAGGCAGGTTGTTTCCGGTCGCGAGCGTGACCGGGCACGACACTCCCGGATACTCGCAGCCGTTCGCAGGATTGCCGTCGCAGTCGAGATAGCCGGTGTTGCACGCGGAATAGCCGCAGCCACCCGAGCAGCTGAACGTGACGCTCGCGTTGACAATTCCCGTGCATTTCGCGGCCGAAGAGACCTCACAACCGTTGGTCGAATTGCCGTCGCAGTCGTAGTAGCCAGGATTGCAGCTGGCGTACTGGCAACCCCCAGCGCAGGTGAAGCTCGGGCCGGTCGCGTTCTGAACTCCGGCGCACTTTCCGGCCTGGGAGACTTCACATCCGTTGGCGGCATTCCCGTCGCAGTCGAAGTAGCCGGAATTGCAAGAGCCGTAGGTGCATGCGCTCGCCGTGCACGCAATCCCGCCCGCGCTGACGACGCTCCGGGTGCAGTCGGTGCAGGCGGACCCGCAGTTCTGCCGATCGCTCGTCGTATCGGTGCAGATCGACCCGCAGAGCGTCGAGGGGGACGCGCAGCTCTGCGCGGCGGCGCGATAGCAGATGTTCACGGGGGCGTGCGATGGCCCGGTGGTGTCGATCGCGATGACGCCGAGGTTCGAATCGGCGCCGGGGTCCACGGCGATGCCGATTTGATCGCTTCCGCACGTCGAACAGACCGGCGCGACCGACACGTAGTGGTCGGAGCTCCCGAGAGGCGTCGTCGAATTGGATTCGACCACGAACTGAGAGGTTTGAACGCTCGTCACCCCGGGGCAACCGCACGTATCCGAGTGGTAGAGCGCGTAGTTGTTGCCCGGCGCGAAGGGGGCATCGTACGCGTGCGCGACGTGCCCCATGGGAAACGCGGCGCATCCCCACTCCGTGGCGCTACAAGAGGCGCCCGCCGAAGACGGCACTTGGACCGCCGCTTGATACCACTCCACCGTGTATTGAAGACCCCCCGTGCGCAGCACGGCGTAGAACGTCGTGCCCGAAGGGAATCGAGCGCCGTTCAGCGCGACGAACCCTGTTTCGTTGGCGCTCGCCGAGGCATCCAATGCGCAGTCCCAGGAGCGCGCCGCCGTGGCCAAGAGCGTTCCGTCCTGGGCGTAGAGGTCGATTCCGAACGCGGTCGCGCGCTTCGGCACCGTCAGGCCGAGCACGCCCCAGGTACGGGACGCGGACTGGATCATGAAGAGGTACGAGGCGTTCGAATCGATGTAGGGCGCGTCGTGGTGAAGCTCGTGAACCGGGTAGTTCGGCAAGCCGGGCGGCGGCGCCGTCCCGTCGGTCGACGCGTCGCCGCCACCCGTTGCTCCGCCCGAGGCGTCGCCGCCGGCCTCTCCTCCCTCGGCGGTCGCGCTCGAATCGTGGCTTCCGGTCGGGCCGATCGCTCCCGCGTCATCTGCCGTCGCCGCGCTACTGCAGGAGCAGGCGCCGAAGGTGTTGTCGACCCCGCAGACGCTCGCTCCGGTGGCGCCGTTGCCGCAAGGGCACGGCACGCTCCGGCCGGGCGTGCACTGGTCCTGGCTGGAGGAGCAAGCGAGGGCTCGCGTCGCGAGCAGCAGAACGATGGCGACGAGAAGGCGCCGTAGGAAAGTCGTATGTTTCATGGCGATGCACAACATCCGCTTTTGTCTGCGCAGCAAGCCTGTCCTCCTGGGCAGCAACAGCACCCACTTCCGCAATTGGAGCCGGTCTCGCCGGGACACCCGTCCGTCGCCACGCAGCAGCTCATCGGCATGCTGCACATGGTCGGATCTTGGTCGGCTCCGTTGGAGCACTGCTCAGGACCCGTGCTGCAGACGAGCGACGCCGGGACGCAGGCGCAGCCTCCGGTCGGACCGCACGAGAAATCACTCGGGTTCGGACAGGGCGCGCACTCGGCCGGCGATGCGCCGGCGTCGGGGGCGGGCGGGGCGGCGTTGCAGCCGTCGGGCGAATCCTCGACGCACATGCCCTCGAGCGGGCAGTAGATCTGGCGCACGAAGCACGGGACCCGGAGCACCATCGGACCGCAACCCTGCGCGGCCGGAGCGCAGCTGTCCGTGCTCACGCACTTGACTTGTCCAGCGGGGCAGGCCGGATTGCCGTTCCCGGTGGCCGTGCCGCACGCGGTCGCCGTCCCTTGCGACACACCCGGACAGAACTGGCTCGAATTGGCGTCATACTGGAAGAAGTCGGTCCACCCGGGGCAATGCGCGATCCGGTATTGGACGCAGCGGTTCGCGAGGTCGTTGGTCTTGTACCAGCTGTATCCGACGGCCAGCGCCACACCCACGGCGCTCGCGACTTCGGCCACCGCGACGCCGGCCACGGTCGCTCCGGTCGCCACCGCCCAGGCCTCCAGCGCCGCCAACGACGAGCCGACGCCGGAGACGAGCAAATCTTGGTCGGGCTGGATTCCCTGCCTCGCGGCGTCCCCCAGCTCGACCGCCGCCTGGGCGCCCAACTTGGCGGTGGCCGAGATCATCCTCTCGCGTTGGACGATGCGATTGTAGTAGCCGAACAGCGTCCGGGCCGAGAACGCCGACAGCGCGGCGCCGGTCAGTTTCTCGATCGTCTGCTTCGCCGCCTCTTTTGCCGGTTCTTCCAGCCAGAGCGATAGCTCGGGGTTGCAGTCGGCTTCACACGACTGTCGGGAAAAGTCGGTCTCCGAGTCAATCGACTTGGTGACGAGAAATGGGCCCGGCCAAAGGCTCGCTGATTGTCGCTGGATCGGCGAGCAGCTGGCGCGCAGCGACGGATATTGCGCGGCGATGGCCGCCGTGCGCGAGAACAGATCCGTGGTGAACGCCTCGGCGGGCAACTCGCCCGTCAGCTCGCCGACGACGAGGATCACCAGCGCCGCCGCGGCCGTCGTGATCTCGTCCTCCGTCGGCGCGTGCTCTGCGGCCAGCGCGACTTGCCGGGCGCCGGTCGGGTCGTCGAACGGCGTGAGGTCGGGGGTGCAGGCGACCCCGGTGCACAAGCAGGGATCGTAGGTCCGGTCGGCCGTGCACACCTGCATCCCGCTCGTCCCGTCGGAGCAGGCGCAGGCGACGACCTGACTTGGAACGCACGTCGTGTCCGACGCATGCCCGCAGGAGAGCGCAGCAAGGGCGATGCCCGTGCCCATGGCTGCTGCCGCGACGCGCATTGCCCGCTGCCGGCCCTACAGATCCAGCCGCAGCAGCTCGCCGAGCACGGTGCTCGCGTAGAGGTGCTGCCCGTCGACCGCCACGGCCTGCACCGCGGCGATGCCGGTCGCGAGGTACGTGCTCCCGGCGGGTCCCGCCGTCCCCACCGTCCCGCAGATGTTGTCGCCCGACTCCCACACGACGCCCGGGCCCCCGGCGCGCACGTGGCGCGGGTAGCACGCGCCGCCGCCGCAAGGGGTGCCGAAGACGTCGACGTGGTACGGCATCGCGATGGGGCAGTGGTCGATCCCGCCGAACCAGTCGCCCCAGTAAAGGTCGGTGCCGCCGTTGCCGATCGCGAGCTGCGTGGGCGTCCCGCCCGACTGCGCGAAGAGCCCGATCGGGCCGCCGTCGGGCACGCCGATCATGGCCTGATCGATGACCTCGTTGTCGCCGTCGCCGAGGTAGACGACCGCCGGACCGGCCGCGATACCGGTCGGTCCGAGTCCTTGCGCGATGACGTCGACCGCCCCGCCGGCCAGAGGCACGCGCGCGATCGTCGCGTCGGCCGCGAAGTACGCGTACCCCCCTGTGACCGCGAACGCGCCCGGGCTACCCGAGAGCGTCGCGAGGATGGTCGGCGCCGGCCGCGGCGCACCGTCGCCCCCGGCGTCGATCGCGCTGCCGTCGGTGGACTCGGCATCGGCACCGCCGTCCCCCGGTGAGCCGGGCACCGCCCACCCGACCGCCGTGAGCGGCGCGCTCAAGATTCGCGTCTGCATCGGGACGGTGCCGTCGCTCCAGATCAGCGAGCCGCCCGCGAGCGCCATGCCGGCCGGACTCGCACCGGAGACCATGACGGTCGGTGTCCCGCCGGAGAGCGGGATGCGCTGGATGCTGTCCGTCGCTGCAAAGTAGGCGTTGGTGGCGTCCACCTCGAGGCCCGCCGAGGCCTGGACACCCTGGGCGATCACGGTGAGGCCGTGCAGAAGGCCCGCGTCGGCTGGCACGGCGCCGGAGTTGCCGCCGAATCGGCAACCGCCCACGTAGTAGTCGATGGGGGCTGCCTCGAGGGCGCTGACGTCACCCGCGCCGCCCGCGTCCTGCGGACCGCCATCGCCGGACGACGACCCGGAGGCGTCGCCCGCCGTCACCGCATCGCCGCCGCCGTCGCCGGGGGAGGGAGACGACGAAGACCCCGAGCACTGCATCGACCACGCGACCAACGCGGCCAGCGCAAGGGCGTTCCCCTCCTTTCGAGTCCGCATGGGTGAGAGGGTCGACGCGATTCGGGGCATCGTCAAGCGCGCTCCAACGAGGCATCGGGCGCGAAGGATGCGCGGGGGGGGGCGCGGGCCCGACGCCCGGCCCGCCATCCGACTTGACCCTCCGTCGTTCCCCCTCGACAATTCCCGTACGCCCCGCCCTTTGCCCGGTACACGCGCGGGGCGCGCGGATGCGCAGCTCGACCAACCGTACGCTCTGCCTCGACGCCGCCCGGTGCGCCGAGGCGCGCGCGCGCAAGGGCCTGAGCCGCGAGCGCCTCGCCGAGGAGTCGCGCGGCGGGCTCTCGCTCGCCACCATCAAGCGCATCGAGAACGGCGCGGCCGTCTATCTCGACACCGCCCGGCGCCTCGCGACGCTCCTCGACGCGCCGCTCGAGCAGCTCCTCGAGGCGAACGCGGCCTCCACGCCCGCGACGGACCTCGCCGAGGTGCGGCGGGCGCCCGCCATCCTCGCGGTCCTCCCCTTCGACGTCATGGGCGGCGACGACAAGGACCGCGTGTTCGCCGACGGCCTCGTCGAGGACATGATCACGCGCCTCGGCCGCCAGTGGTTCCCGGTCATCGCGCGCAGCTCGAGCTTCGCCTACCGCGGGGCCGCGACCCCGCAGCAGGTGAGGGCCGGCGTCGGCGCCGACTACGTCATCGAGGGGAGCGTCCGGCGTCACGCGGACATGCTGCGGATCACCGCGCGCCTGGTCGACACGGGCTCGTCGGAGCAGGTGTGGTCGCAGGCGTACGACCGCCGGTACGTGGACGTCTTCGTCGTAGAGGACGCGATCGTGTCGACGATCGTCAGCCAGGTGAGCGGCGCCGTCCTCGACCAAGAGTACCGCCGATCGATGCGGCGCGAGCCCACCGACCTGACGGCGTGGGACATGGCCCTGCGGGGCAGCTGGCACTTTCACCGGCGCACGAGCGAGGGCAACGTCGAGGCGCGGTCGCTCTTCGAGGAGGCGCTGCGCCGCGACGCCTTCCTGCCGCTCGCTTGGTACACGCTCGCGCTGACGTACCAGCGCGCCATCGTCAATCAGTGGACGACCGACCCCGGCGCGTCCCTCCGCGCGCTGCACTCGGTGTGCGCAGAGTTCGGGCGGCACCACCCGAACGACCCGGGTCTTCACGTGGCGACGGCGTACACGGCCATCTACGCGGGCGATCGCCCGACGGCCAAGGCGCGACTGAAGGACGCCATCGACCTCGACGCGAACGCGACGGTCGCGTACTCGCTCTACGGCCAGACGCTCGCGATGGAGAACGAGCCGGACGAGGCCATCGAGCACTTCGAGCAGGCGATCCGCCTGAGCCCCCAGGACGGCGACCTCTGGTCCATCCAGACGGGCGTCGCGTTGTGTCACTTCGTGGCGGAGCGCTACGACGAGATGCTCCGCTGGGCCACGCGCGCCGTGCAGGCGAGCGCGGGCAATCCGTTCACCTACGGCACCGTGGCGGTCGCGCGCGTGTCGCTCGGCGACGTCGACCAGGCGCGCACCGCGGTGCAAGAGATGCTGCGCCTCGCGCCGAAGACGTCGCTCCAGGGGCTCCAGGCGATCGTCGCCGCGACCCACCCGGACATCGCGAAGCGGTACCTCGAGAGGCTGGGCGAGGCGGGGGTGCGCTAGGGGTAGTGCCGAGGGGTTCCTTTGGTCCGAACTCGCGCTTCGCTCGAGCCCTGCGGACTTGGTCATCGCTTGTACGTTGCGTGCGGGGGGCGCCCCGACGCGCCAACCCCCCGTTCCGGCGCCTCACTTGACCCCGAACTGACCCTGGCGAGCCCTTAACCGACGGGGGCATAGTGCCTTCACATTCGCTGCGGCGGCGCCTCTACCCCCAGAGGCCCGCCTGAAGCACTGTCACCCCGCACGCGCTGTCCGTGCGGCGAAGGAGATGTCCATGCCTCGCCATCACCACGAGTCTTTGCCCTCCGAACCGCCCGCCAGCGCGGCGCCCCGGGCTCGCGCCGAGGACAACGACGCGCCCAGCCCGATCTCCGACCGGCACCCTCGACCGCCTCCCGTCGCGCCCAGCGTGGTCACGTTCCGCCTCGGGGAGGCGCAGTTCGCGGTGCTCAGCGTCCCGCTGCACGACTCGAGGGCGCTCGCCGGCCTCACCGAGGCCGAGCGCCAGGTGGCGACCCTCGCCGCCGCGGGGCTGAGCAACGCGTCCATCGCGCGTTGCCGGCGTACCTCGTCGCGCACGGTGGCCAACCAGATGGCCTCCATCCTGCGCAAGCTCGGCGTCGGATCGCGCTACGGCCTCGCGGCGCGGTTGGCCCAGTGCCCGGTCGCCGCGGGAGGTCGCTATGAGTCCTGACCCATCCGCGGCGGTGGCGCCGCTCGAACGAGTGCGCCAGCTGGCGCTCGCGAGCTGCCCCCCGCACGCTGCGCCGCCTCCGCCGGACGCTCGCGCCGTCCTCGACGTCTGGTTCGGTCTGGTCGAGGGTCGGCTGGAGTTCGTGGAATGGTTCGAGACGGGCACGCGCCGCTACTTCGTCGTGCGCGCCAGCCCCGCCGATCGGGCCGCGCGCGCGCCGCTCGACGGCGGCGAGGAGGCCCTCGCGAACCTCATCGGCTCGGGCCTGAGCGAGAAGGCGGCTTGCTACGAGCTCGGGATCAAGCCGTCGGTCGCCTCGGCGCGGCTGAAGAGGGCCCTCTTCAAGCTCGGCTTGCGCTCGCGGACGGATCTCGTCCTGCTCGTGCGGCCGATCAATCCTCCCCGGCCGACCGGCGCACCGCGCCCCCCAGATCCTTCAGCGCCGCCCGAGCGCCGTCGAGCGTGACGTCGCGCGCATCGACGATCCGCGCCGCCACGATCTGCACGAGCTCCCCCGTCGCGCCCGCGGCAAGCGCCACGGCCCTCGCGTGCAGCGCCATGTGACCCCGCTGGATCCCGTCGGTCGCCAGGGCCCGCACCGCGGCGAGGTTCGACGCGAGCCCCACGGCCGCGGCGATGCCGGCGAGCTCTCCCGCGCTCTTGACGCCGAGCAGGCGGAGCGACATCTGCGCCGCCCGGTGCACCTGCTGCGACGCGCTCGCGATTCCCACGGCCAGCGGCAGCTCGAGCGTGCCGAGAAGCGACGTCTCCCCCGCTGGCCCCTCGACGCGACGCCATATCGCGAGGGGTGCGTAGCGTCCCCGGCGCACCGCGAAGGCGTGGGCGCCCGCTTCCACGGCGCGCACGTCGTTGCCCGTCGCGAGGGTGACCGCGTCGATCCCGTTCATGATGCCCTTGTTGTGCGTGGCCGCCCGGTACGGGTCGAGCTCCGCGAAGCGCGACGCGTTGACGATGCCGTCCACGACGTCGGGCCCGGGCATCGTCTCGGTGCCCAGAGCCGCCGCGGGCACGTTGCACGTGACCCGGACGCGGCGCCGATCGCACAGCATCGACGCGGCGCGGACGCCCACGCGCGCGCGGGCGAGCACGGCCAGCTCGTCTCCGACCGCCTCCGCGGCGGCCGTCACGAAGTTTGCGCCCATGGCGTCCACGCAGTCGACCACCAGGTGGACGCAAAGCATCGCGTCGGCCGGCTCGCCGAGGATGCGCGCCTCGACGTCGCGCACTCCGCCACCGCGGCGCACGAGCCCCGGTACGGCCGCGTCGGCGATCGCGAGGATCGCAGACTTGTGCTCGAGCACGCGCATGGCGGCGGCCACCGGATCGCGCACGTCGACGAGCTGAATCTGACCGATCATCCACGAGGCGTCGGCGTCCGCGTGAAACCCGCCCCCCGCGAGCGCCATCTTGGCCGCGCTCGAAGCCGCGGCCACGACGCTGGGCTCCTCCACGGCCACGGGCACGACGCGATCGCGGCCGTTGACGCGCATGTGGAGGACCACGCCGTAGGGCAGCGCGTACGTGCCGAGGACGTTCTCGACGATCTTGTCGGCGGCCCGCGCCTCGAGGCCTCCTCGGTGCAGGGCGGCCGTGATCTCGTCCTTGCCGCACCCCGTGGCCTCGGCGATGCGCGCCGCCCGCTCGACGACCGCCACCCTGCGAAAGCCGGAGAACCTGACGCCCTGCTTCATCACCGCCCCGAACCGCCGCCGCGAACGCACGGCGGCCAAGGTAGGAGCCTACCACCCTGCGCCTCTCAGTCGATCCCGGCGTCGATCAGGCTCGCGCACGACTCGAAGGGGCCGGAGTCGAGCATGATGTCCAGGGCTTC
>DATGJA010000551.1:0-3861 GCA_035295445.1 Polyangiaceae bacterium | reverse complement strand
TGCTGCCGCCGAGCTGGGCCTCGCGCTCGACGTCGATGATCCCCTCGCGGCCGATGCCGACGACCGCGGTGATGCGCATCGGGTGCCCGAACTCGACGTCGCCGGCCGTGAAGACGCTCAGGCCGTTCACGACGCCGACCTGGAACCCCGTGGTGTCGAGCGCCACCTCTCCCCGAAGCGTGATCTCGCGGATGTGCCTCTCGGCGCTCCCGGCGCGTTCCCGCCGTTCGAGCCAGGCCGCCAGAACATCGTCGCCGCCCACGAGGGTGACGGCGGGAGGCGGGATGGACGCGCGGAAGGGTCGCCCGACCATCGCGGCGTCCCCGGCGCGCGACTCCGGCGGGTCGCCCGCGCCGAGCGTCGTCGCGCGGGCCGTCGCAAGGGCGCTCGCGAAGGCCATCGTCTCCTCGAGCGGCGACAGCATGAGCGCGAGCTTCTCGCGGTCCCCCGCGAGGCGGGTCGCGAGGTCGAGCAGGCGCGCTCGGGCGTCCCGGTCGAAGCGCCCCCAACCGCGGTCCCTCGCCATCGCCATGAGGTACGCATCGAGGGCCGCGAGGCTCTGGGGGTTGCGCGGAATGATGGGGTCGACCTCGACCTTGACGCGAAAGAGGGACGCAAAGTCGGGGTCGGCGTCGAGCAGCGTCGCGTAGAGCTCCGCCGAACCAACCAGCACGACTCGGACGTGGACCGGGACGGGCACGGGGCGCAGCGAAGTCGCGTAGAGCCCGAGCGGCCCCAGAGGATCCTCGGCGCCGATCCGCTGCTCGCGGAGAACCCGCTTCAGGCGCTCCCAGATGATGGGATCCGTGAGCACGTCCGCCGCCCGCACGAGGAGGACCCCGCCGCTCGCCTTGTGCAAGGAGCCCGCCCGGATGCGCGTGAAGTCCGTGAGGAGCGCCCCGAAGCGCGCCCGCCGTTCGAGGTACCCGAAGAGGCTGGGATACGTCGGGTTGGTGTCATAGACGACCGGCGCCGGTGCCTCCGGCTCGTGCGTGACGAGGAGATTCACCTTGAAGCGGTTGAGGCTCGTCGCGAGCTCCGGGTCTTCGCGTTCCTCGTGGGAGCGGCGCTCGCGCTCGTCCTCGTCGTCGCCCTCCATTTCGACGAGGTCGTCCCAGTCCTCGCTGAGCGCGTGACGTACCCGCGAGAGCCACTGCTTGGCCTCGTCCCCGAGGTGATCGAAGACTCGAAGGAGCTCGTTCATCGCCTCGTCGATGATCGCGCCGGCCGCCTTGGAGAAGGCCTGCTCGCGCGCGGCGTCGAACCGCGCGCTCTGAGCCTTGACGAGCTGCGCGGCCTTCTCGACCTCGCGCGTGAGTTTCTCCTCCGACTCGGTCAGGGCGCGTCGGGTCGATTCGTCGAGGACGTCGAACTGCTCCGCGCTGACGGGTTTGCCGTGCAGAATCGGGAAGGTCTGCACGCCGCCGTGCACGGCCCGCACGCCGAAGCCGAGCACCTTCGCCATCGATTCGAGCTTGTTGATGAGGGCTCTGTTCTTGGCCTCGAGCTCCGCGGCGAGCTGGCCCTGCGCGCGCTTGAACTCTTCGCCCTCCACGACGTCCGGGATCTGGTCGACGAGCCGCTCGATGAGCTCATCCATCGCGCGCACGAGCGCGGGGCCCGTTCCCGCCGGGAGCACCAGCGCCCGCGGCGCCTCCGGGTGGTCGAAGTCGTGGACGTACGCGAGGTCGTTCGCCGTCGGTCGCGTCCCAGCAAAACGTGCCGCGTAGCGGACGACGTCGTCCTCGATCATGACGCCCGGTTCGGCGGCGACGAAGACGTGGAAGCTCGGCTCGCGCGCGCTGAGGCCGAGCTCGAGCGCCCGCCTGGCCACGGCCGGGACGAGCTCGAAGAGGCCGCCGCTCTCCCGAGGCGTCTCGGTGACGTGGGTGAGGTCGGTGTGGATGGTCGCTTCCTCGGGCGGGATTCGATGCGCCGCCCTGGCGCGGGCGAGGCGCTCGCCCGGCGTGGCGGGGCCGGCGGGCCTGCGCGCCGCGGCCGGCGACGGGGGATCGCGAGGCGCTGGCGAAACGCGCGACGTCTGAGCGGGCGCCGGCGGCGGGGCGCCTCGCGATCGCGTGGATCGCGTCTGTCTTCGTCCGGTTGGCATCGAAAGGGAGGCGAGCAAATGCTTAGCATTTCAGGCGCTCCGCCGCCGCCGCGAGACGCCGACGAGAGACATTCCCGCGCGCAAGTGTTCGCGCTACGATGCGCGATGGTATGGCTAGGCTGATCCTCGCAACCGCCGAAGGACAGCAGGCGATCGAGCTGAGACCGACCAACAGCCTGGGACGCCATCCGAACAACACGATCCAGCTCCTCGACAAGATCGTCTCCAAGGAGCACTGCATCCTCGAACAACGCGACGGGCGCTTCGTCCTTCGCGACCTCGGCAGCTTGAACGGCACCTACGTCAACGGCGAGCGCGTCCGAGGCGAGACGCTGCTCAAGCACGGCGACGAGATCGCCCTCGGTTCGACGCGGGCGCGCTACGACGATGGGTCGAGCGCGCCGCTCCCGTTGCCGCCGGTCGGACCGGGCGCCGTGCAGCATGCGCTGGGGTCGCCGTGGGCGGTTCCTGGTGCCTCGGGTTCCGCCTCCTCGGTCCCCGCGGTGCCGGCGGCCCCGCCGGTCGGTAGCCTCGGCGGGCCGGGCGGCCCGCGCGCGTCCTCGCCGTTCTTCGCGGCCGCGCCGTCGATGCCCTACCCCCCTGCGCCGCCGCCCCCCGGACCGGCCTCACCCCCGCATCGACCGGGCCACAACCCCGCGGCGACGCGCGTCGACGTGCTCGACGCGGCGCGTGCGATCGGAACGCAGATTGCCGCCCAGACGAAGGGGTTTCTCCCGTACGACGCCATCGGAAACGACCCGCAGCAGGTCCGCGTCGACTACGAACGGTTGCGCATCACCTGGGAGCTTACGCGCGACATCGGGCTCGAGCGCGACACCGACCGCCTTCTCGACAAGATCCTGCTCGCGCTCTTCAAGTTCACGAAGGCGGACCGCGGCGTCATCTTGCTGCGGGAGGGGGACGGTTCGCTCCACCCGCGGGCGGCGCGCCGCCGCGACGGGAGCGAGGCGCCGATCCAGGTAAGCTCGACGATCCTCAGCCACGTCATCAAGGAGCGCGCGGGCGTCCTCACGCACGACGCCTCGATGGACTTCGCGGCGTCCAAAGGCAAATCGATGATCCTCAACAGGATCTCGAGCGCCATGGTCGTGCCGCTCCTGCATGAAAGCGAGAAGGAGGTCCTCGGCGTCCTTTGGCTCGACTCCGAATCGCTGGCGCAGTTTCAGCCCAAGGACCTCGAGCTCATCACGTCCGTGGCCGGCCAGGCCGCCATGTTCATCGAGAACACCATCCTCGCGAAGAAGGTCGAGCAGGAAATCGTCCTGCGCGACCGCTTCGCCCGCCTCGTCGCGCCCAACGTCGCCGAGCAGATGATGTCCGGCAAGCTCGAGGTCAAAAAGGGCGGGCAGCTCGTCCAGCAGCTCACGGTGTTCAACAGCGACATCCGGGGCTTCACGGCCATGAGCGAGGGCACGCCGGCGGAGACCATCGTCGAGATGCTCAACGAGTACTTCGAGTTGATGGTCGAGACGCTGTTCAAGTACGAGGGGACCCTCGACAAGTTCATGGGCGACGGCATCATGGCCTTCTGGGGCGCTCCGCTCGCCCACCCGGACGACGTGGCGCGGTGCGTCCGGTGCGCGCTCGACCAGATGGAGGTCCTCGGCCGGTTCAACCGGCAGAGAATGATCGACGGCAAGCCGCCGATCGCGGTCGGGGTCGGGATTCACAGCGGACCGGGCGTCGTCGGCTACGTCGGAAGCTCGAAGGCGCTGTCGTACACGGTCATC
>DATGJA010000550.1:0-21937 GCA_035295445.1 Polyangiaceae bacterium | reverse complement strand
GGCGACGACGGCGCGGGCGAGACGGACGCTCTCGAGCGCCGATCGGGCTCGGGCGAGGCGCCGCGCCGTCGAGGAGCGGCCGGACCTCCGCGGGGCCTGGAGCGCGCCGACCACGTCCAAGAGCCCGAGGAGGCGCCGGCGCTGCGGCTCGGGGTCCGTCTCGTCCACGGGGTCGCGGGTGAGCTCGCGCGGATGGAGCTTGCCGCCGCGAAGCTCCGCGGCGACGCGCGCGAGCTCTGCAATCGCGATCGGCGACTCCACGAGCGACTGAACGATGCGTGTCTCCGCCTCCTCGATTCGGCGCGCGAGCGCCACCTCGCTCTCGCGGGTCAAGAGCGGCACCCGCCCGAGTCGGCTGCAATACGCGCGAACCGAGTCAATGCTCGCCGCGGCCTCGGCAGGTCGCGGCTGCCTCCACTTTGCGTTCTTCAATGGGTACTTCCCGAGGCGGCGAGTTCTTCATTCCAAAAGAGAACTTCCGCGTCCAGCTCGGCGAAGGCTCATCCGGTGCGATGCGCAGCGACCGTCGCGTTCGAACCCCGAGCTCGAGCGTGCGAATCGACAGCGGAGCGGTGCAGCGCCCGCGAGGGCATGCGGCTTGCCCGATCACGCCGAAGAAGGAGGCCGCGCATGATGCACGACGCCGAGTTCATTCTGGCGCAGACCCGGATCGAAGAACGCGACGGAGACACGTGGGTCTCGGGGCTATGTCCGTACTGCTGGGAGCGACTGGCGTTCCCGGTATCATCGGTGGCGATGGAGCCGACCGTGCGCTGTCCGAACGGTCACTCGCTGCGAATCGCCGATAGGAGGTCCGAGGGGTCGAGCGCCGACGCGCCCAGGCCCGGACAGTCACGATCGGTGTGACCGGCCGCCAGGGGGGGCGCAACCGAGAGCTCGCTTCGGGTGAGGCACGCTCCTGTCGTGCCTGTTTCTACGCGAAACGGCGCGTCCGCGGCGCTGTGGGGCGCTGGCCCGTGCAGAGCCCGGGCGGCCTCTGCCTACATTTTTCTCTCGAGCGGGCGGGCGGTACTGATCTTCTTGGGTGGCCCGTTGCACAGCATCGTGTAACGGTTGGCCTCGCTGGATTGCACCGTTCCGCGATTGGTCTCTCGGCTCCCACGGCTAGGGGGCCTGCTTGCCCTCTGGAGAGGTCTCATGACTCAGAAACGACCCTGGCTTCGGCTCGCCTTTGCAGCGTCCATCAGCACCGCCCTCGTCGCCGCCTGCGGCGGCAGCACCATCGGAGGCAGCGGGTCGGACGCCGCGACGGGAGACTCGGCGACGAGCAGCGGGTCGGACGCGGCAGGCGACGCGGGGCCCGCGGACTCGACGGCCGGTCGCGACGCGGACGCCACCGCGCCTGAGGCTGCAGGGGGCGACGCGGATGCCACGACGGTCGACGTCGCAAGCAACCCGGATGGAGACGCGGCGATCGAGGCTTCGGCCGCCGGGGACGGGACGCTCGACGCGCCCGCCGAAGCCGCCGGCCCGTGCTCGCCGGGGACGACCGAGTGCATCGGGAATGGCGTCAGCGTGTGCGACGGGACCGGCCGCTGGGGTGCGCCGATGGACTGCGGCAACCATGCCTGCGTCACGGGAGCTTGCGTCGGGGTATGCGCTCCGGGGAGCACGCAGTGCTCGGGCAATGCGGTCCAGACGTGCGACGCGACGGGCGCATGGGGAACGCCCGCGGCGTGCAACGCTCAGGCGTGCACGGTCGGTTCGTCCGGAAAGGCCGCCTGCCAGGGCGCCTGCGCGCCCGGTGCCGTCGAGTGCATGGGAATGGGGGTGGCGACGTGTGCGCCCGGCGGTACGTGGGGCACGCCCCAGCCATGCGCGAGCGGAAGCTGCGGCGGAACCCAGTGCACGGGATCGTGCACGGACGGAGCGTACCAATGCTCCGGCAACGGGCTGCAGCTCTGCGCCGGCGGCGCGTGGGGCAACCCGGTCGACTGCGGGAACCAGGCGTGCGTCAACGGCGCCGACGGCGGAGCGGCCTGCCAGGGCGAGTGCGCGCCGAACGCCCTCCGCTGCGCGCCGGACCTCGACGCCGGTTCCCCCGGCGCCGTAGAGACGTGCTCTTCCACCGGAACGTGGGGCGCCCCGAGCGCGTGCCAGTTCGGTTGCTCGAGCGGCGCCTGCAGCGGCGTTTGCGTGCCCGGAACGACCAAGTGCTCGGGGAACGGCGTTCAGACCTGCGGGCCCGACGGTCAGTGGGGCGGCGCGGTGGCTTGCACGAACATGGCCTGCGTGAACGGTGCGTGCGGCGGGTCGTGCGTGCCGGGCGCCAAGCAGTGTTCGCCGGACAACGGGGTGCAGCTCTGCGACATGAACGGAATGTGGGGAATGGCCATGCCGTGCACGGGCTCGGCCTGCGTGTCGGGCGCGTGCGTCGGAACGTGCGTGCCCGGGTCGACGCAGTGCGCGAACGGCGGCGTCGAGACGTGCGACACGATGGGCAACTGGGGAATGCCCGTCGCTTGCTCGAGCTCCTCGACGTGCACCGTCGACGCGGGGGCGGCCTCGTGCCAGGGCACTTGTACGCCGGGCGCCACGCAGTGCTCGGGAAACGCCGCCTACCAGACGTGTAGCCCGTCGGGGAGCTGGGGCGCTCCCACCAACTGCACCAATCAGGCGTGCGTGGCGTCCAGCCCAACGATGGCCGCGTGCACCGGCGTGTGCACTCCGGGGACCGCGCAGTGCGCCACGGGCGCGGACGGCGGCTCGCTCAACGCGGTCTCCACGTGCAGCGACACCGGCACGTGGGGCAATCCGGTAGTCTGCGCCAACCAGACGTGCGTCGCCAGCGGCAACGGCGCCTCGTGCCAGGGCGTCTGCGCCCCCGGCCAGATTCAGTGCTCGAGCACGTCGGCGCAGCAGTCGTGCGGCCCAGCGGGCGCCTGGGCCACCCCGGTGAATTGTATGAACCAGACGTGCGTCGGGATGGGCGTGGGCTCCACCTGCCAGGGCCAATGCGCGCCCGGGCAGACCCAGTGCAACGGCGAGCAGCCCCAGAACTGCAGCGCGACCGGGATGTGGCAGGACAACGGAGCGGCCTGCGGCGGGCGCGCGTGCTTCGGCGGGGAGTGCACGGGCGCGGATTGTACGAGCTACGCCCTGCCGATTTGCAACGGCATGGCCACGTGCGATCTGCGATCGAACACCTGCTGCGTCACACCGGCCCTGCCGGTGCCGACGGGCGTCTGCGAGCCGGGGACGGATGCGGGTTGCACCGGCAGCGCGTCGCCCTTCCACTGCCGTTATTCGTGCGACTGTCCGGGAGGCCAGAGCTGCTGCGGCGAGCTCAACACGACGACCTTTGGCGGGGGCGCCATCTGCGAGGTCGTGCCGAACGGCGGCACCTGCACACCGCCCTCGGGCGCGTACGTGACCGCGCAGCTCTGCCAGCAGGACGAGGAGTGCAAGAACGGTCAGCCCTGCATCGCGCAGACCTGCGTGTTCGGGGCGATGTTCCACTTCTGCGGCCTGCAGAGTCAGGCGCCATACAACTGCACGGCCAATCCGACGGACGCGGGCGGACAGTAGCCAGTGCCCGATGGGTTATGCTGGGATCGTCTGAACGGTCGTGGGGATGGGAGCGAGAGGCACGAATGCGATTGGCTTGGTGGACGGCAGTGGCCATAGTCGCGGTAGCCTGCGGAAGCTCGTCCAACGGCTCGAACGGTGGTGGGGCGTCGGGCACCTGCGCGGGCGACGGCGGGACCTGCACGGGGTGCTGCGACAGCACCGGGACGTGCCGGGACGGGACGCAGGACACGGTCTGCGGCAAGTCGGCGAAGGCCTGCCAAGACTGTACGTTGGTGGGTCAGACCTGCAGCAGCAGCAGTTGCGGCGGCGGCTCGGGCTCCGGGTCGTCGTCGGGCTCGGGCTCCGGAGCAGGCTCAGCCAGCGGGTCGTGCCCGATGCAGGGCCGTTGCCCGCAATGCTTCGGTGGCGCCGCGATGTGCTGCGTGCCGACAGGCGGCTGCGGGTGCATGATCGGCAACTTCTGCCTGTAGGTCCTCGCTCGGCTCGAGGACCGCATGATTCTGCGACCCGTCGCCGGCTCAACACGCTAGGGCGGGGCGCGTGAGGGGCGCACGGCTCGGTGTCCTCGCGGTGTGCGCGGGTTCGTTCGCCGCGACGACCGCGACCGCCACCGAGCCGGTTCCGGCCCCGCCGCCGGTGGTCGCCACAGGGGCGGTCGGCGTCGTGCACATCGACGCTCCGGAGCCGGTCGAATTGCAGGTCTCGAGCGGCGACGGCGACTGGGACGTCGTTTGCACTTCTCCATGTGATCGTCCGATGCGCCTGGACCGGACGTACCGCATCGGCGGGTCCGGGATCCGAGACTCCCGGACCTTTCGGCTCGACGCTTCGGGGAGGACGACGCTGTCGGTCGAACCAACGTCGTCGGGCGCGCGGACGGGGGCCGTGGTCCTCACCGTGGTCGGCGGTATCGCGCTGCTCCCGGTGGCCGGCGTCAGCGCGCTGATCGCGGTCGGCGAGGTGCTCGGCGTCATCCTCATCTGTCCACTCGCGGCCGCGTTCGAGACGGACAAGTCCAAGCAGTCCTCCGAGTACGGCGACTGCCTCGGCGGCATCGCATCGACGCTTGCCCCCGCGTACACGCAGCCGTTCGTGTGGATCCCGGGCGTCGCGGGGGCCGGCGTGCTCACGGGCGGGTTGGTGTTGCTGGCCAGTACGCCGCGGACTCAGGTCCGTCGGGCGGCTGCCACCCCACAGAGCCTCTTTCACGAACCGAGGTCGACGCTCGCGGGCGTGCGCCTGCCTGAGCCCGTCGTCTATCCGCTCGTGCGAATGACGTTCTGAATCGTCACTTCCCCAACATGGGGACAAACTCGAGGATCTCGATCGAGGCTCCGGGCGAACGATAGTGGGGGTGGTCCGTCAGTAGGTCGATCACCTGCTGCCTCGTCGTGGCCTGCAGGATCGAGAAGCCCGCGACCGTGATGTCGCTCGCGCGGGCGGCTCCCTTCGTCACTTGGGTCGCGTGACCGACCGGGGAGCCGAGGTCCACCAGGTGGTTGCCCGCGCGCTTCGCCCACGACATCCATCTCGCGGTCCCGGCGTCCGCCTGCTCCCGGGTCGACTCGGCCATCTGGTCGGCGGCGGGGACAGAGGACAGGTAGAGCACCAGGAACTTGGTCACGAGAGCCTCCACGTGACCCTTGGTACTTGGCCCGCGTGCCGGTGGCAAGGGCACGCGGGCGGGGCCTTCTGTCCCAGTTGACGGCTTTCGCGTTTTGAGAACGCCCGTGTCAAAGACCCGCGGCGGCCGCCTGAAGCTTCACGGTCTCGAGGAGCTCCTGCATCGGAATGTCGTAGTCCACCAGGTGGAGCCCGAAGCCCGTGGACGTAGCGCCGGCGCTCGTGTAGGGCGGGACCCCGCGCGGATCTCCCGCGTCGCCGAGATAGGTCACCTCCAGGTAGCTCCGGCCGTTCTTCATGACGCAGCCTCCCTGGAACACGTTGCGGTAGAGCACGAACGGCGTGCTCGCGTCCGGAGGCTGGTTGTCGGGCTGCAGGAGCGGGTTGTTGATCTTCTCGGGAAAGTACGATCCCTGATACGGGCCGGACATGCCGGCGAGGGTCGAGGGGTTCGTGCAGGCTACCTGGTTACCGTCGGGGGAGGCGCCGAAGAGCGCGTTCGCGCCCGGCGGAGTCGCGACGTCGTAGCTCGAGAAGGCGACCATGCAGCCGATGTCGCCCGGCTTGGCGCAGGTCGGGATGTTCTTGAAGGTGCCGTTCACGTTCTGGCCGGGCGCCACCGTGGTCCCGCCTCCGATGAGCAGCGCCGAGATCATTTGCGATCGGACGGCGGGGACCGGGTCCACGTCCGTTTGCATCAGCTTCGCCAGCGTGGCCGAACCCTGCGAGTGCCCCATGATGACGAACTTGCGCCCGTTGTTGAAATGGTCGAGGTAGTAGTGGAACGCGTCGTGGACGTCCTGGAGGGCGAGCGCCGCCGCGGGGGAACTCATGAGGTTGGAGAGTCCGGAGCCCGAACCCGCGTCCCCCCCCGCGTCGGGGGCCGACGTCGGGAGGGCCGCGGCGCTGAAGGCGACCTGGCGATAGAGGGGCGCGTAGATCGTGCACATATCCGAGAACCGCTCGGCCTGCGCGATGATCGGGTCGAGGACGAGGCTAATGTCCGAGAAGTTGGTCATGTTCCCGTTGGTCGTCAGATCGACGGTCGGGTATACGTAGAAGCAATCGAACTTGGGGGACGCGGCCGGCTGATCGGACACCACCTGCCGACCGCCGTCCGGTTCGAGCTCCGTCGCGTCGAGGTTGCCGAGGCACGGGTTCTGGTCGGTCCCGGGGCGACAGACCCAGAGTGACGGGTTGCTGTAGTCGAGCGAGCCGCTGGTGCCCGCGTCCGCGAGGCCGCTGCGGTCGATGTGCAGCAAGGCCCCGTCGCCGCCCGCGTCGGCGGCGACCGCCGCCTCTTCGCCGGTGTCTCCCGCCGTCGCACCGTCGTTCATCGTGTTCGTGGCACCGTTCGGGCTGTTGCTCGAGCTGCAACCGGCGGCCGTCGTCACGAGGGCCGTCGAACCTATCGAGACGAGCGCGCCGACTCCCACAAGCAAAGACTTCTTCATCGCGTCCTCCACTCGCGCGGCCCACTCACTGGCCGCGGCGGCCGGCAGTCTAGCGACGCGGTGAAGGCGTTGGCCAACGCAAATGGCCCAGCGCAGGCGTGCTCTTTCGAAAGGGCGTTATGCCCCTCGCTCATGACTTCACGTTGAGCTCGCGCCGCGACGGTATCGGCATTGCACTTGAAGCGAAGCCGGAGGTCAGGATGATGCATCTCAAGAGTGCGCTGTGCGCCGCCGCCGTGGTCGCTCTCGTGGCGTGCGCCGACAATGAACCCCGGCCCACCGTGCCCAGCCATGCGCGAGGGCCGCGCCCGGCGGGCGACATGTACGGAACGACCATGAGGCAGCCCAGTTCCCCAGCGCCCATGGGGGACATGAGCGCCCCACGACCCGCGCGCCCCGATTCGGGCCCGGAGGGTGTCGCCCGTTCGCAAGGCACGGGGATGACGCCGGCCTCGGCGGAGCCGCCGACGACGACCGCGATGTCGCCCGCGTCCGACGGCATGGAAGTGTCCGGGTTCACCGACGGCCAGCTCGCGGCCGTCATCGTGGCGCTCAACGACCAGGAGATCGAAGAGTCACAGCTCGCGACGACCAAGGCCTCCTCGAAGGACGTGCGCGCCTTCGCGCGCGACATGGTCGCCGCCCACCGCGACATGCTGAACGCCAGCAAGGCGCTCTTCGACAAGCTCCACGTCACCGCCGCCGACAACGCGGTCAGCAGCAAGCTGAAGACCGCGACGCTCAACCAGATGACGACGCTCGAGGAGCAGACGCGCGGCTACGACTTCGACGACAACTACGTCGACGCGCAGGTGCGTGCGCACAACACGGCGCTCGACCTGATCGACCGCATGATCCTCGACGCGTCGAGTCCCGACCTCAAGGCCGCGTTGCAAGAGGACCTGTCCAAGGTCGATGCCCACCTGCAGGCGGCCGCCCACCTTCAGGACACGCTCAAGGCGCGCAAGGTGAGCACGCCTGCCATCCACTGACCGGCCACGGCTCGCAGACGGCGCGAGCAGCCTCACGCCCGGCGCGGCACCGAGTGCTCCCAGTCCGCGAGGAGCGCGCGCAGCGCGGCGATGAACGCAAGCGGCTGGTCGAGGATCAAATGGTGGTGCGCCTCGGGGATCTCGACGAGGGGCGACGAGCGGTTCAAGAGGCCGTACATGTACTCGCCCGTCTCGGGCGGCACGACGGTGCTGTGCTCGCCGCGAAGGAGCGCGATCCGGCACCGCGTCGTCGCCAGGTAGTCGCCCATCTTCTCGAGCGAGAACTTGATGAAGACCCGCGGGTCGAACTTCCACGTGAAGCCCCCGTCAACGCGGCGCAGGGACGTCCGCGCGATGTGCTCGACGATGTACGCGTTCTCGCACGGCTGCGGGGGGATGAGGCGGAAGCGCTCGACGGCCTCTTCGGCCGTCGGGTAGATCTTGAGGTGACGGAAGCTCCTGCCGGCCCCGCCCTCCTGGCTCTCCGGGTCCGGCTTTCGCACGGGGGCGTCGACGATGACCGCGCCGGCGAGCGCGTCGCCGTACAGCGAGGCTGCGACGATGCCGACGAGCCCGCCCATGCTGTGCCCGACGAGGACGGGCGGCCCCGCGAAGCGCGCATCGGCGATGACGGAGAGGACCTCGTCGGCCCAAATGCGCCGGGGGTACTCGGCGCGCCTCTCGCTCTCGCCATGGCCGCTGAGGTCGAGCGCCACCACGTCGTACTGGCGTGTGAGCAGCGGGGCGAGGAAGGACCACCACTCGGCGTGCGCAGCGCCGCCGTGCACGAGGATGAGCCCCGGTTTGACCCCCGCGTCCCCCCAGCGAAGGTAATGGATTGCGCACCCGCCGACGTCGACGAAATGGTCCGTGCGGGGAGCCGCAAGCGCGCTGCGAAACCAGGCGGGCGCGTCGGTCATACGGGGAGCTTAGGGCCAGCGACCGAAACGTCCGTGCCCGGGGTAGGCGAGGCGCCTTCCTCGACGTACGAAAAGAGGGGTCGCGATCGCGTCTCGAGGTGGGTTCGGGCCGATCGGCAGGGATCCGTTTGAGCTCCGAGTGTACACGTAACGTTGTGACGAATGCCTTCTTGCACGCGCGCCCCGAGCGCATGCTTCATTTCCTTACATACGGGATACTCGCGACGGCCGTCGGCGGTTGCGCATCGATCGCCGGCCTCGACCAGTACGCCGGTGGGAGCTCGAACGACGCCTCGGTCCCGGCGCCGAACCCCCCCTCGCCGGGGCTGGACGCCGCCGGCTCGGACCGCGCCGCGCTTCCCGAATCCAGATGGGCCGGCGACGAGCCTTCGGGCGACGAAGCGGCGCCCGCGGACGAAGTGCAAGAACCACCGGTCGGGACGGGCGACACGGGTGCCGGGGACGCCGGCGGGGCCGACGCGGGCGTCGAGGCGGGCGGCGACGCGACCCTGGACGGCCCCGTCGAGCGCCTCCCGGATGGGTCGCCGGGTCCAGACGCTTCCGACGCCAGGCCGCCGCCGTGCACCTCGACCTCCTGCGGCGGTTGCTGCTCGGCGGCCGGAGACTGCGTCGGCGGCCAGTCCGCGGCAACGTGCGGGACGGCCGGCGCGGCATGCGTCGACTGCTCGGCCAGAGGGCAGTCGTGCAACGCCGGCGTTTGCTCCTCCACTCCGCACGACGCCGGCGCCTGCACGATGCTCTCGTGCACGACGTTCACGAACCTGTGCATTCCCGTATGGCAACAGCCGTGCTGCAAGGTGGACGGCACCTGCGGTTGTTACATCACGATCCCCACGGGCCCCTGTCGGTGACCGGGCGCCCGGCGGCGGTGACGGATCGGCTGTGGTCGGCACAATGGAAATGGAGTGGAAGCCGTAGCAAGAACCATCCGTTCGAACTCACGCGCGCTGGCGCTCGCGTGGTCATCGCTCTCCGCGGCGTGCAGCCTGGGGCTCTCCGGTGAGGGCCTTGTCCCCGAAGGAGATGTCGGCGGCCTTCCGCCCGGCCGTTCCGCGGGCAAGAACGGGGATGCCGCGGTCGTGTCGGGCCCGCCTGCCGTCGGCACGCTCTTCGGCGCGTCGAGCGAGGCGGGGGGAGCTGACGCGGGGTTGGAAGGGGCGGTCCCCGCCGACGCGACGTCTCCCGCCACGGACGCGACGGGCAGCGTCTGCGATCTCCAAACCGGCACGTGGGCGAGCCGCCTGACCATCGACGTAAGCTGGGCGCCGCAGGGCCTCATGGGGGTGATCCTGGCGCCGGGCAACGGCCGAATCCGGCAGTGGACCAAGAGCACGCGGACCCTCCGATCCGGCGGCGTCCTCGACACGACGGTGGTCTGCGGCGTCGAGCTGCCGGACTTTTCGGGCACCCAGATCGCGGGGGCCGAGACGTACGGCGTCACGTTTCCGGACGCCCTCTTCGACGACGGCCATTTGCCGACCTTCGCCGTGTCGGCGACGATTCGCGGCGCGGGCGCCGGCGCGACGTACCGTTCGGACGCCGCGGCCGCCCTCCTCGGTCTGACGATGGCCGACCCCACGACGGACGCGTGGCCCACGCCGGTGAACACCGTGGTGGACTCGGATCGGGACGGCCATCCGGGCGTCACGATCGCGATGGCCGCAGGCGGAACCTACAGCGACGCTCCGGTCGACGGGTTCAAGACGGCACGCGCCGATCACCTCTACGTCGTGATCCGCCAGGTCACGATCATCAGCGCCGTGGCCATGGACTGCGATCACTTTTCGGGAACGGTGACCATCCCGGTCCTGTCGAGCGAGGGGGGGGCCGGAAAATACGCCATCGACTCGCACGTCGTCGGCTGCGGTCTGGTGAACGACGGCGGCGCATGCGATCCAACGCAGACGGCGTTCGTGGACGCGACGCAGCCCGTCTTCAGCCCTTCGGGTTCGACGCAGTTCACCTCGGTGCGCCTGGCGGACGGCGCGGGGTGCAGCGCGGTCCGCCAGGCCCTTCCCTGACCGAGTCAGGCCGTCACAGGCCCAGCCCGGGCAGCGTACGCGTTCCCTCCTTGCGCACGCCGTCGAGGGCCTCGGGGTTCAGGTCGAGCGCCCGCAAGATCGTCGGGGCCACCTGGGTGGTGTGCACGCGCGCGTCGATCGTCCGGTGCCGGAGCCCCGGCATCGACACGAGCATCCCGACGTGGGTGTCGTCCAGCGAACCGCCGCCGTGCTCGGCGATCTTCTTGCTGCTGCCCGAGTAGATGACGCCCCAGTTCGGCTGGATGAAGACGTTCGGAGCCCGCGCCGCCGCCACCGGATCGCCCGACAGAGGGTCGCCGAAGATGGCCGCGAGCTCCGCGCCGGAGTTGATGTTCATGTCGAAGATCGTGCCGGGCGGCAGGACGTCGGCGTGGATCGCCGTCGCGTTGCTCTGCAGCGACTGCACGACGCCGGCGACCTTCTCGGACGACTGGTCCTGTAGCCATACGATCCCGACGTCGTCGGTCTGCAGGTGGCCGTCGATGGCGTATTGGTTGCCGCTGTTCGGATTCGCGAACGTCGAAAGAACCTGGTCGACGTTCGGGTCCACGGCGTCGATGGAGGGCAGCGGGTCGGTCACGTCGGCCGTGCCCTGGCCACCCGACTCCATGTGCAGCTTCGCGCGCTCGATCGGTGACTGACCGTGCTTCGCGGAGATGACGATCAGGGTCGAGGCGTACAGGTGCTGCGCTTTGAGCTCGCTCACGATGCGCCCGAGCGATGCGTCGACGTGCTCGAAGGCACTCTCGAGGAGCGCGCTCGGCGTTCCGGCCGCGTCCGTGTACCCGCCGACCGGAAGCTTCTCGCCCACGCTCACTTGCTGCATGTTCATGCCCATGATCGTCGGGACCGGCGCGCTCTTGGAGCCGTCGGAGGTCTTGCCGTCGATCCAGTTGATGACCGCCTGCACGTGCGCGTCGTCGTACGCCATGATCGACGGCTCGCACGTCGTGTAGTCGCTGATCTGGGACGGCTTGAGCGAGTTCGTCGTCCCATCGCACTTGGCGAGCGTGCCTGCGAGGTCGACGCCGTTGGCGGTGCCGCCGTTCTTGATGAGCGAGTTGACCTCGGGCGTGTAGAGGTCCTCGATGCCCTTGCCCGAGGGTCCGTTCAAGAGGTCGTACGCCGGGTGCTTGTCCGACCAGGCGGTGTGCCTGCCCGCGGCGCGGATCACTTCGAAGATCGTATTGGTCCGGATGAAGTCGTGCGGCATGACGGGCACGCAGTTGCCCTTCGCGTCCTTCGTGTGCGGAAGATTGTCCGGGTTGATCGGGCTGAAGAGCTGCGAATCGTCCAGCTCGATGCTCTCGTCGAGGACGACCTCCGTCCCTTGGTTGCCCGCGCAGTTGCTGCCGGGGGCGTAGAGGGTCCGATCATAGCTGTCATCGTAGTAGACGCCGGCGGTCTTTGGCGTCGCGCCCGACACGAGCGCCGTCATGCCGGGGAACGAGTCCGAGGGCGTGGTGGTGTGGGCGTCCGTGTACTCGACGCCGTGTCCAGCGAGCTCGGCGAACGTCGAGCTCGGGTGGCCGGCGATGAACCGCGCGAGGTCCGTCTCGTGGAGCCCGTCGACGCTGATGAGCACGACGTGGCGGACGTCCACCCGGCCCTCGCCTTCGAGGACCTCGTCGCCATCGGCCGACGCTACGCCGAGCGTCGAGGTGGACGAAGTGGACGGCTCGCCGGCGCCGGTACCCGGGTTGGAGGAGCACGCTCCGAGCAAACACAGAGAAAACAGCGGCAAGGTCGTTCGAAGGGTCATCGTCACCGTGGCCTCCTGCACCGGGGGACTGTTTCCGCGGCGCAGCGGCGCTGTACATCGGCTGAGTCGCGAGGAATGTGTCGATATCGCGAACTCTAGACCGTCGATTTCTTCACACGACGGCCCACGACCTGTCACGGACCGGGGCCGCGGGCGCGCGACGATGCGTCGCGAGAAAGTCGTCACTCCTCGGCGTTCACGGCCGCCAGAGAGCGGTCGTCCGCCGCGGCCAGGTCCCCCTCGCCGCGATCCACGACGCGCGCTGGCCGACGTCTGCGCGCCCACGAAATCGCGTCATCGAAGAGCGAGTAGGCCACCGGCGTCGCGAGCAAAGTGAGCGTGAGCGAGAGCGTCTGACCGCCGACGACCACCCCGGCGATGGCTCGGCTCAAACCGGCTCCCGTCCCTCGCGACAGGACGAGAGGGAGCATCCCGGCGACGAAAGCCAGCGTGGTCATGAGGATCGGCCGGAGCCGGTCCCGGTTGGCCTCGAGGATCGCGTCGAGCCGAGGCCTGCCTTGGGCAAGGAGGTGATTGGTGTGATCGACTTGCAAGATCGCGTTCTTCTTCACGACACCGAAGAGGACGATGACGCCGAGGGCAGACATGAGCGACAGCTCCTGGTGGAAGAGGAGCAACGACATCAGCGCGAAGGGGATCGTGAGCGGAAGCGACAGCATGATCGTGATCGGGTGGAGCCACGATCCGAATTGCGCCGCCAAGATGAGGTACATAAAGACGAAGCTCATTCCGATCGCGACGAAGAAGCCCGTGACCGCGCGGCCGGTCTCCTTGGTGAAGCCGGCGGGGAAGGCCCGATAGCCGGGAGGCAGCTTCAGATCAGCAATGATGCGCACGAGCGCGTCCGACACGGTGCTTTGCCCGTAGCCCGGGGCGACGTTGGCCGTGATCGTGATTTGCCGCTGGCGCCCGACCCGGTTGATCTGAGAGGGGCCGGTCGAGGGGCGAAGGGTCGCCACCGAGGCCAGCGGGACGGCTCCGCCTCGGCTCGTCGGTACGGTCAGGACCGAGAGGGGGTCGAAGCTGCGGCGGAACGCCGGGTCGGCTTGAGCATGAACGTCGTAGTCCTCGCCCCCCTGCTCGAACGTCGACACTTTCAGCCCGCCGACGAAGAGCTCCAGTGTGTTCGCGACGTCGGCGACGTCGACCCCCAGGTTGGCTGCCGCCTCGCGGTCGATGGCGACGCGCATTTCCGGGTTGCCGACGACGAGACTCGAGTCGACGTCGACAGCGCCCGGCACTTTCCTGAAACGCTCGAGGATTTCCGTCGTGTAACGTCCCAGCCGGTCCAGGTCAGGCCCGGCGAGCGTGTACTGGACCTGCGCCTGGGACTGACCGCTGCTGATCTGCGAGGATTGCGTGACGTCGATTCGCAGGTCGCTCGGCTGTAAGGGCACGACCTCCCGGCGGACGCGGTTCATGATCTGGCTCTGCGACTCGCGGCGGCGCTCGGGGTCGACGAGGTGGACGTACACGCTCGCGAGGTTGCGTGTCTGCTGCTGGTCGCTCCCGATCGTGACGAGCGTGTGCTCGACGCCGGGGAGCGCGCGGATCGCGCGCGCGACGCGCTCCGCGACGAGCCGGGTGGCTCCGAGGCTCGTCCCTTCGGGGGCGCGCACGTGCGCCTCGAACTCCGCCGCGTCGTTGTCAGGCTGGAAGCCCTTCGGCACGGCACGCATCAAGGGCACGCACGACCCCAGCGTGCAAGCGCACATGACGACGATGACCCACCTGTGCCGCATCACCCATCGCAAGAGAGACGAGTAGCCGCGCTCCACGGGCCCGTAGAACGCGTCGACCACCCGCTCGAGCGTCGACCGGCGCGACTGTCCTCCCACCGGGTCGAGCATGCGCGCCGCGAGCATCGGCGTGAGCGAAAAGCTCACGAGCAGCGAGACGCCGATGGAAAAGGCCATCGTCACCCCGAAACTCTTCAAGAAGCGGCCGACGATTCCCTTCATGAACGCCACGGGTAAGAAGACGGCCATGAGCGAGAGCGTCGTCGCCAGCACCGCCAGCCCGATGTCGCGCGTCGCTAGGACCGCGGCGCGAAACGGCTTGTGGCGCTTCTCCTGGACGAACCGGACGATGTTTTCCAGGACGACGATCGCGTCGTCGATGACGATCCCGACGGCGAGGGCCAGGGCCAGGAGGGTGATGATGTTGAGCGTGAACCCCGCCAGCCACATGGCCGCGAAGGTTCCGATGATCGAGATGGGTATCGCGAGCGCGGCAATGAACGTGCTGCGCACGTTGCCGAGGAAGACGAGGACGACGAGCGCCGCGAGGACCGCGCCGAGGACCAGGTGCTCTCGCACGGACTTGACGCTCGTCCGGATGGAAGCCGAGTTGTCGCGCACGATCTCGACCCTCGTCCCGGGAGGGAGCGTGCGCTCGACCTCCGCGAGCCGCGCGCGTATCGCATCGACGACGGCGACGGTGTTCTGGCCCGATTGTTTGCGAATCGAGAGCACCACCGTCGGCCGACCGTCCACCGAGGCCGCCGTCGCCTCCTCCTCGGCGCCGTCTTCGACCCGAGCCACGTCTTCGACGCGCGTCGGGTGGTCCCGGTCCTCTCGAATGACGATGCGGCCGATTCCCTCCACCGTGGGCACGCGCCCTTCGACGCGGAGCGAGACGTGGCGCGGTCCGGTCTCGATGGCGCCCCCGGGGACGCTCAGGTTCTGGTTGAACAAGGCGCGCTCGACGTCGACCGCCGTGAGCCCGAAGGCCTGGAGCTTGGTGGGGTCGAGCCAGAGGTTCTCCTGGCGCTTCTGACCGCCGAGGATGGTGGCCTGGCCGACCCCGTCGATACTCTCGAGTTGTCGCCGTACGTGCTTGTCGGCGAGCTCCGTGAGGTCGCGGCGACTGCCGGGGCCACTCACGGTCACGAGGAGGATCGGCGCCGCATCGGGGTCGAGCTTGGAGACGATCGGTGGGTCGACCCCCTTCGGCAGCTGCGGGAGCACGGTGGTGACGTGGTCGCGCACCTCCTGGACGGCGACGTCGATGTCCTTGTCGAGCGAGAAGGAGACGATGACGAGCGATACGCCCTCGGTCGACGTGGATCGGAGCTCGTCGATGCCCCCGATGGTGTTCACCGCCCCCTCGATCTTGTCGGTGAGGCTGGTCTCCACCTCCTCAGGCGCGGTGCCCGTCAACGTGGTCGTCACAAGGACGACGGGCAGGTCCACGTTCGGGAAGAAGTCGACCCCTAACGAGCCGTAGCCCACGAGCCCGAAGACGAGGACCGTGAGCATCAGCACCCACGTGAAGACCGGCTGGCGGACGCAGAGTGCGGCGAGCCATTGCATGGTGGGCGAAGCCTTGCGCGAGGGTATCGAGCATCGCCTTCAGGCGCAACGAACCCCCTTCCCACGCGTTCCCACGCGCCATGGAACGGTTTGCCCGGGCCTTCGTTGTCACCGCCGGAAGTCGAGAAATGCGACGGCCGGCCCCCGCTCGTCGGGACGCGGCCCTGGGAGACAGCCATGCCCACCTGGAATGCAGCGACTCGCCGCGACGTGCTCAAGCTGACGACGCTCGGCGGTGTCGTATTCGCCTCGAGCTTGCTCCGATCGACCGCCGGCTGCTCGAGCGACAAGAGCGCGGTCATGGGGGCCGCTGGGCCGAAGCCAGGCACGCCTCGGGGCGCGCAACAGGAGTTCTTCTTCTTACAGCTCTCCGATCCGCACTGGGGATTCACCGGACCGCAGGTCAATCCCGAGCCGACGCTCGAGCTGCCCGCCGCGATCGCGGCCGTCAACGCCATCGCGAACAAGCCTGACTTCGTCATCTTCACCGGAGACCTGACGCACACGACCGACGACGTGAACGTTCGCAAGCAACGAATGACCGAGTTTCAGTCGATCGTCGCCGGTCTGAACGTGCCGATGGTCAAGTTCATGGCGGGGGAGCACGACGCCGCGGCCGACGGCGGCGTGACGTTCAAGCAGTTCTTCGGCGACACCTATTACTCGTTCGATCACAAGGGCGTCCACTTCATCGCGCTCGACAACGTCTCGGACCCGACCTCGAACCTGGGCATGACCCAGCTCGATTGGCTGAAGTCGGACCTTGCGCCCCTCGATATCGAAGCGCCCATCGTCGTCTTCTCGCACCGCCCGCTGTGGGCGCTGCGCGCGGATTGGGACTGGACCACGCCGGACGGGCAGCAGGCCATCGATCAGCTCTCGGCGTTCCACAACGTGACGGTCTTCTTCGGCCACATCCACCAAGAGCTCGTCTACATGACGGGCCACATCGCACATCATGCGGCGCGCTCGCTGATGTTCGCTCTTCCGTCACCCGACAGCGACGCCTCGAAGCCGAATCCCGTGCCGTGGGACCCCGAGCACCCCAACGCGAACCTCGGCTTTCGGTCGATCGACGCGGCGACCAATCCCGGAGACTACCAGGTCACCGAGATGCCGCTTCCCGCGCCCACGCCGGGAGACGCCGGCGCGCAAGGGGGGGGCGAAGGGGGGCAGGGGTCCGCCGATGGTCAAGGTTGACCTCGCGTCGGGCGCGCTGCTGCGCGCGGCCTGGCTCGTCGCCTTCGCCGCCTGTGGGGGCGGGGATGGCGGGCCCGACGACGCGCAAGTCATCAAGGTGGTCGCCCAGCAGTGGTCCTTCAGCCCCAACACGATCACCGTCCTGCGCGGGCAGACGGTCGACTTTGAGGTCACGTCGAGCGACGTGCACCACGGTTTCAACCTGCCGGACTTCGGGATGCGCGCCGACGTGGTCCCCGACCAAACTACGAAGGTGCGCGTCACCTTCGACAAACCGGGCACGTACAACTTCCACTGCGACTACTACTGCGGATCCGGGCACGAGGGGATGAGCGGCCAGGTCGTCGTGCAGTGATCCAGCGGCGCCGCGCGGTCACGACCCGAGCAAGTGCTGGCGGAAGAACGCAATCGCGCGCCCCAGCGTGTAGACGCGGTTCTCGCGCTTCTGCGCGCCGTGTCCCTCGTCGGCGAACAACGTGAGCTCGCAGGGGACGCCGCGCTTCTCGAGGGCGTCGTGGATCTGGATCGACTCGCCCGCCGGGACGCGGGGGTCGCTCGCCCCCTGGACGATGAGCAGCGGCGACTTGGCGCGGTCGATGTAGGTCATCGGTGAGAGCTTCGCCAGCACTTCGGCGTCCTTGTCGGGGTCGCCGTACTCCGAGATGCGCAGGACGCGACGGTAGGGCGCCGTGTTGCGAAGAAACGTCCGCAAGTCGCTGATGCCGACGACATCGACGCCCGCATCGTAGTCGCCGGCGAACAGGGTCATCGCGACGAGCACCGAGTATCCGCCGTAGCTCCCCCCGTAGACGCCGACCTTCGGCTCCTTGCCATTCGAGGTGAAGGTCGCCTTCGCCCACTTCGCGGCGTCCGCGATGTCCGTGAGGATCGAGAGACGCTTGGCCCCGTCGTCGGCATGCGACCACGCCTTGCCGTAGCCGTCGCTGCCCCGGACGTTGGGCTCGGCGAAGACGAACCCCGCGTCGACGAACATCTGGGCGCCGACGTTGAACCCGGGGAGGGCTTGCGCCTCAGGGCCCCCGTGGAACGCGACGACGACGGCGCAGGGGTCGCTCGAGCACTTGTCGGGTCGCCGCACGAAGACGGGGATGCTCGTCCCGTCGGCGGCCTTGTACGTCTCGAGCTGGGCCCGGGGGAACCTCGACGCGTCGACCTCGGGTGTGCTCGGGAGGTTCCACGCATCGAGCTTGCCCGTGGTCCAATCGAGGACGTACCCCCGCATCGGGTGCCGCCCGTCGTCGATGCCGAGCGTGACGAAACGCCCGTCGGGCGTCGAGTCGCCGAAGGCCACCTGATCGGCCTCCGGCAGCTTGGGCATGGCGAGCGGCTTCAGCGTGCGAGCGTCGATGACGCGCGGACGGTGGTACCCCCCCTCGTTCAAGGTGTAGACGATGCGGGAGCGCTTCTCGTCGATGGAGAACGAGCTGACATCGGACTTGGTCTCCTCGCCCAGCGCCGTATGCTGGCCGGGTCCAGTCCACGAGTAGAGCCGGCGGAACTCACCGGGCCGGTTGGTGAGAATCACGACCTCGTCGTTCTTGGCCCCGTACCGCGCCTCGTACTCTTCGTTCTCGCCCTGCCCGAAGAGCGGGGAGATCCGGTTCTGTGATGGGTCCCACTCGTAGTATTCGGCGGTGCGCGAACCCGTTTCCTTGCGCAAGAGGAGCCTGCCGTCGGGGCGCATGTCGCTCACGTGCCAGAGGCCGTCCTTCTCGAGGACCACCTCGCGCTCCCCCTTCGCGATGTCCCAGCGGTAGATGGTGTACGCGTCCTGCTTGCGGTCGTTCGACGTGAAATACACGTACTTCGAGTCGGGCGACACGCGCTCGAAGAGGGTCTGCACCTTCGGGAGGTGCTGGAGAAGCACGAGCGCGCCCCCCGCGGTGGGCTGCAAGTAGAGGCCCGGGTTCTCCTCTCCGCGGCGGTCGCGCTGCACGACGAGGAAGGATCCATCGGGCGTGACGGCGGCGATGGAAGTGCTGTCCTCGCCCGCGGTGAGCTGCTGCGGGAACGAGCGCGCCCCGTCGAGCTTCCACACCTGACTCGTGCCGGTGACGCTCCACGCGAAGTACATCGCCTTGCCGTCGGGACTCAGCCGGCCCAGCCCGGGCGCGCGGATGTCGATGAGCGCCTCCACGCGACGCCTCACGTCGGGCGGGACGAGCCCCGGCCGGAACTTCTCGAGCTGGTCCGGTGAGACGCTCTCGACGCCATGACCGGCGTATGGGGTCGCGACCGCGGCGACGGGAGGCGCGGCGGGGTGGGCCGGCTCGGGCGGCGCGGAGGCGGAGGTCTTCGGCGGCGCCTGGACGTGGGCGGCAGGCCGGCACGCCGCGAGGACAGGCACTGCAAGCCAGATAAGACGGACGGCTCGGTTCATGCGGAGGTCCTCGCCCACAAGCGCGTTCTCCGTCAAGCCTCCTTCAGAGCCTCGGGAGAGACTTCGTCACCTCAAGGGCGATGGCGCCCGTCGCGCAAAGGAGGACGAGGACGGCCAGAAGGCCGGAGCCGGCACCGCCGCGCGTGCGCCCGTCCGCGATCCGCGCCGCTCGCGCTCCGACGAGGCGGTGAAGGACAATCAGCGCCAGCGCGAACGCCATCTTCGCGAAGAACCAGCGCGCGTGGAGCAGCGATCCCGGGGACAAACCGAACAGGACTCCCCCCGTTGCGAGGCACAGCAGGAGCGCCGGCTGAGCTAGGCGTTGGTATACGCGGCGTGCGAGAGCACCGACTTCTGCGGGCTCCGCCATCCACGGCGCGCGCGACAGGAGGTCGTTCGCCGCGAGCAAGGCGCCGATCCAGACCACGTCGCCGACCAGGTGTCCGACGACGAGCGCGCTCGAAAGGGAAAGCCATGCCACGGCCTCACGGTAGCGCATGCCGCGCATGATGGGGCGGCTCGTCGCGGCACCGCTCGACGGGCACGGCCGTGCCGCTGCGTGGTCGACGACGTCCGCGCGCGAGCGTCTCGGCGCATTGTCTCGTGTTTGACCTATTGCGATTGGTTTCTTTCAAATCACGATATCGATATATTCTCGGCGAGATTTCGTCGCGCGCACGCGAACGTCGCGCCGCTCGATAGCGCAAATCAAACTCCTTGCGATTGGCGCCACATGTCGTCTCCCGCGTCACGTACGATCGGCGTCGTCTTCCCGTGCGAAAGGCGCACGAACGAGCGCAGTTTGCGGCCCCAAGCCGCGCTGAGCCAGTTGCGTAGTGAAGAGCGAGATACGTAATCATTCGCGCGTCTTCATTGCGTCTAGTCCCGTGTATATGGCCGTTCGTCGCCCGATCTCGGCAACAAAGTGGCATAGACACATGGTCTGAACGACGTTGAGGGATAAAGGCAGTACCAACTACCTTGCGGTGCCACGGACGGCCCGGGTGGAGGTCGGCGAGATGAAGCGCGATTCAATCGAGCGGGGCGTGGGACGCCTCGGCGCGTTGCTGTTTGCGATGGCGCTCGGCGCTGCAGGCGTTGGCCTCGCGGCAATCGGCTGCGGCAGTCAAGGCGGCCCCAGCTCTGCGGGTGCTTATTCGGGCTCCGCCACGGGTGGCCATGGCCAGACGAGCGGCGCCGCGTCGGGAAGCAAGGGCGGTGGAGTCGGCTCGGGGGGCGGCGGCAGCGGGGACCAGGTGGGCAACGGCGGCGCCCCCGGCGGCGGAGGAGCCGGGACGACCTCCGGAAGCGGTGGCGGTGGCTCCGGGACCGGGGGCGGGCCCGGCGGAGGGAGCCCCGGCGGCGGAGGAACCGGGGTGGACGGCTCACCGGGCAACGGTTCGGGCGTCGACGGGGGCGGGTCCGTGGGCGATGGCGGGGGGGGCGGTGGCGGCTCGGGAAGCTGCCTCGACGGCATCACCGACTACGAGGACGCCGGCCCTTTCCAGTTCATGATGACGGCGGCGGGCTCGGTCAAAATTTGGGTCCCGATGGTGCCTGCGGGCTGCAAGGTGCCCGTCATTCACCTCGCCAACGGGACGACCGCGGTGTGCGCCGACTATCAAAATGACCTCGAGCGCTTCGCCTCCCACGGCTTCCTGACGACCTGTTACGAAGACTCGAACACGGGCGCCGGGACGGACGGGATCACGGCGTTCAGCACGGCCTTGCAGATGTACCCGCAGCTGGCCGACAACAAGCTCGGCTCGACGGGGCACTCGCAGGGCGGCCAGGCGGCGTTCGTGACCCTCCAGCTGGCCGAGGCCAAGTGGGGGCCGAGCTTCACCTACGCGGGGCTCGCCATGGAACCGGCGAGCGGCTTCGGCACTCAGCCCGCGGGCGGCACCTGGCAGCAGATCTACGGGAAGATCAAGTCGCCGATGTTCATGTTCAGCGGCACGTCGGACATGCTCGTCTCGGCGGCGTGGGTCGGCCAAGCGTACAGCGCCATGAACCCCATGAACGAGGTGTACTGGTGGTCGGCAACGGGAGCGACGCACATTCCAACGCCGCAGGTGCCCGAAGAGCAGGTCGGCATCCCATGGTTTCGCTGGAAGCTCCTCGGTGACAACGCGGCCTGCAAGTTCTTCAAAGCGATTCCGGGCAACAGCATGATCAACCCCGGCTGGACGAAGCAGATGACCGAGAACGAGAAGCCCTGCCTCTAGGCGCGGGCCTTCTCTTCGGCGGACTGTCTCGCGCGCGCGCCGGCGGCGGGACGAATGACTATGGTGCCTGGCGGGAAACAGTGATATCGCCGCAGGCACCATTGGTCAGGGCGGAACGGCGTGCTTCACGCCCGATAGGGGCCTCCCTGTCCCCAGTTTTGGGAGGTCTATCGAGATGAATCGATATTTGTGGGCGCTCTGTGGGGTGTCCTTAGCAACTGGCGTGGCCGCCCTGGCGGCGTGCAGCGGGGATGACAACGGGTCAGGCGGAGGCGACGCGTCCCCCGACTCGCCGAGCGCCCCGGACGCGACGGCCGACTCGCCCGTGCAGGGGACCGATGGGTCGACGATGGACGCGACGGGGACGGGAAAGGACGCGACGACCGGCCAGGACACGGGGTCCGGTC
>DATGJA010000549.1:0-7378 GCA_035295445.1 Polyangiaceae bacterium | reverse complement strand
CCGGACGGCACGATGGCCGGCCTGCGGATCGTCTCGTCGACGACCGGGATGGGGGACGCCTCCGGCGGCACGCTCCTGCGCTACGTCGAATCCCTCGTCGCGGACATGAAGCCGAGCTCGTATCACCCAGACATGAAGGTGGGGTATGCGGGGGACATCCCGAACGCCGAGGCGGAGACGCAGTCGGTCGTCAGCCAGGCCGTCTGGGCGCTCGTCATCGCGTTTCTCTTGAGCGTGGGCGGCGTCGCCTGGTTCTATCGGTCGCTCTGGTCCCTGTGTGTCATCGCTCTCCCGGCGTTCCTGGGGGTTGGGATGGCATACGCCTTCGCGTATTTCCGGTTCGGCTACGTCAATACGACGGGCGCTTTTCTCGGCGCGATCATCCTCGGCAACGGGATAAACTACCCGATCGTGCTCCTCTCGCGGTACCGAGAGTTCCGGGCGCGTGGGCAGGACGCGGCGAGCGCGCGTCGTGAGGCCGTGCAGAACGCGCTCCGCGCCGAGCTCGTGGGGGCCTGCGTGGGGTCGATCGCGTACGGATCGCTCACCATCACGGAGTTCCGCGGCTTCAATCAGTTCGGCTGGATCGGCTTCGTCGGGATGCTCCTCGTTTGGGTCTCGATGATCCCGTGCGTGCCCGCCCTCATCGTGCTCGTCGAGCGCGCGCAGGCCAGACTTCCCCCGTGGCTGCGGGATCCACCCTCGGGCGTCCTGCCCGACGGGAGCCGCGGCCCGCTCACGCGATGGGTGGCGCGAGCGTCCGAGCGCGCCCCCTGGGCGTTCGTCGCGTTCGCCGTCGCGGCGACGGCGGTCGCGGCGATCAAGGTGCCGGCCTTCTTGCGCGACCCGTGGGAGTACGACTTCAACCGGCTCGGATCGAAGGAGAGCAAGAGCGGCGGCGCGGGAGAGTGGTCCAACAAGGCGGAGAAGGTCTTCCGCGGCAAGATGAACGTGGCAGGGTACATGATGCTCGCGGACACGGCCGAGCAGGTGCCCCTCGTCAAGGCCAAGATCCTGGCCAACGACGCCGGCGACCCCCAGGGGAGCCTCGTCGCCGACGTCGCGACGATCGAGGACCTCTTGCCCGGTACGGCGGACGAGCAGCGCGGCAAGCTGGAGATCCTCGATCGCATTCGCGATCGCCTGACGCCAGCGGTCCTCCACGGGCTCCCGCCTGACGAGCGCGCGCGCGTCGACGAGCTACGGCCGCCGGCGAGGCTGCGCGTCCTCGGCCCGCCAGACCTGCCGCCGCTCTTGCGGCGTCGCTTCGAGGAGAACGACGGCCGCATCGGGACGGTCTTCTACGTCAAGTACAAGAACGACGTGGTCCTCTCCGATGGGCACACGCTGCTGCGGATGGCGAGGTCGACCGACAACGTGAGGCTGCCCGACGGCACGGTGGTGCAGACCGCGAGCCGCTCGACGATCTTCGCCGAGATGATCCGGTCGATGGAGCGCGACGGCCCGCGGGCGACGCTCGCGTCGCTGGCCGCCGTGGCGCTCGTCGTCATCGTGGCGACGCGCAACCTTCGAGGAGCCGTCGCCGTGCTGGCGGTCCTCGTGATGGCCGTGACGTGGCTCGTGGGGGGCGCCGCGTGGTTCGGCGAGAAGCTCAACTACGTCAACTTCATCACTCTGCCGATCACGTTCGGGATCGGCTGCGAGTATCCCTTCAACGTGTACGATCGGTCGCGGCTCCTCGGCGGGGACGTGACGTCGGCGGTCCGGCGGGTGGGGGGCGCCGTCGCGCTTTGCAGCTACACGACGATGGTCGGGTACGGCTCGTTGCTCGTCGCCGACTTCCAGGCTCTCCAGTCCTTCGGTCGCCTCGCGGTGAGCGGGGAGGCCGCGTGTCTCTTCGGCGCCCTCCTGACGCTCCCGGCGCTCCTGCACGTGATCGCGGGCCGTCCGCAGAGAGAATCACGCCTCGAGAAGGTCGGCGCCGCGCGCGACGAAGTCGCCCGCGGCCCACTCGAGTAAGCTCGAGACCTCGCGGCGCAGGGCGAGAAAGCCCATGTCGGCGGGGTGGATGGCGATGCGCGCGGGCACGAGGGCGCGTGCGTACTTCGCCGTCCGACACCACGCGAGCGTCGACGCGAGGCGGGCCGGGGACCGGCTGGCCCAGTTGAGCACGACGCTCGCGCGGGCGCGTCTGCCCGCAGGGTCGTAGACCCGCAGGTGGTCCTCGCTGAAGCGAAACCCGCGGTCGCCGAGGACCGGAAGGAGCCACCGCGGCATCGACCACGCCGGCGCCACGAAGCCGTCTACCCGCAGTCCCGCGGCGCGCAGCACGCGCTCCCCCTCGCGGATCCGCGCGACGCCCTCGTCGCAGCCCACGTCGCTCATCTCCGCCTCGCCCCCGGAGGCCACGCGCTGGGCGAAGAGCCAGGCCAGCCGACCGCCGGCCGCGCCATCTTCGTAGGACGTGCGGCTCTGGTGATAGAAGCCGTGCAGATAGATCTCGTGCCCCTCCGCCTGCAGGTCCCGCAAGCGCCGGCAGAACGTGGCGTCTTCGAGCAGCGGCGCGCGCCCGTGGAAATTGGGCACGACGAGGAGGGCCGGGCGCACCCCGAAGCGGCGGCACGCGTCGAGCGCCGCCTCGAGCTCCCTCGACCATGCCGGCGAGACGTCGTGGATGGACACGTGCACGGCCATCGACCGTGGTGCCTATAGCTCGGCTTCCGCCGCCGCGCGAAGCCGTCGAGCGCGCGCTGACGCGCTGGCGATCGTCCATGCTCCCACGAGCACGGCGAACGGCGCGTCTCCCCATCGAGCGTAGACGGTGAACGGCGCCTCCAGCAACGCGGGTCGGGTCATCAGGACGCCGGGCCGATCCGCAGGGAGCTCGGCGACGATCCGTCCGACGGCGTCGACCCAGGTCGTCGGGCCGCCGTTGACCGCACGCACCAGATCGCGCCGTAGCTCGACCGAACGCAGGCGGGCGAGGCGAAGGTGAAGCTCGCTCTCGGCCGTCCCTTCGAACCATGCGTCGTTCGTGACGTTGACGAGGAGGTTCGCGCCCGTTCCGATCGCCTCGCGTCCCGCGTCGGGCAAGATGTCCTCGAGGCAGATGAGCAGTCCCGCCCTGACCGGCCCCGCCGTCAGGGCGACGCTCCTCTCGCCTGCGCGCAGCCCGATCCCGCGCGCGAAGGCCTTGCGAAGCCACGGAAACGTGTCGGCGAAGGGGACGAACTCGCCGAACCACATCCTGTGAATCTTGTCGTACGGCTCGCTCACGAGGCCGTCGCGGGTTGCGACGACCGCCGAGTTGTACTTGCCGAGATCCCCCGTCATGATGAGGCCCGTCATCACGGGACCTCGCACGCCGTCCTGGATGACCGCCATGTCCCCCCGCGGGGGGTGGCGCGATACGTGCGGCATCGTGAACGGGTAGGCCGCCTCGGGCCAGACGACGAGATCCGCGCCGTCTCGTTCGGCGTCGAGGGTCAACGCCGTCAGATGGGAGAGCAAGGCGTGGCGGGCCTCGTCGCGCCAGCGCTCGGTGGCGCTCACGGCGGCCTCGACGAGCGCCACCCGCGGGGCCGCCGCCTCGGAGCGCAGGGCGTCGACCGAGCGGACCCTCCATGCGCCGTAGACGAGCGTCCCGACGAGCAGCCCCCCGCACGCGGCGAGGGCGCGCGCCGCGTTTCGTCGGCCAAGGGCGCGCCCGCCTGCACCTGGGCGATCGTCGCCCCCGCCGAGGCTTCCCAGGGCCTCGGCGGCCAGCGCCGCCTCGAGCGCCATGATCATCGCGACGCCTCGCTCGCCGATGCACTCCGCCAGCTGCACCGTCGCCGGCCAAGGGCACACCCCGCACGCCACGGTCCAGGGGATCATCGTCGGGACGAACGTACCCGCGTACACGCCGACAGCGAAGGACCCGGCGCGAGGCAGCCCGAGCCTTACGAGGAGCGAGTAGACGACCCCGGCCGCCCCCCATCGCGTCGCCTCCAAGGCGGCGAGCGCCCCGAGGGCGAGCGGCCCGACGAACGCGGACAGGTGCGCGAACCGCGTGACCACCGTGGCCGCGAAGCGGAGCGCCACGAGGTTCGTGCCGAAGGCGAAGACGAGCCCCATCGACCCCGCGCGCAGGGCGGACCGCAGGACGCCGGGTGCGGCGGGCGGGCGCGAGGCCCGAGCGAGGAGCCAAGCGAACGGGATCATGCCGATCCACGCCAGCGGATAGACGTTCATGGGCGGGGTCGCGCACGCCATGAGCGCCCCGGCCACGAGGCAAACGCCGTAGCGCCGCAGAGCGTCGGTCCGGGCCGTCACGGCCGCCGCTCGCGCAGGAGGGCCTCGTAGGTCGAGAGGACCGTCGCGAGGTGCTGCGCCATCGTGGGAACGCGCGTCGACGCCTGCCGCGCGCGGTCTCGAAGCGCCTGCGGGTCGTACGACAAGATCCGCACGAGGGCTTCGGCGCACGCCTCGGCGTCGAGGCTTCGATAGGCTTCGCCGCAGGAAGGGTCCATCCCCTCGGCGGCCCCTCCCGCGTCGGGCACGACGACCGGCAGACCGGAAGCGACCGCTTCGGCCACGCCCAGGCCGAACGTCTCGAAAGGGCACCCATGCACGAGGACGTCGGCGCTCGCCAAGGCCGAGGCCAGGCGATCTCGCCGCTTCTCGAAGCCGACGAAGCGGACGCCGGGGGGCGCACTGCGCTCCAGCGACGCGCGCTCGGGGCCGTCGCCGAAGAGGACCAGGACCGCGTCCCGGCGGGCGCGCAGGCGCCCGAACGCATCGAGGACGACGTCCCAGCGCTTTTCGACGGCGAAGCGACCTACGCCCACGAGCAGGGCCGCGTCCAGGCGGTGCCCGTCGAGGAGCTCCCCCCGGCGTTCGTCGCTGCGCGCCGAAGGTCGAAACGTCGCGACGTCGACGCCCATCGGAGCATGGACGACGTCGTGCACGCCGGCCGAGCGGAGGCGCTCGGCTTGGGCGCGACCGGCGACGAACGTCGCTGCGAACGGCGATAGCAGGCCGCGAACGAACTGCCAAAGGGGCGCCGTGACGGCCGCGGCTGCGACCGGGCCGAGGTACCTCCGAACAGCCGGCTCGACATACGTCCCGACGTGATCGGCGTGCCAGAACGCGGTCCGCAGCCAGCGGTCGGGTGCGCCGGCCAAGACGACCGCCAGGGCGGCCAGATAGGGCGAGTGGGCTTCGATGACCTCGGGCGACTCGGCGGCGATGCGCACTCCAATCTTGTCCGGCCGGGTGAAGAGGTGATAGGTGCGGTCGTACGGAAGGGCGGGGCCGCCGATGCGAACAACCCGAGCCCTACCGCCTTGGCTGCGTCCCGAGGCTTGCGCCGGTGAGAGCGCGACGCCTTGCTCGACGGTTGCATCTTCATCGCGTGCACCCGGAGCGACCACGACGTGGTCATGTCCTAGCTGGCATAGAAAGTGACCTCTGGCCGTCAGATGGCTTCGAACCCCACCGCCCCGTTCGGAATAGAACTCGGTGACGTCGACGATTTTCAACGATTGTCCCCGGCCGGAAAGGCCGCCGAAGTGCCTGCGAAGGCGGCTACGCGCACGACGAACTCCTTCGTAAGCGCAGGGCACGCGGCGGGCCTGCACCCCCTCGCCGCGTTGACGGCACGGCAGGGCCGGCCTCTTCGCATCGCCATCTTGAGCGACTTTACGCGGATCTCGTACGCCAACGGTGCGGTCTTTCAGACACGGTTCCTGTATCAAGAATTGCGACGGTGTGGTCACGAGGTCACAGTGATCGGACCGGAAGATCCGGATGCCACCCCCGAGGAGATGGCACCGGGGACGGTCGCGCTCCCGAGCCTCCGGCTGAAGACGTATCCCGGGGTCTACCTGCCGCTCCCGCTTGCATCGTGGATCTTCGAGCCCGAGCGGTGGAACTTCGATCTTTGCTTCGCGCAGACGACGTCGCTGCTCCTGGAGTTCGGGATCTGGCTCCGCGAGATGAAAGGCGTGCCGCTCCTGTGCGTGAACACGACGCATTTGGTCGCTGCGTACGAGGTGCTGTTGCCCGAGAGCCTGTCGAAGAACGATCTCTTCCAGGCGGGCCTGCACCTCGCGCTGAGGCGCCCCTTCGAGAAGCTCTTCGCCACGATGTATAACCAGAGCGACGGGCTGGTGGTCCTCAGCGAGGGGCTCCGTACGTACTGGCGCGAGCGGGGGGTGACGGCGCCCATCCACGTCATCCCGCGGGCGGTGCAACCCGACGTGTTCGACCGGCAGCTTGGAATGGACCCGTACACGCATCTCATCGAGCGCGAGGGCTTGCCTCAGCGCGGGCCTCGGCTGCTCTGCGCTGGCCGGCATACGCGCGAGAAGGCGCAGGATCGTGTCATCCGAATCTTCGCGCAGCATGTCCTGCCGTACGAGCCCGACGCGACCTTGACCCTGGTCGGCGACGGGCCCGACGGCGACTACTACCGGCGCGTCGCCCGTGAGGAGGGCGCCGAGCATCGGGTGTTCTTCACCGGGGAGGTCCCCTGGACGAAGATGCCGGACTTCTACCGCTACGCGGACGTCTTTCTGCACGCCTCTCTCAGCGAGACGTACGGCAACGTCCTGGGCGAGGCCCTCTGGTGTGGCACGCCGACGGTGGCGTTCGCCGACGGCATGGGTGTCTGCGCGCAGATCCAAGACGGGATCAACGGGGTGCTGGTCGCTCCGGGCAAGGGCGACGAGGCCGAGCGAGCGGCGAATCACGCCCTCGGGCGCGCCGCGGTCGCTCTCCTCCGGGATCCGCAGGCGCGCGCGCGGCTAGGGGTCGTGGCGGCCAAGCGAGCCAGGGAGCGATGCTCCCCGCTGGCGATCGAGCAGCGGATTGCCGACGCCTTCCAGCACGCGCAGGACCACGCCGTCGCATGCGGTCTGCGTCCGGTGGAGCACCGCCCGCGTGCGATGCGCCTGCTCACGACTCTGCGTCACGCGCGGCCTTGGACGACGTTCATGGGGCTCGTCTACCTGGGGGGCTACCTGCGGCCTGGCAAGGAAATGAAGCGCGAGCGGCTGCACCCGTCTCTCAACGGCTGACGAGAGACGAACCGCCCGGACGCCGAAGAACGCCTGGCGAAAGTGAGAACTCAAATTCACTTTCTCTTGGCGGCACTTGCGTCCTGGCGGCCTTTCTTTCCCTCTCGCGTTACGGGTGGTCGCGGACCCAGTCGACGACCGAGGTGAGGCCCTCCCGCAGCGGGATGCGGGGGCTCCAGCCGAGCTCGTCGCGCGCCCGACCGACGTCGGCGAAGGTAGCGTCCACGTCCCCGAGTGGCACCGGCGCCGGGCGAACCGCCAGAGGCGCTCCGGCGGCCGCTCCGATCGCGTCGATCAACGTGGCCAGGTCGACGGGGGCCCCGGAGCCGAGGTTATAAGCGCGAAACCCGGGGGAG
>DATGJA010000548.1:0-7298 GCA_035295445.1 Polyangiaceae bacterium | reverse complement strand
CGCCGGGGCGACGTGCAGCTCCGGCGGTGGGTTGCGCGCGCGCCGCGCCTCGGCCGCGACCGTCGGGGCATCGCCACCGCGCGCCCCCAGGTGATCGCGCAGCAGGCCGGCGACGATGCGCTCTGCTTCGTCGTGCGTCAGCAGCCGCCGCGCGAGCGCCATGTCGTCGGGGTGAACGGGGCGGGCGGCGAAGGCGTCGACGAAGATCTGCAGGACGTCGAGCTCCGCGCGCGTCTTCAGCTCGCCCGCGCTCGGCAGGTGCCTCTCGAGCGGCCGGATCTTGTACGTGAGCCGGAGCAAGTAAAGGTTGCCGATGTCCTTCGGCTCGATGATGGCGATCGCCGTGCCCGTTCGCCCCGCGCGTCCCGTCCTGCCCGTGCGGTGGACGTATTGCTCCGCCGTTTCGGGGAAGTCGAAATTGATGACGTGCGTCAGGTGGGAGACGTCGATGCCCCTCGCGGCGACGTCCGTGGCGACGAGGTACCGGACCCTCCCTTCGCGCGTCGCGGCCATCACGCGCTCTCGATCCGGCTGGGGGAGGTCTCCGTTCAGCCAGTCGGCGTCGAAGCCGCGCGCCTTGAGCGCCTCGGCGACGCGCTGGGTCTCGTCGCGCGTGTTGCAGAAGACGATGGCGCTCTCCGGGTCCTCGACCTCGAGGATGCGCAGGAGCTCGCCGAGCTTGTCCCCCTCGCGCATGAGGTAGACGTAATGGTTTATCTCCAGGGCGCCGACTTGATCGCTCGAGAGCGTGATGAACTCGGGATCGCGCAGGTGATTGTGCGCGAGCCGCTCGATGTCCGGGGGGATCGTGGCGCTGAAGAAGAGCCCCTGGCGATTCTTGGGCAAAGACTCGAGGATCGCGTTGAGCTCCCGCGCGAAGCCCATCGAGAGCATTTCGTCGGCCTCGTCCAGGACGAGCACGCGAATGCCGCTCGGATCGAGCGTCCTCTGCCGCAGGTGGTCGAGGACGCGTCCGGGCGTGCCCGCCACGATCTGCGCGCCCGCCTCGAGCGCCTCGACCTGCTTGTTCATCGAGGCGCCGCCGTAGATCGGGGCCACCTTGACGCCGCGGAACTGCCCCACCTGCTCGACCTCGCGCGCGACCTGGAGCGCGAGCTCGCGGGTTGGGCACAAGACCAAGGCCTGCACCGCGCGCGTCGAGGGGCGCACGAGGCGATCGACCATGGGAAGCGCGAACGCGGCCGTCTTTCCGGTGCCGGTTCGGGCCTGGACGACGAGATTTCTACCCTCGGCGGCCGGCTCGAACACCGCGATCTGGACCGGGGTCGGGTGCCGGTATCCCATCGCGTCGACCGCGCGCCTGACCTCGGCCCCGAGCGGAAGAATGTCGAACGTCGGCTCGGCCGACCCGGCGTGCTCGGGCGAAGCGGTGGTTTCGGTCATCGGGAGGCCACCTTACTAGCGCAACTCCGCCGGAAGGTGAGCGGTGACGTCGCGCCGAAGGGGCGTAAGCTCGCCGCGGGCGTCGTGTGCCAGCTGCTCCTCCGTCCGGCGGAGGCGCTCGAGGGCCGCCCAGGCCTGGGCGCCGCCCTCGGACGCGTCGCACGCGCGCCGCACGGCGTCCGCGTCTCTCCACTCGGGGATCGTCGCCGGACCGAAGGTGACGTCCGCGCCGTCGCCCTCCGCCGGCAGGAGCAGACGCGCGCTCGCTCGATCGAGCGCGGCCTGGAGCTCGCGCACGCCGGCCGAGCACGCACGGTCGGGCGAGCCCGCGCCTTCGCCGAAGACGGCCTGCGCGATCTGAACGGTGCTCGAGGCGATGAAAGGCACCGCGATGGCTCCCACGATCCCGAGCGCCACGCGCTTTCCGCGCAGCTTGGCGCGGGCCACGTCGACGGGAGCGAGAGGCATGCCTCCCTCATGCTGGCCGAAGCGCGCCCTGTCAATGTGCTAACGAGCCCGCATGAGCGACGTTCGGCTGGGTGGGCAGGTGGCGCTCGTCACCGGCGGCGGGAAGGGCATCGGCCGGGCGATCGCCCTCGAGCTCGCCGCGCGCGGGGCGGGGGTCCTCGTCACCGGACGCGACGAGCGGTCGCTCGGCGAGACCGTGGGGGAAATCGTGCACGGCGGGGGTCGGGCGCGGCACCTTCCGGGCGACGTGCGCCAGGCGAGCCACGCCCGGGACGCGGTCGGTCTGGCTTGGTCGGTCTGGGGGCGTCTCGACGTCGTCGTCGCGAACGCCGGGGTCGCCGGAACGACGAAGATGGGCGGCGGCGACGAGGAACGGGCCCGCGCGGTGATCGAGACGAACCTCCTCGGTACGTATTTCCTCTTCGATCAGGCGCTCGCACGAATGAGCGGCCCGGGGCGGCTGGTCGCCATCAGCAGTGTTCTCGGCAAGTTCGGCGCGGCGGGGCAGGGCGCATACTGCGCGAGCAAGGCGGGGCTGCACGGTCTCGTGCGCGCGGTCGCGCTCGAGGTGGGCTCGCGTCGGATCACGTGCAACGCGATCTGTCCCGGCTGGGTCGACACCGAGATGGCCCGGGCGCGACTCGCCGATCTGGCCGCCGAGCAAGCGAAGGGAGTGGACGCGATGACGCGTGAAGCTCGCGCGGCCGTTCCGGTCGGCCGATTCGTCGAGGCCGAGGAAGTGGCGCGGCTCGTCGCTTTCTTGTGTTCGTCCGCCGCGGACGCGATCACGGGCCAAGCCATCTCCATCTGCGGTGGAACGACCGCATTTGCCGGGTGATTCGGCGGGCCACTTGACCGACGCGCCCGTTGGTCGGATACCTCCTTCGGCTTGGACGTGGTGCCCAACCCTCCGGACCCCTCGGTCGCGCTCCTGCAAGAGGCCGCGGCGCGCGCGGGCGGCCGCGCGGCCGAGCGCATCGCGCAGGTGCAGGCATTTCTCGGGGAAGACCTGGCCGTGGTCGACCGCGAGCTCGCGAGCGCCGTACGTAGCGGTCCGTCGCCCGCGGTCGATTCGGCGGCCCACCTGCTTGCCGCCGGCGGCAAGCGCATTCGCCCGCTGACGGTTCTGCTGGCGGCGGCGTGCTTCTCCGGTCCGGGCGCGGCTGCCCGGCACCTGGCGGTCGTCGCCGAGCTGGTCCACCTGGCGACGCTCCTCCACGACGACGTCGTCGACGACGGCCAGCAGCGGCGCGGGCAGCCGACGCCGCGGCGCATCTGGGGCAACGCCGTGAGCGTCCTCGCGGGCGACCTGCTGCTCACCCATGCGCTCGAGCGTACGTCCGCGGCCGCCCCCGGGCCGGTGCTGCTCGATCTGATCGCGACGCTGCGCCGGTTGGTCGATGGAGAGGTCGTGCAGCTGCGCGGGCGAACACGGCTCGAGGTGGACGAGGACGTGTACTTCCGGATCGTCCGTGACAAGACGGCCTCGCTCTTCGCCTGGGCCGCGCGCTCGGGCGCCGCCGTGGCGGGCGCCAGCCGCGAGGCGGTCGACGCGCTCGGCGCGTTCGGGGAACACGTCGGGGTCGCGTTCCAGCTCGTCGACGACGTGCTCGACTACGCGGGCGACCCGGCGGCGACGGGCAAGGCCCTGCTCGGAGATCTGACGGAAGGCAAGCTCACGCTCCCGCTCATTCGCGCCGTTGCCGCCACGCCGTCGCTCCTCGCCGACGTGGAGGCGGTCCGGTCGGGGGACGACGCTCGCGCGCTGCACGTCGCTCACGCCGTGCGGTCGTCGAACGCGTGCGTGGGAGTGATGGCGGCCGCACGCGAAGAGACCGCGCGGGCGCTGGCGTCGCTCGACGTGATTCCGGCGGGCGTGCCGCGGAATCTGCTCGGCGACATCGCGCGCGAGCTCGCGTCTCGCGCCGCGTAGGTGCCGGTGGTTCGCGTGGCGAAGGGGAGCCCGCGCACGCTGTGGCCCACCGAGGCCGCCGTGAGCGACGTGGTGGGCCGCTTGATGGAGTTCTGGGGCTTCAAGCGCAACATGGGTCGGGTCTGGACGGTCCTCTACCTGTCGCCCGAGCCGCTCAGCGCCGAGGACCTGCGCGCCGCGCTGGAGCTCTCGAGCGGCGCCGTGAGCATGACGCTCGCGGAGCTGTCGCGATGGGGTGTGGTACGCAGGGTCTGGATTCAGGGAGAGCGCAAGGACTTCTACACGGCCGAGGTGCAGCTTTGGCGCATGATCAGCCGCGTCTTCAACGAGCGCGAGAAGACCGAGGTGCTCGCCGCGATCGAGGCGTTCGAGGTGGCGCTGAAGCAGCTCGACCGCATCCGCAAGACGGCCGGCGACCCCGAGACGCGCGAGCGCGCCGAGCTTCAGTTCGAAAGGATAAGCCACCTCTTGGAGCTGGCGCGCCTGGGGCGCCGCCTGATCGAGGCGCTCGTCGCGACCGCCAAGGTCGACGCCGAGCCGCTCGTGCGGTTTTTATTGGGGCTGCGGTCGTAGCCTTCGGCTGGACGGCGTCGGCGGGCCGACCGGCCGGGGCCCAGAGCGCGCCGCCCGCCATCGTCTCCAACGCGTACGCGATCGAGCTCTTTCAGGGGCCGCTCCTCGCGCCGATTCACGTGACGGGCGTCGGCGGCGCCTACATCGCGTCGGCCGAGGACACCGAGGGCTCCGCCGTGAACTCCGCGGCTCCGGCCGTCCGCGATCCGTACAGCACGGCATGGTTCGACTACGATCTCAGCGTCGGCGCCTCGCTCCCGGGCGCCTTCACCCGCACCGACTTCGACAATCACGGGGACTCGGCGGTGGTCCCCGGGCACGCGCGCGCGGGCGACTTCGTGGATCTGACCTTGGGGGCGACGATGCAGTTCGGGGGGCTGGGGGCGGCGGCGACGGGGGACCTGCAGCAGTTCTCGCTCACGACGTCGACGCCGGGGACGCCGGGGCTCACGTTGCAGGTCGGGCGCTACAAGGGGTTGGGCGCGTACGGGTTGCTCGGCGGCCAGCTCGTCCTCGGCGGGGGGGCGCGGGTCCTGACGCTCCAGATCCAGCAGGACGGCGCCGGCAACCTGCTGACGATGACGGGGTTCGCGCCCGAAGCCGGCGCGTTGCTCATGCCGACGGGGCGACAGTGGCGGATCGGCGCCACCGCCCGCGCTCCGGTGAGCGGCAGCATCTTCGGCAACGGTCGGACGACCGAGGCGGGCGGCGTGCGGAGCGTGGGCCAGTTCGTCCTGCCATCGCAGGTCGTCATGCCGTGGGAGGTCGAGGTCGGGCTCGCTTACCAGCTCGGGCCGCGCCCGCTCAACCCCGGGTGGCCGAACCCTCACGAGCAGGAACGCTGGCTACGGCAGCGGATCGAGGAGGACCGCCGGTCGCGACGAGCCGCGCGCGATGAGGAACTCGCGTCCCTGCCGCCCGGCGAGCGGGAGGGGCGTCGGGTCGAGCTTGACGCCGAGGAGGCGAGCGTCCGCGCGATCGAGGACCAGCACATGGCGGCGGAGTCGGAGCGTCTGCGCAAGGTGCGCGTCGCTCGCTACGCGAACTGGCCGCGCGAGAGGATCTTGCTCCTCGCGAGCGCGCTGCTCACAGGACCGAGCTCGGACGCGGTCTCGCTGGAGGGCTTCCTCGACCAGCGCGTCGAGACGGTGGGCCGCTCGCTCAGCGTGACACCGCGCCTCGGCATCGAGGGAGAACCGCTGCGCGATCGGATGATCCTCCGAGCGGGCACGTACGTCGAACCCTCTCGCTACGACGGCGGAACCCCCCGGCAGCACGTCACGTTCGGCGGCGACGTGCGTCTCTTCCCGCTCGACTTCTGGGGTCTCTTGCCCGAGGCCAACTGGAAGGTGACCATGTCGCTCGATCTCGCGCCCAGGTACACGAGCGCCGGCCTGGGCATCGGCGAGTGGCACTGACTTCTAGGCCTTCCCGCTCGACTCTCCGGACGACGCACGGTGCGCTTCGGGCGGCAGGATCTGTCGGAGCTGCCACGCTTGGACGTGCAGGCGCGACTCCGCCGCCGAGAGGGCGTCGCGCACCGTCGCCGCCATGACGCAGGCGGTGATCACGACGACGACGCTGGTCAGCAGGAGGAACACCTGCGTCGGGACGGGCGGAAAGTGCAGCATGCCCGCGTGGATCGTGACGGCGTCCTGCCCGATCTCGTACGGCTGCGGCAAGACGTGCATCCACGACAGCGCGACGGGCACCACGATCTCGGCGACGCAGAGCGCCACGACGATCGGCCGCCGCGCGGGATCCGGCGGGACGAGGGTGAACATCATCCCGTAGATGACCGCCACTCCGGGCACGAAGAAGTACGGCCCGAAGAGCGCGGCCGTGCACGAGATCGCGAGCGACCCCGCGAGGAGGATGGGGACGCTCGCCTTGCCGTCGGGCGGCGGGCGCCGCGCGGAGGCGAAGCTCACGCCGGCGGCCAGGAGCCAGGAGGCCGTCACGACGGCGGTCGCGGCCCAACTCCGGACGCCCATCAAGACGGACAGCGGGGCGTAGAGAAACCAGGTGAGGAACGCGTATCCCGCGGCGCGGCCACCGGTCGCAAGGTGGGTCGTGTGCGCGTGCGAGAGCTCGGCCCGCGCCTCCGCCGGGAGGTCGCGCGGCGGGTCGGTGAGGAGGCGAACCAGCGTGCGCAGCGCGTCCGCGTTCGTCGGGTCGAACGTGATGGCCCGTCCCACTTCTTGGAGCGCGCGACTTCGGGAAACGGCCTCGTCGCCCTCGGAGGAGAGGGCGCGCTCGAGGTGCGCCGCCGCCGCCTGCGCGTGGTTGGCGGCGGTCTCGCGCCGCCGCTGCATGTCGCGGTCTCCGTCGAGGAATTGCTCCACCGCGTCGAGGAGCTCGCGGACGCTGGCGAAGCGATCGTCGCGCGACACCATCGTGGCGCGGACGCATATGGCGTCGAGCTCCGGGGGGATGTCACGTCCGGGCGCGCGCACGCTCGGCCTCGCGTTCGTCCCGAGCAGCGTCGAGGTGTACATGGCCTGCGCCGACCCGCGGGCGTGGAGCGGTTCGAGCGCCAGGAGCTCGAAGAGGATCGCCCCGAGAGCGTAGACGTCGGCGCGGGCGTCGACGTCGTCCCCCGTCACTTGTTCCGGCGCCATGAACCCTGGCGTTCCCATCGTCGCGCCGCGCTGTGTTTGACCGCTCGGCGTCGGTCCGTCGGCGGCCGGCCCGGGGATGTCGCCCGCGACGAGCAGCTTCGCCAGGCCCCAGTCGAGGACGTAGACCTCGCCGTAGTCGCCGAGCATCACGTTGCCGGGCTTGAGGTCGCGGTGGACGACGCCGCGCACGTGCGCGAAATGCAAGGCCTGGCACGCGGTCGCGAAGGCCACGAGGAGCTTGCGCCGCGAGTAGCGCCGCCGCGTGCTCTCGTCGCCGTCGCGCAGCCAAGTGACCACCT
>DATGJA010000547.1:0-2717 GCA_035295445.1 Polyangiaceae bacterium | reverse complement strand
ACTGAGACGCGAGCAGCAAGGCGCACGACCGGCCACGTCGGGGTATCGAGGGCGTCGCGCGGGGGGCCAGCGTTGTCATGGAGGCCGCGGCGAGACACGAACTGACGGGCTTCCGCGACGGCGCAATTGCCTCACGTGAGATCCCTCTGGCCGCACGCGGATCATTCGGCGACTTCTTTCCGGTTCAACAATGGTTGAACAGAAACCAGGCGAGGATGAGAATCGGTGGGATTCCGATCAGCCATGCAACTCCGTACTTCATGAGGTTTCATCTCCCGGCGGCCGTCCGTAACATTCTCGAGCAGGCCGCTGATCTGGTGGTTTCGTGACAGCGTTCCTCGTGAGCGTTGCTCTTGGGCGACGCGGGCGCCGCACGCGTTTCAACGATGCGACGCGGCTTTCCCCTTGGACTCAGCCGTTCGAAGGTCCTTGCCCTCGGGGCCATTCAGAGCGTGGCGGGCGTCTTCGGCGAGACGGTCGACCTTCTCCGGGTCGGCGGCGAAGCGTTCGGCGGCGCGGTCGTATTGGCGCGCGGCAGAGCGACTGCCTTCGCCCTCATTGCCGCGAGCGTCGGCTTTTTGGGCGGAAGGGGGCTTGGCGCGGCGCTGCGGACCGGACCGCGAGCTGGATGTTCGATGGGGCATCGGAGGCACCTCCGATGCGCCGTCGGAGCATCTACCGTGCCCGTGCCACGTACTGCCCGCGCCGCGCGCCGCGGCGTGCAACCGGACTTGGCAATGTCCGAGGCGGCCGGCACCCCTCCCGCCTTCGAACGGCTGAGTACCCAGGGGGTGGCGGCGGCGCGATCGCCTCAGATGAGGCGCAGCTACCCACCAGGATCCACGGATTCCCTTACAAGCGCTCGGTTCGCACGGGCTCGTGCGCGCGGGCGCGCTGGTTGCAGTGAAGCCCAGCCATGCACCCTTCCACGCGCGCAGCCGCGCTCCTCTTCGCGCCCTTGGTGGTCGTCCCCTCGACGGCGATGGCGGCCGAGGAATACGGGACCTACCGATCCGACGTTTCGGACTATCCCGTCGAGATCGAACCTCACTTCTCGTTCGGCCCCGAGAACGTCTATGGCGCCAGCGGATACGGCGCGGGGCTTCGCCTCGGTCTTCCGCTCGTCTCCGGTGCAATCGGTCGGGTGCCGGACAACCTGGCGCTCTCGCTCGGCGGCGACATCCTGCACTACGACAACTGCTACTTCCGCGACGACTGCGGCGCGAACTACCTCATGGTGCCGATCGCCGCGCAGTGGAACATCTTCGTCGCGCGTCGCGTGAGCCTTCTCGCCGAAGGAGGTGTCTTCATTTACAAGGGGTTCTTCGATGGCTGCCGCCCCGGCGATGGACCTGGCTGTGCGCCGCCGTCGGACTTCGGAATCCTTCCGACCCTGGCGGTCGGCCTGCGCGTGCACTTGGGCCCGGCGGCTTCGCTCACGGCGCGCCTCGGGTATCCGACGACCACTCTTGGCGTGTCGTTCTTCTAACCTTTCGGCCCTTGTGGTCCAATCGTTGCTCGTGCTTTGACGAGGATGACCGGCGCACGTCACCGTCCCGCCGGCTGGCCCGGACCGAGCGCGCGCTTGGTCCCGAGCCGCGGGCTCATCCTCACCTGCGCGGTCGTTCTGGGCGTTCTGACCAGCGCTGCGGTGGCACGCGCAACAACGCCTCAGCTTCCGGCAGCAGTGGGAGACGACGACTCTGCGGCCACTACGGCCCCTCGAGAGGCCCTCGACCGGCAGACGCCAAGACGCACGATGGAAGGCTTTCTGCGTGAAGCGAAGGAAGGCGATTTTCGGCTGGCCGCGAGCTACCTGGATCTGCGGAGCGTCGCACCGAGCTCGCGCGACGCCGACGGCCCGGAGCTGGCCCAGAAGCTCGCTTTCGTGCTCGAACGGGTGCCCACGTTGCATATCGGCAAGCTGCCGGACGTTCCCGAGGGTGACCCGGCCGCAAGGACGCCCGACACGGTCGTCGCCGACACCCTCTACGCCGGCGAAGAGCCGGTCCCCATCGCGCTGCAGCGAGAACACTTCTCCGACGGGGTGGATCGGTGGCTCGTCGCCCAGAACACGGTCCGTCTCATCCCGGTCATCGACCGCGCGTACGGTCCGCGCCCCATCGGCGTGACGCTCCCCCCCTCGTTGACGCGGCCCACGTTTCTCGGCAACGAACTGTGGCAATGGCTTGGCGCCGTGCTCGCCGTGTTGTTCTCTTACGCGCTCGCGCGCGCGGCCGCCGCCGTCGTCGTGCGCGCGGGAACGTACTTCGCACGGCGCGTTTCGACCCACGGCGACGCCATGGTCCAGTCGGCGAGGCGGCCCCTACGCATGCTCCTCGGTGCGCCGCTCTTTCGAGCGCTCCTCGAGCCTCTGCAGCTGACGACTGCGGTCAACGACCTCGCTTCGCGTGGAGCAGAAACGGTGACGATCGTCGGCACCTGGTGGCTCGTCTCGAAGGCGCTCCGCGCTTGGACAGAGGTCCTCAGTCAGCGCTCGGAGCGAGAGAGCTACAACGGCCTGGTCGGCCGCCGCGTTCGCACCCAGGCGGCCTTGCTCAGGCGAGTGGCGAGCATGACCGCCGGATTCGTGGCCGTGAGCGTATTTCTGCTCCAGTTCGACCGGGTCCGCAATGTCGGCGTGTCGCTCCTCGCGTCAGCCGGAGTGCTCGGCGTCGTGGTCGGCTTGGCGGCGCAGAAGTCGCTGTCGGCCATCA
>DATGJA010000546.1:0-12046 GCA_035295445.1 Polyangiaceae bacterium | reverse complement strand
CGCCCCGGGAGCCGACATCGCGCGCGCCCGGTCGAGCGCCCGGCGGACGCACTCCGGATCGCTCGCGGTGACGATGTGGCCGGCGCCGCGGACGACCTCCAGGTGGGCGCCGGGCACGAGGCGCGCGAGCACACGGCTGTTGGAGAGCGGTAGGAGGCAGTCGTCGTCCCCTGTCACGACGATTGTGGGACAGGAGAGCTGCCCAAGGAGATGCCCCGTCGAGTGCGCGACGGCGGCCGCGAGGTGCGCGATGCATACGCGAACCGGCGGGGGGTGGGTCCGCAGGGCGCCGGGCCAGCCCGCGAGGAGCTCGCGCGCCCGGGGGACGTCCCTCTCGGAGAGCAGCAGCCGCGCCAGCGACTTCGCGACGTCACGGCGGGGCCGCAGGCGGCCATCGAAGGGCAGCGACAGGAAGCTCGCGAGGCGCAGGGTGGACGGCAGACGCATGTTCGGGAACCCGGCCGACGTGCCCAACAGAACGAGCCCGGCCACCCGCCTCGGATGACGCAACGCGACGTGCTGCGCGATCATGCCGCCGAGTGAGATGCCGACGACGAACGCGCGATCGATACCCGCGTGGTCCAGCACCGCGGCCACGTCGTCCCCCATCGTCGGCATCGCGTACGAGCCGAGGGGCCGGTCGCTGCGCCCGACGCCGCGGTTGTCGATCGTGACGACGCGCCAAGGGTCCGGGCCCTCCGACAGGCGGCGGGGCTGATCGAACCAGAAGAGGGACGAGAGCCCTAGCCCGTGCAAGAGGACCACCGTCTGCGCCCCGGTTCCGTGGACCTCGTAGTGGATGCGCGCGTGCCCGGGACCTCGTGCATACGGCATGGGCTATATTGACCAATAGCACACGATCACGGCAGAGGTTCCGCCGCGAGGATAGCGTCCTCTTCGAGCTCGAGACGCCAGATGGCGCCGTTCTTGATGGGCGGAGGCATGAGGCCGAGCGTTACGCTCAGCGCGGCGCGCAAGGCACCGCCGTGCGTGACCACGAACGCGGCGCCGTCCGCCGCCCGCGCTGCCCGCATCGCCCGGATGATGGCGCCGATGACCCTCGCCGCGAGCCTGTCCTGCGCCTCGCCGCCCTTCGGCGGCGTCCGGTGCTCGATCCAGGCTCGCCACTCGTCGGGGTGGAGGCGCTCGCACTCCTCGCGCGTCAGCCCTTCGAACGAGCCGAGGGCGCGCTCGCGCAGGTCGGCGTCGACGTAGGAGACCCTCACGCCCAGCGTCTGCGCGACGATCCGGGCCGTGTGTCGCGCGCGCGATAGATCACTCGAGACGACGGCGCCCAGATCGATGCCCTGAAGGGCGTGGGCCATGGACCGCGCCTGCTCCTCACCCGTCTTGTTGAGCGGCACGTCGGTGTGCCCCTGCCAGCGTCCCGCCAGGTTCCAATCCGTCTCGCCGTGTCGGGCGAGGTAGACGTGACGAGATGGCATCCTCGGACAGTCTAGCGACGGACGCGCGGAGCCCAACCCGTTCGAGGCCGCGGTAGGTTGTCCGGGTGCGATCTCGCTTTTCGAGGCTCGCCGGGCTCCTTCTCCTGGTCTCTGGCCCGACCGCGTGCCGCGCGCGACCGTCGAACGTCGCAGCGGACGCCTCCGCGCGGGTCCCGACGGCCCTCGTGCACTTCATCGGCCGGTTCGACACACGCGAACCCGGCAGACCGAGGTTCGGCTGGCCGGGGAGCGCGATCGCCGCCACGTTCACCGGCGCGGGCATCGACGTCACGCTGGTCGACGCGGGGACGAACTACTTCGCCGTGGTGATCGACGGGGGAAGACCGACCGTCCTTTCTACCTCGAGCGCCGAGCAGACCTATTCGCTGGCGTCCAGCCTGGGCGCGGGCCAGCACACGCTCGTCCTCACGAAGAAGACCGAGTCGGAAGTGGGCGTCGTGACGTTCCTGGGGCTGTCGCCGCGGGGCGGTGCGCTCGTACCCTCACCCGAGGCCACGAATCGGCGCATCGAGGTGATCGGGGACTCCATCTCGTGCGGATACGGTGATCTCGGCTCCAGCGCGAGCTGTCCCTTCAGCGCCGCGACCGAAGACGAGACGATTACCTACGGGGCCCTCGCCGCCGCCCAGCTCGGAGCCGAAGTCACGGTCGTCGCGTATTCGGGCATCGGCATGGTGCGCAACGGCGACGGTTCGACGACGAACGTCATGCCAGACCGGTACGATCGGACGCTCGCGGACGACCCGAACAGCCGGTGGGCCTTTCCCTCCCCGGCCCCCGACGTCGTGGTGGTCAACCTGAGCACGAACGATTTCGCGCGCGGCGACCCGGGCAGCGCGTTCCAACGGGCCTACGTCGCGTTCCTCCGCACGTTGCGGGGCCACTACCCCGCCGCGCGCATCGTCGCGACGTCGAGCCCCCTGCTCGACGGCCTCCCCCGCGCGGCGGCCGACGCTTACATCGAAGGCGCAGTGGCCCAAGTCACCGGTGCCGGCGACGCGAAGGTCTCTTACCTCGCGTTCGACGCCCAGCAAGCGATCCACGGGTTCGGCTGCGACTACCACCCGAGCCCGTCGACCCACGTGCTCATGGCGACGAAGCTCGTCGCCGCGATCAAAGCCGTCACCGGTTGGTAGGTCCGGCAAAGGACGCCTGAAAGTTGGCCGCGCACCGGCGCGCTTTCTAGCGTGGGCCGGTGATGGGCGACGCGGCCAAGGGCTTCTCGTCCGAGCCGGGGCTCCGCGCAGGCGAAGCGGGCTCCGGGGCGTCGGCGGCCTTGCGTCTGCCGCGGGTGCTCGGGCGTCGCCTGTTGCTCAAGCTGGCCGCGCGGGGGGGCATGGGCGACGTCTACCTCGCGGCCTCGACGGGCATCGAAGGGGCCGAGCGACCGTGCATCGTGAAGACCGTCCGTCGCGACCACATTCACGACGGCTCGTTCCTGGCGCGGTTCCTCGACGAGGCACGCGTGCAAGCGCAGCTGCAGCACCCCGGCGTCGCCCAGGTGCTGGAGGCGGCGACCGACGACGATGGGGAGCCCTACACGGTGGTCGAGTACGTCGAGGGCCGCTCGCTGAGCGATCTTCGCCAGCGCTCGATCCAGGTGGGCTTGCGGATCGGATGGCCGGAAGCAGTCGCCTTCGCGATCGAGATCGCCCAAGCCCTGGCCCACGTGCACGAGCGTCCGGGGCCCGACGGCACGCCGCTCGGCATCGTGCACCGGGACCTCTCGCCCCAGAACGTGATGGTGGGGTACGCAGGGGAGGTCAAGCTCATCGACTTCGGCACGGCGCGCGGTCACAACCGCCGCTGTCACACGGTGGCCGGGGTCGTCTTCGCCAAGCCCGGCTACGTGGCGCCCGAGGTCGCTCGCCAGCAGGTGGGGGACGGACGCATCGACCTTTACGCGCTCGGAGTGATGCTCTGGGAGCTCGCCTCGGGGCGGCGCTTCCTCGCGACGGATCCCCAGCGGCACCTGGACGACGCGGCCGCCGGGAAGGTCGTCCTGCCCCCGGTGGCGGCGTCGGCGGGCGCGCCGGTCGCCCTCGACGAGATCGTTAGCAAGCTAACTAAGAACGACCCGGACGAGCGGTACGCACGTGCCTCCGCCGCCGTGCCCGACCTTGCCAGACTCATCGCAGCGGCGCCCGGGGCCGAAGGCGGCGAGCGCGGCGTCCGCGGGCGCATCGCCCTCCTCATGCGGCGCCTCTGGCCCCACGAACCCGCCCGCACCCGATCGGAGTTTGTGCGGCTGCTGCGCGACTCGCGGGAGATGCTCGATCCCGCGCGGCGCGACCGACAGACCCCGCCGGCGGGGCCAGTCAGCCAAGCGATCGCCGCACGGATGGCGACCCAAGACCCGGCGCAGCTCGCGGGCACGCCGTACCGCCTGGGCCGCAAGCTCGGCGAGGGAGCGGCCGGTGCCGTCTACGAGGCGGAGCACCTCGAGCTCGGCCGCAAAGTCGCGCTCAAACTGCTCGCGCCCGAGCACTCGGCGTCCCCGATGGCGCTCGAGCGCTTCCGGCGGGAGGCGCGCGCGGTCGCCGGCCTGGGGCATGCGAACATCGTGCAGCTCTACGACTTCGGCAAGTCGCTCGACGGACAGGTCTTCCTCGCGATGGAGCTATGCGCGGGCGAGACCGTTGAGTCGCGGCTTCGCAGGGGGTCGGTCGCGTGGGGCGAGGCGGTGCAAATCGCGATCGAGACGGCGCGCGCGCTGGAGGCCGCCCACGGCGCGGGCCTTGTGCACCGCGATCTCAAGCCGCATAATCTCATGCTCCTCTCCGGCGGCCAGCCGCGCGATCGCGCGGGTCGGCCGGCCGTCAAGCTCCTCGACTTCGGAGTCGCGACCGCGCTCACGGACCCCTCGTCGCGACGCGCCACAGACGGCAAGGAGCGCGCGCTGCGGGGCTTCGCGGTCTTCGGAACCCCGGAGTACATGGCGCCCGAGCAGGTCGCCGACGAGCCGGTCGACGGCAGGGCGGACCTCTACTCGCTCGGCTGCGTCCTCTACGAGATGCTGACCGGCGAGCGCGCGTTCGACGGCTCGAGCGTCGTCGTCATGGGCAAGCAGCTCCGGGAGACCCCGCCCCCCCCGCGGGTCCGCGCCCCGGCGCGCCGCATCCCCGTCTCCGTGGAGCGCGTCGTCGTTCGGGCGATGGCCAAGCACCCCGAGGACCGCTACCCGACGGCGACGTCCATGCGCGAGGCGCTAGAGGACGCTCTTCGAGCCCCCGGGCGCCGCAAGCAGCGGCTCAGGCGAACGACGGGGACGATCCTCATGGCGGGGGCGATGGTCGCGGCGGCGCTCGGGTCCGCTCAGTGGGCGCGGCGACACGAGGCCGTGTGGGCGCTCGACGTAAGCGAGCCCCTCGGCGCCGCCAGCCCACCCGCCGATCGCCGGCCTGCCCCGGAGCCGCCCGCCCCGTCCCCGGTCGACGCGCAAAGGGAGGCCGGGCCGATTCCGCCCTCCGCCGTAGCGTCCGTTCCCGCCTTGCCCTCGCCCCCGTCGCCGCCGCCGGCGCCGCACGAAGCGCACGCTCGCCAGCACCCCGATACCGTGCGACATTTTCGGGTGGACGTGGACCTTCCCGCGCAGCCGAAGAAGGAGCTCGCGCGGCGCTGACTCGGCTCGGCTTGAGTTTGGCCGCGCTGCCGGTAAATTCGCCCGTTCCGTAGCGGATGGAGTCGCTCGACCTGGCAGCGCCGATGGCGTCCGGCGAAGGACGGTACAAGACGATCCTTCGCCTCGCGCTGCCCACCGTCTTCGCGATGCTTTCGCAGAGCATCGTCAACGAGATCGACGTCGTCTTCTTCTCGCGCCTCCCGTGCCCGGACTCCTCGAATGCCCAGGCCGCGCTCCTTCCGTCCCTCATCATCGTGTGGCTCTTCGGCGGCAGCTTGAGCGCCATCAGCGTCGGTACACAGGCGCTCGTCGCCCGGCGCTATGCGGAAGGCCACCGCTACGCCGCCGGCGCCGTGCTCGCGAACGCCGTAGCGTTCACCGCCGTCGGCGGGCTTCTGCTCTCGGTCCTGGGGCTCGCTTGTCTGCCGTCGCTCGTGCACTCGATGATCAAAGTGCCCGAGGTGCAGGAGGTCGCGCTGGCCTACTCGCGCTGGAGGCTGTTCGGAGTCATCTCGATGGGCGCCACGATGGCCATCAAGGCGTTCTTCGATGGAGTCGGCAAGACGCACGTGCACCTCGTCGCGGCGCTCGTGATGAACGCCATCAACGTGCTGCTGTGCTGGACGTTCGTCTTCGGCCACTTCGGCGCACCGGCCTTGGGGGCTCCCGGCGCCGGCCTCGCGGCGTTTCTCGCCACGTGGATAGGCCTCCTCATCATGGTCGGCTACGCGGCGCTCGTCCGCAGCGAATACCGGCCCGTGCGCCTCGAGAACGCGTCCCGCGCGCTCACCTGGTCCATCCTCAAGCTCTCGGTGCCGGCCGCGGCGGCCACCGTCGTCATGATGATCGGCTTCGGCCTCTTCGCCACCATCGTGGGCGACCTCGACGCGAGCACCGCCACCGCCGCGCCAGCCGGCCAATGCGGGGCGGCCGAGGCGGTCAACAGCGCGGCCAACACGGACATCGTGGAGATCCTCAAGCTCACGTTCACGGCCTGCCTCTCGTTCGGAACGGCCACGGCGACCCTGATCGGTCAGTCACTCGGCCGCCGGCAGCCGGAGGAGGCGCGACGCTGGGGCTGGGCCAGCGTCCGTCTGGGGGCCATCATCTTCGGCGTCGTGGGGTTATGCGAGGGGGTGCTGTTCACCGGGGACATCGTGCGGTTCATCTCGAACTCCGCGGCGGTGCGGGCCGCGGCCATGTTTCCGATGCACATCATGGGGATCGTGACGCCCATCATCGCCGTCGCCATGATCTTGAGCGAAGGCCTCTTCGGCGCAGGCAGCACCAAGTTCGTCGCCGGCGCCCAGTTCCTTCTCGTCTTCGCTTGGCTCGTGCCGGGCGCGTACGTACTCGGCGTGCATTTTCACCTCTCGCTCGACGGCATCTGGATCTCCGCGTTCGTCTACGCGTGTCTCGCGGCCGTCGTGATGAGCGTGAAGTTCTGGCGCGGCGGCTGGCAGGCCATCAAGCTCTAGCTGCTAGCGCCCCCCCCCGTCCTCCGGTCACACCCTCATTTGTCGGGGCAGTCGCCGAAGTCCGGATTGCACCCGGCGTCGACGGCCATGTCCGGATTGTCCTCGGTGTTTTCGTCCGAACCCGGGGCCGCGGTTCCCGCCGCGGACGGAAGCTGGCCACCGGGGTACTTTTGGCGGTCCTCCGGACTACAAGGCTGCGGGTTGGTCGGGTCCTCCTGGACGCATTCCATCATCCAGGCGTCGCGCGGCGGCAGGCCGTCCTTGGTCGCCTTCGCGTGCGCGGCGGCGACGTCCGCGGCCACTCCGACGTTGCTGTACCAGGGCACGTAGCTCACCGCGATAAGGCCCACGACGAGCACGCCGGCGAACGGAAGCACGGACTTGTAGAGGCTCGCGACCGGGCGATTGAAGCGGAAGCTCGAGATGAACAGGTTGAGCCCGAGCGGCGGCATGCAGTACGCGAGCTCGAGGTTCAAGAGGAAGATCATCGCGACCTGGAACGGCGACATCTTCTCGTCGGGATGGCGCGTCCCGAGATCGGCCACGACGGGCAGGATCAAGGGCACTGCGACGATGATCGCGCTGAACCCCTCCATCAACATGCCGACGATGAGGAGGAAGATGTTCATCACGATGAGAAACTGCCAGCGGTGGTCGATCCCCACCCGGAGCATGAAGGTCAGCACCTTGCTCGGGATGTGCTGGTCGACCACGTAGTTCATCAGCGCGTTGGCCATCGACAGGATCAGGATGATCGCGCCGGCCAGGCTCATCGAGGCCTTGCCGATGCGAACCAGGTCCTTCTTCCATGACAGATCGCGATAGACGAAGAACTCGATGAGGACGGCGTAGAAGGCCACGACGCCCGCCACCTCGTCGAGCCCCGTCAGCCCGGTGCCCAGGCCCGCGACGAGGAGAAACGGAATGCCGAGCTCCCATTTGAGCTCCCAGAAGGCCTCACCCATCCTCTTGAGCGACGGGCTTTCGCGCTCCACCTTCTCGCGCATCCCGACGTACGCCGAGTAGATGCTGAGGAGGATGATGACGAGAATGCCGGGGACGACGACCGCCTTGAAGACCTCGTTGAAGTCGACGTGCGCGACGAGCGAGTAGACGATGAGCGGCACCGACAGGGGCAACAGCAGGCCGACCGAACCGCCCGTCGTGACCAGACCGAGCGAGAACTTCTCCGAATAACCCGCCTTTCGCAGCGCAGGGTAGAGCAGCCCGCCGATCGCGATGATCGTCACGCCGCTGCCGCCCGTGAGGACGGTGAAGATGGCGCTCGCCAGGACGCACACGATCGCGAGACCGCCGGGCATCCATCCGAGCGCCGCACGCGCCGCGGAGACGATGCGATCCGGCGTCTTCGCCTCCGCGAGGACGTAGCCGAGGAACGTGAAGAGCGGGATCGTCACGATGATCGGTGAGTCGGCGAAGCGCTCGTCGAGCACCGTCGGCGCGATGAACCGAAGGTGGTGGTACGCGGCGTCCGGATGCAGCAGCCAAAGGATCTCGGCCGAACCGCCCAAGACGGCGAAGAGCGGCATCCCCAGCAGGGCGAGCACGATGATGATCCCGGCGATGACGCTCCCGCCGATGCTGATCGCGGCGATCACCACGCCGGCGATCCCGAAGCCGATCTTCGGCCCGGCGGCTGTCTTCTGCGGGCTCGCCTGCGGCCCGCTCGCGGACGGCGCGCTCACGAGACGCCTCCTTCCGAGACATGAGCCGTGTGGTGCGCGAGCTCTTCGTCCTGCAGCTCGGCCTCCGGGTCGAGCTCCACCCGGCCCCCCAGGGCGAGCAGGATCCGCAGTAGGTACTTGATCGCGATGGCCGCGAGGCCAAACGGGAAGACGAAGTTGAGCTCGCGGATGAGCAGGCCGCGGGCCTCCTCACCGGTGCCGGGCACGACGACTTGCGGAATCCGCGTCGCGTCCGGGGACGAAGCGTCCGCGTGCAACGCTTTGACCGCGTCCTGATCGAAATGGGCCGTCCAATCCGCGCCGTCCAGCCAGGCGTTCCAGTCAGCGGCCTTCATCCACTTGTCGTACGGCGTCCCAACGAGGACGCGCGGCCACGTCATGAGGTCGAGCGACGCCTGCCGCCCGAGGAGAAATAAGTCGCCGGCCATCTCGTGCGTGATGGTCGCGAACTTCACGCCCGCAGGGGTATCGCACTCCTTGGTCGGGTCCCCAGGGCACGACTGCACCGAGTTCACCCGAAACGCGGCGGCGCCGATGTAATCCACGAAGCCGACGACGCCGGCCGTGCACATCGCGGCCGTCGCGAACCAGCCCGCCAGCGCCGAGGGCAGGCGCATCTTCACCGGGAGGTAGCGGACGGCGACGTCCACGTGGATGTGCTTGCCGCGCGACGCCGCGAGGGAGGCTCCGAGCAGCGCGACCCACAAGGTGAGCCGCGTCGCCAGCCCGCGGAGGCCTCCAATGAGCATGAGCACGGAGGCGTTCTGGAGAAAGTTGAGGACGTTGGATGCCCAAGACACCCCGGAGTGCACCCACAAGCGTCCGCCGATGAAAAGGCCGAACAGGACGGCGCTCGTCACCGCGATGCGATGCGGGCGCGTCCCGCGTGACCGGGTCGCCAGGTGTGCGGCGCCGCCGAGGAGGGCCGCGCTCAGGAAGTTGCGGCACACGAGCCCGGCGGGGTTTCCGCCGGGCACCGTGTCGCTCGCAAGCCCGCGGAGCACCACCCAAAGCGTGAGCGACAGAACCTCTGCGGTGAGCACGCCCGCGCAAAGGCGCGCCTCGAGCGTCTGCCAACCTTCATCGAGACGCTCGAGCGGCGCGCTCCACGCGGCCCCTGCGCTCTTGGACTTCGCCTTACCGGGGTCAGCCATGCGGCGCGCAGGGTATCAAAAGAAAGCTGCTACTGCGCGAGCGGATTGCCGGCGAGCTGCACGACCTTGTCGAACATCGCGGGCGAGAAGACCGTCCCGCGAAGTTCCTTGGCCACCTTCACGAAGATCGTGCGCCATTCCTGCACGTCCGCCGGTGTCGGGTCGTACGTCGTCTTCGACGTCTTCATCCGGGCGAACGCCTGGGCGTCCGCGTTGCGGATCACCTTCGTCAGGCGCTCGGACGACTCGGCGCTGCGCTTGATCATCACGTCCTTGAGCTTGGGCGGGAGCGAGTTGAGGCGCGGGGTCGACATGATCTGCGCGCCGATCGCGAACGACAGCGTCTGGGTGCTGACGTGGTCGATGCGCGACGCCCACTGCATCTGCTCGGCACCGAGCGGCGGGGCCAGGAGCACGTTGATCGATCCGGCGGTCAGCGCGGGGAGCACCTCCATGATCGAGAGCTGCTTCGGCGTGATGCCGCCGATGGCCGAGTAGATCTTCGGCGAGACCTGATCGCCCGAGTAGAAGAAGACGCCCTTGCCCTGGAGGTCCTTCGGGTGGTGGATCTCGAAGCCCGACGACATCTGCTTGAGGGCGCCGACGTCGCCCCATCCAAGGACGGTGAAGCCCTTGGCCTCGAACTGCTTGTTGAGGTCGTCCTTGACCGCGTCACGCGCCGCGTCGAGCTTCTGCCAGCTCGTGAAGAGGCCCGGCAGCATGAACAGGCCCACGTCCGAGACGCCCGTTTGGGAGAGCCCGATGGCGGTAATGGCCGCGCCGTCGAGCTGACCCGAGCGGATCTTCTGGACCATCAACGCTTCGTCCCCCGCCTGGCCGTTCCACAGGAAGTCGAGCGTCAGCTCGCCGCCCGTATCGTCGGAGACGTCCTTCGCCCACTTCTTGAATTCACGCCCCCACGGCGAGTCCTGCGGGGCGAGCGTGCCGATCTTCAGCGTGGTCGCGGCGAACGCGCTGCCCGCCGACCCGAGGATGAACGTGGCCGCGGTGAGAATGCTTACGAGCTTGCGATACATCTTAGACCTCCGAACGATGCGCACCGTACCTCAACCGTCTTGGCCCAGCCACCGACGGCGGCGGGCGGATGCCCCCAACGAGCAACCAGCAGCGTTGGACGCTGCCGGAAGCGAGGAATTCACTTGCCTGCGATGTCGAACCCGCATTGGTCCTTTGCGCGCCTCTTGCTCAGCCAGCGCTTCGCCCGGCGCTTCGCGATCGTGTTGACGAGGCGCTGTCCCGGGTCGGGATCGGCGGCCTGCAACACCTTGTTCAAGTTGTCCTGATAGGCGGCGCTGTCGCCCTTCACGCAATCGTACGTCGTCGCGTACGTGAACCGCACGAGCAGCGACTTATCTTCCGTCTTGGCAAGGGCCTCGTCGAAATCTTTCTTCGACTCGGGCAGCTCTGCCATGGCGTTTCGCGCGTGATACCCGGCGAGCACCACGAGGCCGCCGTAGTGCTCCGCCGACGGATCGAGCTGGACGGCCCGATTCACGAGAGCGACGCCAATCCACAGGTCCGCAATGAAGACCGGCCCCTCGACGTCGTCGCCCTTCATCACGTTCGTGCGAAGGAGCCACGCCTGCCCCGTCCAGAGGAGCATCGAGGCGTCGTCCTTGCTCGTGAAGTTGTCGTTGAGCCACTTGGTCATCGTGGCCTCGTTCTTCTTCGCCGCCTCCCAGCCCTGCGCCTTTTGGCCCATGAGCTGAAGGCCATAGAAGATGGATCGGTCGTAGGCGTTGCGCGTGCGCCGCTTGTGGTACTCGACGAGATCGTCGTCGCCTGCGTCCTGCGCCGCTTGCAGATCATCCTCGCAGAAGCCGAACCCGTAGCCCGCCCACGTCTTCATCAGGAGGAAGAGCGCGTTGGCGTTGTCGGGCGAGAGCACGTGCATTCCCTCGAACTGCGCGATTCCCGCCGCCGCCGCGGTACGCCCGAGCTCGTAGTCGGCAATCGAGTCGACTCCACCGGCGCCCTGACGCGTTCCTTCGATCTGGCCGTCGGTCAGCGTTTTCTTGATACACCCCGAGGAGCCGAGAGAAAGCGCCGCGGTCAGCGAGAAGGCGAGCAGATGGGAGCGCATGCGCACGGATTCGTAGGAGATACGTGAGTCGAGGTCAACGAGAGCTTTTTGGGGTGGGTGCTGAGACCGGCCGGGGACTTGGGCCCTTTTTGTCGCCAAAGTGACAGTCCCTGCGGCCTCTTGAGCGACATCCGAAATGGACCGCCGTCCGGGAGTACGCCCGCCCTCCGCCCACCTCCTGCCTTACCTCGTGACGCGGGCCGCCATGACGATGGTGCACGCGACGCGCATGCGGATGGCGGGATCCTCGTCGGCCAAGAGCGGGGCAGCCCGAGCGGCCAGGCCGAGCGCGGCCAGCGAGGTCGCTGCGCCGAGGCGGTCCTCGCGGGCAGGCGACGAGAGGTCCTGTTCGAGCCACGCTTGGATGCGCCGGTCCCCCACGCCGGCGAGGGCGAACCGCGCGCTCGCGGCGACCGGAGAGCCGGGCCTCGCCAAGTCCTCCAGATCGCTCACAGAGCGACGGTCGCCCTCGCGCACGAGGCGCGCCAGGGCGGCCACGCGGACGTGAACGTCCTC
>DATGJA010000545.1:0-9662 GCA_035295445.1 Polyangiaceae bacterium | reverse complement strand
GCGGCATCTTCTTGTCGCACTCCTTGTCGTACGTCCGGAGCATCTCGATCGCCTCTTCGATCGCGCCCGGGCACCCGCCCCAGCAGTAGTCCGTGTGCTCGCTCTCGGGGGGCGGTCCTGCGTACGCCGTGATGCTGCTGCCCTCGAAATACTTCTCAACACGAATGAGCCCGACCTTGAAGCCCTTGGCGCGCGCCCGCGCTTCGTCAAGCGTCACGTCGCCCGTGATCTGGATCTTGGCGAGATCGGTCGTGCCGAACCCGCGCTCCGCGGCCAGCCGGATGTGGTCGACGTCTCGCGCGTCCACGCCGATGATCGCGCTGCACACGCTGTCGAACGCCACCTGGTTGTTGCCCATCACGATGAGCTTGAGGTCGAACGGCGTGGGCGTCAGCATGCGCCCCTCACCGGCGACGATCCCGTCGATGGCGATGAACTGCGGCTGGATCACGTACTGAAGGTCCGCCACCTTCTCGTTCAGGCGGTGGTCGTGGTCGATGAGGCGATGTCGATCGTCCTGGATGCCGATGTAGTTCTTCATCGAGAAGGTGACCGTCGTCCACGGATGCGCCTTGAACTTCGGCGCGTTGACGAAGAAGTCCGCCTTGGCGATGGGCTCCGGAACGAACACGTAGTCGCGCAGTCGCTTCTCGTGCGTGTACCGGATCTCGACCTGGGGCACCTCTTCGAAGAGGTAGCGCTTGATCCCGCGCAGGCGCGCCAGCACGGCGTCGACCCCCGAGTGCTTGAAGGTGTAGCGGGTGGGGATGGTGATGCCGCAGCGCTCGCCGATCGCGAGCTCCGTCATCGTGTCGGCGCCGACGTCTTGAAGCGCGAGGAGGAGTCCCTCGATGAACTCGGGTCGCGTGTGCGCGTGCGGGAACATGTCGCCCGCCGCCACGAGATTGGGCTTCACGAGGGTGCGACCCCGAGGCACGATTCCGAGCTCGCGCATCCCCTCGCGCAGGATGGTGCGGATCGTCTGGTACCGGTACCCGTCGCAGTGACGAATGATGACGCGCGGGGGCGCGGAGTTCGGGTTCACGAAAAGGTTCCTTTCGGGCGCCGGCGGCGCGCGTCGACGGCCCACGACCGCCCACCTTTGTATAGCCGACCCGGGGGGACGCCACGATGGCGGCGGCTTTTTCTCGTGGGCCTCCATGCCTTCGCTACAAATGCTCCTTCGCCCCCAGGGTGTCCCCTTCGGCGATCCCGCGGCCCATGGCCCACTCGACGGCGCGCATGGTCCGCTTACCCTCGGGCTGCACGGTCAGAATCTCCAGCGTCGCCCCGCCGCAAGCCACCCAGACGTGTCCCTTGTCGGCGAGGAGGACCTCGCCGGGCCGGGCGGCCGGGCTCGGCGGGCCCGACGCCTCGATCGGTCGAGTTTCGTGCACCTTCACGACCCGCCCCCGCGCGGTCGTGAAAGCGCCGGGCCACGGGTTCAGCCCGCGGACCAGGTCGTGCACGCGCGCGGGCGGCGCGGTCCAGTCGATGCGGCCGTGCTCCTTCGCGAGGATGGGAGCGGTCGTGGCGAGCGCGCCGTCTTGCGGCTCGAGGACGTAGGAACCGCCTAGGTAACGGGGCAGCCACTCGCCGATGGCCTCGCCCCCCATGCGCGCGAGGCGCTCGCCGAGCTGTCCCGCCGTCTCGTCGGGGCCGATCGCCGTCGCGCGCCGCGCGAACGTCGGCCCGGTGTCCATTCCTTCGTCGAGCTTCATCAGCGTCACGCCCGTCTCACGCTCCCCGCGGACGATCGCCCACGCGATGGGCGCGGCGCCCCGGAGCTTGGGCAAGAGCGACGCGTGCACGTTGATGCACCCGAGGCGCGGCGCCGACAACACGTCGCCGGGCAGGATGCGCCCGTAGGCGACGACGACGGCCACCTCAACCCTCTGGTCGGTCACCCAGCCCGCGAACTCGCCGGTCCTCAGCTTGATGGGCTGGACCACGGCCAGCCCGAGCTCGGAGGCGCGGGTCTTCACCGGCGGCGGCGTGACGACCAGGCCGCGACCGGCGGGCTTGTCCGGCTGGCAGACGACCGCGACGATTTCGGCCGCGGCGTGGACGGCGTCGAGCGACGGCAGCGCGAACGCGGGCGACCCGAAGAAGAGAACGCGCGCGCGCACGGAAGCGTGCCGCTACTGCGCGACCTCGATGTCGGCCTTCGGCTGGCTGTACTCGTGGTCGGCCCCCTCGGACAGGCCCACGAGCGGCAGGACGACGCGCAGGACGTACTTGCCCTTGGCGAGGGGACCGGCCGCCTCGCGTGGATACCCGCGGCCCGGCACCGCGCCCTTGGCCTTGTCCTTCGACGCCCACTTGTACTTCACGGCGTCCCACGACACGTTGATGGACGCGCTGCCCTGCGGCGCAAGCAGGACGCGCGCGATCCGGGCGTCGGGCGTCGGAGCGCTCGAGACCTCGGGGGGAAGGGGCGGTTCGGCGCCGGTGGGCTTGTCGGCGCGCTGGCCTTTGGGCGTCGACACCTCGAAGAGGACGCGCGGCAGCGGGTCGACCTTGAGGTCGAGCGGGAGGGGCTGCTTGCCCTTGTTGTGGAGGGCCACCGTCACCTTGACCGTCCCGCCGGGCGCCACCTTGGGCGAGTCCGTCGTGACCTTCACCTCGAGCACGTCCTTGACCTCTCGGCGGTTCACCTCGGCCTGCGGGTCGTTCGTCACGCACGAGTCCTGGGATGCCAGCGCGAGCAGATCCTGGATGTTCGTGCCGGCGCACGGCGCGTCCTTCTTCTTCACGGCGTCGTCGTCCTTGACCGTCACCGGGACGGTGGGATCGGCCGCGTGGGCCCTCTGCGACGACCCGCCGAGGCTCGACTCGTCCTCGCCCTTGTCTCCCTTCGAGGAGGTCGAGGAGCTCTCGTCGGAGTTCTCGGGCGAGTCCGCGGGCGGCGTCGCGGCGCCCCCGCAGGCACAGATGGTCAACAGCAGTGGAATGGAGCGCAAGGGGGTCCAGTTCATGGCGGCGCCCGTACCGTATCACCGCCCCGCGTCCGATGGGTGGAAGCACGCTTCCCACTCCTTGGCGGTGTCGGCGGACGTGGCGCACGAGGCTTCCGCCGTCGTCACTTCTTCGCAGCGGTCCTGAACCTTGCGGTAGGCCGGCACGGCGCGCTTGAGCCCGCGCTCGACCTCGCGGACCGCGTCCGCCTGGGCCGCCGAGAGGGTCTTCGTGGTGGGGTTCTCGTGAAGCGAGACCTCGACGTAGCGATCGGCCATCGCCCGGCAGTCCTCCGGCGAGGCGTGCCGCCGGCAGGCGATGGCGGTCGCCGCGCAGGTCGCCGCCAGGACCAGGAGATTCCGCGTCATCCGCGGGTCTGCGGGTAAAAGGGGGCCACCGCCAGCGCCAGCTGCATCGCGAGCATCCTGCTTCCGCGCACCTTGACCGCGCCCTCGGTGAGCGCGGCCTCCGGAGAGAGGGTACCGCCGAGGATTCGCGCGAGGGTCGCGGCGTCCACTTCGACCGAGGCGTCCGGTTCGTCGGGGTCGATCCTGCGGCGCGCCGCGTGCCCGAACCCGAGGACCACCGCGATGCGTTCGCCGTCGTCGTCGCGCAGGGCGAGCTCGAGCCGGCCGCTCGCCAGTGCAGCGCGCTTGACGATCCGCGGATCGCTCAAGAAAACGAGCGTCGATCCGTCCGCCGGGGTGTACGGCAAGAAGCGGCGCGGCCCGGCCGCGTCCTCGAGGAAACGCTCGACCGCGCCGGTCGTCGTGAAAAACCAGAGGCTGGGGCGCTCGGCGTGGCCGCTTTCGACGCGCATCTCGGCCCCGCGGATGGTCGCCGTGTAGTCCCCCGTCCCGTCGATGCGGACCGAGACGGCCATGGGGTCGGTCGGGACGTCCCGCGGCACCAAGCGTCCGTGAAGTTCGGGCACGACTGTGCGTACGAGGGATTCGACGGTCGTCCCGGCAGGGATGTCGAGCGGCAGCATGCGCGGACCGCGCGGCCCCGGGGCTCGGGAAGGCGCGGTGGCGTCACGGTAGCGCGCTCGCGGTCGGTCTCAAGCGGTAGTACGAAGAGCGGCGATGCGCCGCGTGATGAACTTCAATGCAGGCCCTGCCACTCTGCCGCTCGTCGCCCTCGAGCAGGCGCGCGACGAGCTCCTCGATTTCGCCGGAACGGGGATGTCCGTCATGGAGCACTCCCACCGCGGCAAGGAATACGGCGCCGTCCACGACGAGGCCATCGCCCTGCTCCGCGAGCTCCTCGAGATCCCGAGCGACTACGACGTCGTCTTCATGCAGGGCGGCGCCTCGATGCAGTTCGCGTTCGTGCCGATGAGCTTTTTGCCTCGGGGGGGCTCGGCCGACCACGTGGTGACGGGCGCGTGGAGCGACAAGGCGTCCGCCGAGGCGGCCGCGTGGGCGGCGGTGGCCGGTGCGCGCGCGCGGATCGCCGGGTCGACGAAGACCACGGGCTTCTCGCGCGTCGTCCGGGTCGACGAGGCGACCCTCGACCCCGACGCCGCGTACGTGCACTTCACGAGCAACGAGACCATCCACGGGGTCCAGTACGAAGAGCTGCCCGTCTTCGGCTCGCGGCCTCAAATATGCGACATGTCGAGTGATTTTCTGTCGCGCAGGTTCGACGTGTCGCGCTTCGCGCTCCTTTACGGGGGCGCGCAGAAGAACATCGGGCCGAGCGGCGTGACGGTCGTCATCGCCCGCAAGGACTTCGTCGAAGGGGGCCGCAAGGACCTGCCGAAGATCCTCCAGTACCGCACCCACGCGGAGGCCAACTCGCTCTTGAACACGCCGCCGACGTTCGGCATCTACCTCGCACGCAACGTCCTCGCCTGGCTCAAGGCGCAGGGCGGCCTCGGCGCCATTGAGCGCCGCAACCGGGCCAAGGCGGCAACGCTCTACGCGGCGGTCGACGCCGCGCCGGACTTCTACCGGTGTCCGGTCGAAGCGGGCAGCCGTTCGCGGATGAACGCGGTCTTCCGGCTGCCGAGCGAGGCCCTCGAGAAGCAGTTCGTCGACGAAGCGAAGGGTCTCGGGATGGTCGGCTTGAAGGGCCACCGCAGCGCCGGCGGCATCCGCGTGTCGCTCTTCAACGCGGTCGAACCCGACTGGGTCGACGCCCTCGTCGCCTTCATGAAGGACTTCGCGAAGCGCCTCGGCTGACGCTCGCGTGACGCCGCCCGACCGTCGACGCTACTTCTTCGGGCCGCCCTTGGAGAGGTGAGACGCGAGGGCCCCCTCGAGCGCCGCTGCGACGTCCTGCGCCGTCTCCCCGCCGCGCGCCCACTGATCCGCCTTCACCAGGGTCGTTCGCGCGACGCGCGCGAGCCTCATCCTCCGGTGGCGAGACAGGCCGCGAAAGGCGTCTTGTCGGTCGGAGGTCTTCAGGCGGAGGGCCGGCTGCTGGTATCCACGCATGGGCGCGCGCTATACCGCACTGTCTGCCTTGCGCCAAGCCGCGCGCACGCGGCGTCGTATGAGCTCGCGCAGGCCCTCGAGGTCGATGGGCTTCTCGAGGCACGTGTTGGGGACGCGATCGAGCCATTGCCGGACGTGGGGCAGAAGCAGCCCCCCGGTGATGAACACGATGCGAGCCGCCTGCTCCTCCGAAACCGCAGCGATGCGATCGCGGAGCTCCACCCCCGTCATGCCCGGCATCATCACGTCGCACAGGATGGCTTCGTAGACGTGACCGCCCGTGAGCCACTCCAGCGCTTGCTGCGGGCTCGTCGTCGTGTCCACCTCGAACTCGTCGTCGAGTCCGAGCTTGAGCGCCCTCGCGACGAGCGCCTCGTCGTCGACCACGAGAACCTTCGCGACGCGCGGGCGACTCCCTGACTCCAATCTCGGCGAATCCTTCTCCGACATGCTCCTCTCTCTCCCCCGAACTCCAGCAGCGCCCGTGCCGGCGTCATCGCTGGCGGTGACGTCGACTCGTTATCACTTATATCCCAGCGCCTTCGACGTCGTGAATAGGCATCCTTTTCAGCACCGAACGCGGGACTCTTTGCGTGGCAGAAAGTCACGGTGAGGCAGAAAAACCCGGCTACACCGTGTCGAGCGCGTATCGACCAGGAGCCGGGAACGAAACACGCGAAGCGTGCCGGGTGCGGCATCGCCCTCATGCCAGCGATTCCCATATGTTACGTTGAAGGGGATGCGTGCGATCGTCGTCACGCGTTCGGTGGATCTCGCCGCGCCGCGCTCGAGTGTTTGGCCCCTCGTCGCGGAGACGGATCGCTTCAACCGGTGGATGGGCATGCGGGAGGTGACCTTTCGTCCCATCGAGGTCGGCGCGCGTTCGGGCGCGCGCTACGTGGGCGAGACGCGGGCGGCGGGGTTCAAGCTCGTCTACGAAGAGTTTCCGTTCGAGTGGAGCCTCGAGCGGTCGTTCGGGGTCCACCGCCGGATGCGCGGCGGACCGGTCGAGTCGTACACGTGGCGATGCACCCTCGAGGCCGCGCCGGCGACCGAGCGCGCGCCCGACGGGGGAACGCGCGCGACGGTGCGGTTCGAGATCACGCCCCGGGCGTGGGTCCTTGGTCCGGTCGCGTGGATCAACGCGCGGCGGTTCGTGTCGGAGTTCGCGCGCCTCTGCGCGCGCATCGAAGCGCACGTCGCGGCCGGGGCGCCGAGTCCCTACGTGGAGCCTGTCTCTCCCGCCGACGCCGCCCGGGTCGCGGCCGCCGTCGGTCGCCTGCGCGAAGCCGGCGTCGACTCAACCCTCGCCGCTCGTCTCGGCGATCGGGTGCGCGACGGGCCGGACGCCGACGTGGCGCGCATGCGACCCTTCGAGGTCGCGGACGAATGGGGGCTGCCGCGCCGCGAGGTCCTGCGGGCCTTCCTGCGCGGCGTCCCGGCGGGGCTGGTCGAGATGCGCTGGGGTCTGCTGTGCCCGAGCTGCCTCACGGCGTCCGAGCAGGCAAAGGCCTTGGATGAGGTGCCGCCGGAAGGGCACTGCCAGCTCTGCGACATCACCTTCGATCTCGACCTGGATCGCGCGGTCGAGGCGACCTTCCGCCCGCACAAAGCCTTTCGCGACGTCCCTGAGGGCACCTTCTGCATCGGCGGCCCGTCGCGCACGCCGCACGTGCTGCTGCAGGCCAGCGTCGATCCCGGCGACACCCGCGAGCTCGAGGCCCCCGCGGGCGCGGGTCGCTATCGGCTGTTCGCGCGCGGCGGTAGCACCGCGTCGGTTGAAGTGGAGGCGTCGGCGCCGTCGAACGTCGAAGTCGACTTGGACGATCAAGGGCTGCGCCCCCACGCCCTGCGCGTGTCCCCCGGGGGGCGGGTGCAGATCCGCAGCCGGTGCTCGGACACGCGGCACGTGAAGATCGAGCGACTGGCGTTCGCGAGCTCCGCCGCCACGGCGCACGAGGTCTCGACCATGGACGAGTTCCGGACGCTCTTTTCGAGCGATCTCCTCAAGCGGGGCACGCCGCTCAAGGTGGCGCGCGCGGCGCTGCTCTTCAGCGACCTTACCGCCTCGACGGCCCTATACGCACGCGTCGGGGACGCGGCCGCCTTCCGGCTCGTCGACGATCACTTCGATCTGTTGCGCGAGGTCGTGCGGCGCCACGACGGCGCGGTGGTCAAGACGATGGGCGACGCGGTGATGGCGGCGTTCGTCGACTCCCGCACGTGCGCTCTCGCGGCGCTCGACCCGCTCGCGCGCTTCGAGATCTTCTGCGCGCAGGCAAAGCACGGCGAGCACGTCGGCCTCAAGCTCGGGATGTACGCCGGGCCCTGCTACGTCGTGACCGCCAACGGCGCGCTCGACTACTTCGGACAAACGGTGAACGTCGCCTCGCGCCTGCAGCACTTGGCCCGCAGCGGAGAGATCGTCATGCCCGTCGACGTCTTCGAGTCCCTGCAGGACGCCTCCGGGGGCGGCGACGCCCCGCTCGCGCCCGGAGAGCGACCGGCGGCCGCTCGCGAGAAGTTCGAGACCATGGTGAAGGGGGTGGACCACCCGCTGCGGCTGGTGCGCGTCGCGCTGGCGCCAGTCACCGCACCCAGATCGATCCCAGCCGGCGCCGTAGCGCCGTCGCCTCGGCCGTGAGCGCGAAGCGCGCGACGTCTCCCGCCAGCGGGTGATCGAGGACCGCGGCGAGGGCGCCCCCGCCCGGGCTCCCGGCTTCCCGGTCGAGCGCCGCGTCGAAGGTGCGGACCTCCCCCACGGTCGTGAGCAGGTCGCCGGTGACCACGAAGGCGGCCCGCAGCTCGGCGCGCGCGAGGGCATCCGCGAACTCGGCCGCCGGGGGAAGGCGCGCTTGCGCCGACGTGATGTGGGGCGCGAGCTCCTCGAGGAGCTTGCGCTGTCGGCGACTGAGCACGCGCGACAGGGTCGCCTCGTGCTGCGCCACGAGCTTCGCGGAGGCCGCGTCGCCGTCGACGGGGCCGTACTTGGGCACCACCTGGCGGGCCCCCGCGACGAGCAGCGCCTGCGCCGCCTCCGGCGTCAGCTCCTCCCTCCACGGCGTGCCGTAGGCGATGCGCGCCATGATCCGCGCGAGGCCGGCCAGCTGGGCGCTCTCGTCGCGTTGCACGAAGGAGGCGGGAACCACGACCCACGGAACGTCCTGCGCGAGGACGCGGACTTTGGTCGCGCGAGACGAGATCGCGAGCTCGGTCTCCTCGACCCCCATCTGCCGGGCCACCCGATCGAGCAACGCCCGGGTCGGATGCCCCGCGCGCGGGCCGACGCGATCGCGGGGCGACAGCCCTAGCTCGCCGAGGTCGCCGCGCAGGAGCTTCGCCTCGACGCCGGAGATGGCCGCGGCGACCTCGAGCAGGATGTGGCGCCCCTCGGCCGGAAGGACGTGGGTGACGAGCACCTGGCGGTTGAGCGCCCCCGGCGCGCCCTCGGTGTGCGGCAAGCGGCGGGCGCGCAGCCAGGATCGGCGCGCGTCGTCCAGCTCGCCTGCGATGGCGCGCAGCTCGCCCGCCACGATCGCCTCGTCGGGGCGTCGCTCGCCGGTCAGGGTCTTCTCGAGGAGGGCGACGCCGGCGGCAGGGTCGGCGATCGAGAGCATCGGCGTCGGCGAGGGCGGGTTCGGCGCGAGCATCGCGACGAGGACGCGCGTCGCCTCGTCGTTCGCACCCGCGTGGGTGTACGCCGTCGCCAGCTCGAAGCGCGTCTCGTAGAGGGTCGGGTCGAGAGCGACTGCGCGCTGCAGGTGCGCGATGCCGTCACGCGATCGCGAGAGGTTGTGGATCTCGATCTGCCCGAGCGTGGCAAACCAGCGGGCGTCGAGGTGTCCGATCTGCTGGCCCATCGCGACGACGGCGGCCAAGGCCCGGGCGTGCCCGACGTGGTCCGTACGCTCGGCGCGGCGGAAGAGGGAGGCCAGGCGGGTGAACGCCCGCGCGTGGGCGGGCGACCGCGCCACGGCCTCGACGAGGGCCCGCTCGGCGGAGGCCATGTCGCCGAGGCGTACGTGGACCTCGGCGAGCTCGAGGAGGATCGACGTCTTCTGCTCCGGCTCTTTCTCGACGTCCGCCAGCCGGTCGAGCAGGCTCGCCATCTCGCGTCTGCGCGCGCGCGTCGCCGTGTCGTCGCGATCGGCCGGCTCGGCCGCGATCCTCCGCAAGAGGGCGCGCAGCGCCCGCGCGTTGAACGCGTCGAGGGCCAGCGCAGCGCGAAGGACGCGGTCGACGTCCGCCGGCTGGGCGAGGACC
>DATGJA010000544.1:0-8964 GCA_035295445.1 Polyangiaceae bacterium | reverse complement strand
CCGGGGACGCGGCGCGACCTCGTCCTCGACGTCTCCCCCGGGGGCGATATGCACGTCGTTCTCGTGGACGGCGACACGCGCATGCCGCTGACGGCACGGCTGCTCGTGCACGGCGTCGACGGCACCGTCGACCCGAGCTTCGGGCCCGACTATCGCGCCTCGGGGGCGGGCCCCATCATCGACTCGCTGCGGGGCGACGTCACGACGCCGCTTCCGTCGGGTCGCTACCGTGTCGCGGCGACCAAGGGGATCGAATGGAGCGTGGACGCCAAGACGGTGGACGTCGTGTCCGGGCGCGTGACCGAGGTGACCCTGGCGCCGCGACACGTCGTTCCTACGCCGGGCGTGCTGGGGTGCGACCTGCACGTGCACGCGCGGCCGAGCTTCGACGCTCCGGTGACGATCGAGGACCGCGTCCTGTCGCTAGTGGCGGCGGGCATCGACTTCGCAGTTCCCACCGAGCACAACCTCGTCGGCGACTACGCGCCCGCGATCGAAACGCTCGACGTGGGCCACGAGATCTTGAGCGTCCCCGGCGTCGAGGTCACCACCTACAGCCGCGGTTTCGGCCATTTCGGCGTGTTCCCGTATCCGGCCACGGCGCCCGTGCCGCCTTACCGGCACACGACCATCGGCGCGATCTTCCGCGCCGTCCGAACGGGGGATCCGAACCGATACTTTCAGCTGAATCACCCCCGGCTGCCGAAGGGCATCGGGTATTTCGGGATCATCGGTTTCGACCCCAAAGCGCCCCGGACGCACATTCACGCGCGCGTCGATTTCGACGGGATCGAGGTCTATAACGGGTACGACTCCGAGAAGCCCGAGCGGATCGAGCAGGTGCTGCACGACTATTGGGCGCTCCTCGACTACGGCTGGCGCTACACCGCCACCGGGAGCAGCGACTCGCACCGGATCCAGTTTCACTGGGCGGGCTACCCGCGGACGCTGGTGACGGTCGACCCGCGCGCCACGCTGGACAACGACAAGCCGGTCGACGCCTTGACGGTCGTCGCCAACATCCGCAAAGGACACGCCACCGTCACCAACGGCCCGATCATCGAGCTCCAAATCGGCGGCGCCTCGCCCGGGGACGACGCGTCGACGACCGACGATCCCGTCGTGGGGCACGTCCGCGTTCGCGCGGCGCCCTGGATCGACGTGACGAAGGTCGAGGTGGTCGTCGGCCAAGTGGGCGGCGCGCCCCGCGTGGTGCAGTCCTTCGACGTGCCGTCGCGCCCGACACAGCTCGGTCCCGAGCCGGGAACGCTCGGCGAAGCCGCGGACCGTACCGTTCGCTTCGACTCCGACCTCAGCATTCCCGTCGGACCCGACAACGGGTGGGTCCAGGTCATCGCGCGCGGGGAGCGGCGGATGGACGACGTCCTACCGTTCATGCCGGTGCCGCCCTTCGGCTTCACGAACCCCGTCTACGTCATCCGCCACCCCACCTCGCCGCCGCCGTTTCCGGGACAGACCTTCGGCCGCGGACCGTGAACCTGACACTTTCGGCCACGTTTCCGTTCGACGCGCGTCCCGCCGGCGTGGTCCCGGGCGCCTCGCGCCTGCCGGGCCGCCGGTGTTACGGTCCAGGTCGGAGCGCGACCCGTGAACGAGGCATTTGGCCGCTATCGCCTGCTCGAGCGCCTCGGGCAAGGCGGGATGGCCGAGGTCTTCAAGGCCAAGAGCTACGGCGTCGAGGGATTCGAAAAGATCCTCGTCATCAAGCGCATCCTCCCCGACCTCGCGAAGAGCCACGACTTCGTCGACATGTTCATCCACGAGGCCAAGCTCGCGGTGCGCTTGTCGCACGCGAACGTGGTGCAGGTGTTCGACCTCGGGCGGGCGGCCGGGTCCGACGGCTCGGGGCAGGACGCCTACTACATCGCGATGGAGTACGTGCACGGCTTCGACCTGGCGAGCGTGCTCGCGCGCGCGCGCCGGCGTCAGACGCAGGTGCCGATCCAGATGGCGGTCTACGTCGCGTCCGAGATCGCCAAAGGGCTCGATCACGCGCACCGTCGCCGGGACGAGCGGATGCGCCCGCTGCGCATCGTGCACCGCGACGTCTCCCCGCAGAACGTCCTCCTGTCGTTCGAAGGAGAGGTCAAGGTCACCGACTTCGGCATCGCCAAGGCGCGCGGCGCCCTCGACCGCGCGGGCGGCGAGGACACCCGGTCGAGGGCCCTGCACGGGAAGTTCGGCTACATGAGCCCCGAGCAGGCGCGCGGGGAGGAGGTCGACGCCCGGAGCGACCTCTTCTCCCTTGGGACCATTCTTTACGAATGCGTGGCGGGGGTGAATCCCTTCACCGCGCCGACCACCTTCGAGACGCTTCGCCGCGTCCAGGCCGGCGAGTGCCCGCCCATCGAGCTCTTTCGCCCGGAGATCCCGCCGGACCTTGTGGCGATCTTGAAGACGGCGATGGCCACGCTCGCCGCCGAGCGATACCCGGACGCCGGCCGGATGTACGAGGCGCTCCTCGCGTTTCTCTATTCGCAGGGGAGTCGCTTCGGAGCCCTCGATCTCAGCGAGTTCCTGTCCAAGTTTCGCGACTCGGGCGACGCCGGCGGGCTCGCCTCGATGCCTGCGCCGCTGCTCGACGCGGAAGCGGCGCCGCCGCCGACGAGGCGCAACCCGCTCGAGGTCCCCACCCGCCGGTCGTGGGCCGTCAGCGGGACGGCGGGCTCCGAGCCACCGGCCATCGAGCGCGCCGCCGAGCTCGGCGAACGGCGGGAAGTGACGGGCGTCGTGGTCGAGCTGCCGCGGCAGACGCCGGCCCCCGTGACCGATCGCGTGGCCGGCATCGTCGAACGGTGGGGCGGCCGTGTCCTTCGCCGCGACGACGGTCACATCGCGGCGATCTTCGGGCTGGGCGACCCCGACGGCCGCGACACCGAGATGGCGACGCGATGCGCGCTGGTGGCCCTCCGGAGCCTCGACGCGTCGGACGCGCCCGGCGCCGGGCTCCACACGGGAAGGATCCACGTGTCGCGTACGGGCGAGCCCACGCAGGACGAGCAGCTCGGCGCCCTCCTCGACAAGGCGCGCAACCTCGCGCGCGCGCGGCCCGGCCAGGCCTCGATCAGCCTCCAGGCGCTGCGGTCGGTCCGCACCCTCTTCGAGTTCGACCCCCCGACGGAGAGCGGGACCTCGGGGGTGGAGACGCTCGGCGCGCTGGTTCGCGACGTCCTCCGTCCGGCGGAGGCGTTTGGGCGCTTCGTCGGCCGCAAGGACGAGCTTCGTCGCATCGGCGAGGCGCTGGCCGCCGCCGCCCGCCGAACGCCCCGGGTCATCACGATCCGCGGCGACCACGGGGTCGGAAAGAGCCGCCTGCTCTACGAGGTCGGGCGGAGGCTCCGCAAAGGCGGATACAACGTCGGCTTCCACCTCGCGGCGTGCACCCCTCGCGGCGCCGACTTCCCACTCTCCGGGATCGGCAGCATGCTCCAGGTCCTCTGCGGAACCTCCGAGTCCGACACGAACGACCGTATCCTCGCGGTGGAGCCCCGGCTTCGTGCCCTCGGCCTGCGCACCGACGAGGCGCACGCGGTCCTCGCGATCCTCGGGGCGACGGTCCCGGCCGCCGGCGGCAACGCGAAGGCGCGTCTCCGTCAGGCGTTCGCGCGGACCGTCCAGAGCTTGTGCGAGGATCGGCCCTACGTCTTCGCGTGGGACGTGGCGCACGCGATGGACGAGGAGAGCTTCGGCATCCTCGAGGACGTCTTGCGTCGCCTGCGGAGCGCGCGGTTCGTCTTCGCGTTCGGCGCGCGGGCCGGCTTCACGCACCCGCTCGAAGGGGTCGGCGGCCACGTCGCGATCGACCTCGGGGACCTCGCCCCGCCGGACGTCGAGCGCCTGGCGGCTCTCCGCTTGGGCGTGGGCGTCGTCCCCGAAGAGCTCGTGCGTTTCGTGCGCGGTCGAGCCGGCGGCCACCCGCTCTTCGTGGAAGAGGTCATCAAAGGGCTGGTGGACGCCGGCGCCGTCACCGTCGCCGAGCGTTGCGTCGTCTCGATGAAGCTCACCGGTCAGGATCTGGCCCTCCCCAAGACGCTCCGAGGCCTGGTCGCGTCGCGCGTCGCGCGGCTGTCGATCGCGGATCGCGCCGTCCTGCAGGCCGCGGCCGTGCTGGGAGACCCGGTCGACCTCGGCGTCCTTTCGGGCATGCTAGGTCAGCCGATGCGCGCCCTCGAGCGAAGCGCGGCCACGCTGAAGGAGCGCGCGTTCGTCGTCGACCGCGGCCCGAGCGAGGTGTGCTTCACGTCGCCGCTCATCCCCGAGATCGTGGTCGACGCGCTGACCGCCGAGGCGGCCCGCCAGCTCCACGCCGCCGCCGGGCAAGCGCTCGAGACGTCGCTGGGCTTGCGCGCATGGGAGCACGCCGCCGTCATCGCGCACCACCTCTACGAGGCGGGGGATCGCGAGCGCGCGGCGGGTTACTTCGCCAAGAGCGGCGAGCGGCACCTCGAGATCCGTCAGCTCGAGGCGGCGGCGCGGGACTTCGCGCGCGCGATCGCCCTCGCCGACTCGTCGACCCGGTCGGCCGAGCAGCTCGTGGCGTGGTTGGGGGGCCTCGCGTCGGCCGTCCGCCTGGTACGCGCTTGCCCGGACGCGCTCGAGCTATGCACCGGCGTGATCGACCGCACGGACAAGGGCGGCTCGCGCGAGCTCCGAATCCGCGTCCGGGTCGAAGCAGGCCGCGTCCTCGCCGCCGTGCAACGCTTCGAAGAGTCGCGTCGTTGCCTATCGGAGGCCGAGGTGATCGCCGGCGCCGACGAGCAATCGATGAAGCCCGTCCTCATCGCCGAGGCAGAGCTCGCGACGCGCCAGGGAGACTTCAAGCTCGCCGGGGAGCTCCTCGAGCGCCTGCAGCAGGTACTGCGTACCTTGATCGACGATCAAGAGCGGCATCGCCTGGCGATTCACCTTGCCCAAGCGAACGCGGGCCTCGGGCATCGCGCGATGGCGCTCGCAAACCTGCGCGAGGCGGAGGCCGTGCTCCCCGACGACAAGGTCGCCCTCGCCGAGAGGACACGCGTGCGCGCGACGGTCGATCACCTGACTCGAGACTTCCGCTCCGCGGCCGTCTACGCCGAACGCGCGATCGACCTGGCGAGGGAGATGGGCCTCACCTACGAGGTCACGCTCGATCTGCACAAGCTCGGGGACGCCCTCCTGCACCTCGACGACCGGCCGCGCGCGTACGGCGCGTTGCGGCAGTCGCTCGCGCTATGCGAGGAGTTCGGGTACGAGCGGCTCGCGAACGACAACCGGATGCTCCTCGTGTTCCTCGATGGCCTCCGCGACGGATCCGACGCCGTCAAGTTGCTCGAGCAAGGGATCGCGTACGCCGCGAGTCGCGACTTCAAGGCGGAGGTCATCGGGGGGCACTGGTTGCTCGCGACGCTGCTGCAGCACCGCGGGCAACTCGAAGATGCGCGCGAAGAGTTCGAGACAGCGCGCTCGCTGGCGTCGCGCGCCGGGCATCGCGGCGTGGCCGAGGACTGCGAGCGGGCGCTCCTCCACATCAGCGGTCGCCTGTCGGCCCCGCCCCCCGCTCGCGAATCGACGTCGTGACCGCGACGGGACGACGACCGCTACGGACGGGCGGCGAGCCGCCGAAGGAGCTTGGCGTGGATGCCGCCGAAGGCGCCGTTGGACAGGAGCGCGATGGTGTCGCCCCGACGGGCCGCGCCCGCCAGCTCGTCGACGATCGCGTCTACGCTCGCCGTCGCGCGCGCCTTGGCACCCAGGTCCGCCGCGAGGCGCGTCAAATCGAGCCGATCGGCCTGCGGGACGTTCGCGCGGCCTAGGGGCGCCAGGAGCACCCGGTCGGCGGCGTCGAACGCGCGCGCGTACGCCTCCTGGTGCAGCGAGCGACAAGCGGTGGCGCTGCGTGGCTCGAAGGCGACCCACAAGACGCCCTCGGGATGGCGGGACCGGAGCGCCCGAAGCGTCTCGTCCACGGCGGTGGGGTGGTGCGCGAAGTCGTCGTACACGCGGATGCCGCCCGGCGCGCCGAGCAGCTCTTGCCGCCGCAGGACCCCCTCGAAGGACGCGAGGTGCGCGCGCGCGTCCCGCTCGGCGAGGCCGAAGCCATCGAGGCAGGCGACGACGGCCGCGATGGCGTTGCGGACGTTGTGGAGGCCGGGCTGCCGCAGCGTGAACCGGCCGCACGACACGCCGCCCGCGAAGAGGTCGAACGCCTGCTCACCCTCGCCCATCGGCGCCGCGGGCGCGCCGAGCCACGTCGGCGTCACGTCGCCCGTGTCGTCGCGATCGAGAGCGTAGAAGGCCACGCGCGCGCGCGCCGACCGGGAGACGAGGCTCCGCGCGCGGGCGTCGTGGGCATCGCAGACGACCAGTCCTTGGTCCGGAACGGCCGAGACGAAACGCTCGAACGCCCCCTCGTAGTCGGCCTCGGTGGGGTAGATGTCGACGTGATCGTGCTCGACGCTCGTGACGATCGCCACGTCGTCCTTGCCGACGCCCACGTAGTCCAGAAACTTCGGCTTCTTGTCCCAGTAGACCGCGTCGTACTCGTCTCCTTCGACGACGAACGGGGCGCGCCCTTGTTCGGGGCGCAGGCGCGTCGAGCCGACCGCCGCGCTCGACGGAAGGCCCTTGGGCACGCCGCCGATGAACCAGCCCGGCTCGAGCCCGGCCCGCCAGAGGAGCCACGCGCACATCGCGCTCGTCGTCGTCTTGCCGTGCGTTCCCGAGACGACGAGCGCCCGGCGCTTCGCGAGGAACCGGTCCCGCAGCGCTTGCGACATCGACGTGCGCGGGATCCCCGCGCGCTCGGCCTCCTGCGCTTCCGGGTTGTCCCGACGGATCGCGTTGCCCACCACCACGAGGTCGGGCCGTGGATTCAGGTGCGCGGCCTCGTAGCCGCGCAGACAACGGATCCCTAGCGACTCGAGCACCGGCCCGACGGGCGGGTCGAACGCCGCGTCCGACCCGCTGACGGTCTCGCCCGCTTCTTTCAGCAGCGCGGCGAGCGCGCCCATGCCGGTGCCCGCGACTCCGACGAGGTGTACGCGCACGTCTCAGGCCTTCGCGAACGAGAAGTCGTCGCCGGCCACGTCGACCTTCACCACGCTGCCCTGCGCGTAGCCGCCGCGCAGGATCTCCTCGGCGAGCGGGTCCTGCAGACCCTTGAGGATCGCGCGCTTGAGCGGCCGCGCGCCGAACGCCGGCTCGTACCCCATCTCGACGAGCTTGTCCTTGGCGGCCTCGCTCAGCTCTACGCGTAGCTCGCGGTCCGCGACGAGCTTCTCGAGGCGACGGAGCTGGATCTCGACGATGCCTCGGAGGTCCTGGCGCGACAGGGGACGAAAGAGGATCACGTCGTCGATCCGGTTCAGAAACTCGGGGCGGAGAAACGCGCGCAGCTCGTCCCGCAGGACGTCGCGCAGGGCCTCGAGCCCCTCCGGGGTCTCGAAGAGCTTCGGATCGGTCTCGAGCAGGCGCTTGCTGCCGACGTTGCTCGTCATGATGACGACGGTGTTCGAGAAGTTCGCCGTCCGACCGCGGCCGTCCGTGAGCCTGCCGTCGTCGAGGACTTGCAGGAGCAGGTTGAAGACGTCCGCGTGCGCCTTCTCCACCTCGTCGAAGAGCAGGACGCTGTACGGGCGGCGGCGCACGGCCTCGGTCAGGAAGCCCCCCTCCTCGCTGTCGACGTAGCCGGGCGGGGCGCCCACCAGCCGCGCCGCCATGTGCTTCTCCATGAACTCGCTCATGTCGAGGCGGGTCATCGATTGCTCGTCGTCGAAGAGGAACTCGGCGAGGGCCTTCGCGAGCTCTGTCTTGCCCACGCCGCTCGGCCCCAGGAACAGGAATGACCCGATGGGTTTGCCGGGGTCCCGCAGGCCGACGCGCCCTCGCCGCACGGCGCGGGAGACGGCGCGGACCGCCTCGGTCTGCCCGACGACGCGCTCGGCCAGGCGTGATTCCATCTTGAGGAGTTTGTCGCTCTCGGCCTCGAGCATCTTGCTGACGGGGATGCCCGTCCACTCGCCGAGCACGACGGCCACGTCTTCCTCGGTGACGACGCTCGAGACGGCGGCGGCGCCGGCGCGCCCCATGGTCGCCTCCGCGGCCTCGAGCCGGCGCTGCACGTCGGGGAGCTGCACGTGCTCGATCTCGCCGAGCCGCGCGAAGTCGTTGCGCTCCTTGGCCTGCGCGAGGTCGCCGGTCAGTCGGTTCGCTTCGCTCCGGAGGGCCGCGAGCGCCGCGTGGGCCCCCCGGCGCGAGTCGAGCTTCGCCCGCATCTCGCCCACGGCGGGCTCCAGATCGCGCGCCTCCTTCTCGAGCCGCTCCCGCGTCTTGACGCTCATCGCGTCGCCGTCGCCGGCCAGCGACGCGATCTGCGCCTTGACGGAGGCGAGGCGCCGGATCGCCTCGTCCACCTTGACCGGCACGCCGTCGATCTCGACGCGCTTGCGCGCCGCGGTCTCGTCGAGAAGATCGATCGCAGCGTCCGGCAGCGCGCGGTCCTGCAGGTACCTCTTGGCGAGGCGCACCGCGGCCACGATGGCCCCCTCGCCGATTTGCACCTCGTGGTGCGCCTCGTATTTCGAGGCGATGCCGCGCAGGATCTCGAGCGCCTGGTCGAGCGTCGGCGGCTCGATCGAGAGCACGCTGAATCGGCGCAAGAGGCCCGGATCGCGCTCTTGAATCTTGCGGAGGCCGTCGATGGTGGTGGAGGCGAGGAGGCGCACGTCGCCGCGCCCCAGCATCGGCTTGAGCAGGTCCCCCACGCCGCTGCCCGCCGCCCCCTGGCCGAGGAGCGAGTCGATCCCCGCGACGTAGAGCAGGGAGTCCTTCGCCCCCCCCGACGAAACGGCGGCCAGCACCTGGCGCAGGCGCTCTTCGATCTCGCCCCGCAGCTTCGCGCCGGCGACAAGCAGCCCCGTTTCGAGCTCGAGGACGTGCAGCGACGCGAGGCCGTGCGGGACGTCG